>DASZMK010000162.1:0-68569 GCA_035551855.1 Solirubrobacteraceae bacterium
CGTTGCTGACGGTGAGCAGGTTGGTGCCGAGCTTGCTGATCTCGTCCAGCAGGCCGGCCTGGGAGGAGGCGGACAGGCCGAGCACGGCGACGATGGCGGCCACGCCGATGGCGATACCGAGAGCGGACAGCCCGGCCCGCATCTTCCGGGTGCGCAGTCCCACGCCCGAAAGGCGGGCCAGGTCCGACAGCTGCAGCGGTTTCCGGCTCAGGGTGGCGTCGGTCACGATGGCTCCTCGCGGACGGGCGTCCCGGACGCGGTCTGCGGTGCGTCGGTGGGCGGCCCAGCGAGAGGGCGCAGGCGGGGGTCGGTGCCTGCGGCGGGGCCCGTGTCGGCGACGATGCGACCGTCGAGGATCTCCACCTTGCGGGACATGCGCTCGGCGATGGCGTGGTCGTGGGTGATGACCATGATGGTCGAGCCGGCCTGGTGGAGCTGGTCGATCAGGGCCAGGATGGACTGCCCGGTCGCCTGGTCGAGGTTCCCGGTCGGCTCGTCCGCGAGCACGATGGCGGGCTGGCCGACCAGGGCTCGGGCGATCGCGACCCGTTGGCGCTGCCCGCCCGAGAGCTGGGTGGGACGGGCATGGGGGCGCTGGGCCAGGCCGACCAGGTTCAGGGCGTCGAGCGCGCGCTCGCGACGCTGCTTGAGGGGGATCCCGGCGTAGAGGAGCCCGTCGGCGACGTTGTCCAACACGGTGGAGTGCTCGGCCAGGAAGAACTGTTGGAAGATGAACCCGATCCGAGTGGCCCTCAGGTAGGCCACGTCCTCGTCGGCCATCGCTGCCACGTCGAGGCCGGTGATCCGCACCCGGCCGCTGGTGGGCCGGTCGAGGGTTCCCATCAGCTGGAGCAACGTGGTCTTGCCCGACCCCGAGGGGCCGACGATCCCGACCAGCTCCCCCGGGCCGATGGTGAGGCTTACCTCGCGCAGGGCCTGGACGGGCGGCTCGCCGGGATAGCTCTTGCTCAGGCCGTCCACGTTGAGCACCGGCACCCCGGCGCCCTCGATGGCGACGTCATTGCCGGCCGTGACCGCGTTGCTGTTTGGCGTGGGTGGCGGAGTGGAGGTCATGCCGTCGGGACCACCACTTCTTGGCCGGCAGCCAGCCCCGAGGCGGTGACCTGCACCAGCCCCTCGGCGTCGTCGAACAGTCCGAGCGAGACCGGCACGAGATGGTTGCGCGCGCCTGCGCCGACGACCTCGACGGCGTAGCCACCGCCGGACCGGGCCAGCAGCGCGGTCACCGGTACGACCAGCGCGTCGGGCACGGTGGCGGTGGTGATGCCGACCTGGACCGGGGCCTGATCCCACGTGCCGGTAGCGGCAGGATCGGACGGGGTCACGCCCACGGTGATGGTTGGCGTGGCGCTCCCCGTGCTGCCCGAGGAGCAGGTATCCGTTCCCGGCGCGGCGGAGCTTGATCCCGACCCGCCCGACCCGGAGCTCGACGGGCAGGTGGCGACCGCCCCCACCGAGGAGACGACACCGGGGGTGGTCCGGTTGTTGGGCAGGGTGATGCTCACCTTGTCCCCGACCGCCATTGTGGTCTGATTCGAGGTGCTCAATGCCACCTGCACCTGTCGAATGGTCGAGGTGCCCTGCATCAGCGTCTCGCCGGCCTGGGTGCTGCCCCCGAGCTGCGCTGACACGCCTGTCACCCGCACCGCGGAGGGTTCGAACACCACCTGGCCCAGAGTCAGCCTGCCGTTCTGGGTCACCCCCAGGGCGGCCTGCAGCTTCATCACGGCCGCGGTGGTGGCCGGCCCGAAGGAGGCGGAAGTCCGGCTGACGTGAGCCGAGGTGGCATCGCCGAGCGCGACCAGATCCGCGTTGAGCTCGGCCACGTCGGGGCCGCTCGCCCCGGCCGAGAGGGTCCGATAGGCGGGTGTCGAGCCATGCAGCAACACCACCGGGCTACCGTTGACCCGGTAGAGCACGTGACCCTGAGAGATCACCTGGCCGGCCGCGGGCAGCTTGGTGTATGTCCCGCGGGCCTGGTTGATCACGGAGTACGGCGAGCCGTCCGATCGCGCCCGATAGGTCAGGGTCCCCGCCTGGGAGACCATGGCCGAAAGCGTCCTCCTCTCCACCTGCGCGGTGCCCACCGGCAGCTGCCGTGCGGCCGCGGTCGCTTGCTTGGCACCGGACATGACGACCACGCCGCTGGTCGCGATCACGGCACTCAGAGCGGCCGCTGCGACCAGCACCCATCGCTTGCGCTTCACCGGCCCACCACCCCCGCCGCGGCCGCGAAGTCGCGGCACTTGCGCATCGACGCGTTCAACCCCGGATCGGTCCGAGGATCCTTCCCTGCGAGAGATGGGATTCGATTCGTGTCGATGAGGGGCCCATTGGGGGTGGGATCCGGGAAGTCCTTCACGCCGTTGTCGCGGATGCACTGGGCGAACTTGAGGCGCGCGTTCATCTGCTGGGGAGTCGCCTTTTGCCCCGTGAACCCCGCTGGCTCCAGGTCCTTACACGCACTGATGGCCTGCTGGAACGCCGGGGTGTTCGGGTCCAGCGACGAGCCGTTCGCTACCGCATCGACGGTGAGCTTGCCCGACGCGCCCGGGTCCGGGAACTCGCTGACCCCGTTGCGGCGCATGCACTTGGCGAACTTCACCGCCTTCTGGGCATTGGCGGCGGTGTTGTTGCCCCCGCTGCCGCTCGGGGCCGGTGCGGTCGAACCGCACGCGCTGATCAAGGCGACCATGGCGCTCAGGGCAAGGGCGGCCAGCGGCCGTCGCCTTCTATTCATGTGTTCTCCTGTGGGTGTGAGTGCGTTGACATCAGTTCCGCGCCGAGGCGCGACCGGGAGCGAGCAACAGCGGAGGGCCGTGTCTGCCAGCGTCTCCTCCTGGGCCGCCCGCGCCGGGCGCGGCGATCGTGCGCACACGGATCGCTGGGGCGACGGAGGCGACGAGCTGCGTGGCGGCCTCGCCCGCGGTCGCCAGGATCACCGACGTGTCGCTGCCGTGCCCCTGCCCCATCACCACGCCGACCGCGGTCAACCCGTGTCCGCCGATCGTCACGTGGGTGAAGAACGCCAGGCACCCCCCGGCCGCGGCGTCCGACCCGGTCTTGCCGGCGTAGCCCTCGGCGATCAGGGGGTTGTAGTTGGTGACCGTGCCGGCGACCGGCAGCGTCACGCTGGGCATCGAGACGATCTGACGGAAGACGGGGAAGCGCATCGCCCGCTCAAAGACGCGCAGCTGGTCGGCGGCAGTGGACACCGTTCCCGGATCGAAGCCGCTGGGATCGGTGTAGAGCGTGCGGTTCATCCCGAGCGTGCGGGCCTCGGCGTTCATCTCGGCGATAAAGCGCGTCTCGCTGCCCACCACCCCGGTGGCGAGCATCCGGGCGATGTTGTTGCCGGACGGGATCAGCAGCGCCTCCAGCAGCTGGCGCTCGGTCAGCTGCTCGCCGGCCCGCACCGCCACAACCGACTGGCCCCGGGCCTCGACCTGCGCCTGGGCCTCGGTAACGGTGATCGTGAACCCGTCCTGCGCGCCACTCAGCGGGTAGTGCGTGAGGGTCAGGTAGGCGGTCATCACCTTGGCCAGGCTGGCGATCGCGACCGGCTGCTCGTGCGGGCTCGCCGCCGGACGGCCGTTGCCCAGCACCAACGCCGCCTGCCCCTGCTGCGGCCAGCTGACCGCCGACCCGTAGGCGCGATGCGTGTCGATGAGCGGGTGGGCCTTGCCGGAGAGCGGGTGGCGAGCTCCCGCGAACGCTGTGTAGCCGAGAAGCAGAGCGAGCGCCGTGCCGAGCAGCACGCGGCGGCGGCGCCGGCCGTACACGGTCGATCGGGAACGGCGGGCCGCAGTCCGTCCTGGTTGCCTGGAGGTCACGCCGCCATTTCAGGCAGCGTGGTGTTGCCAGGACGTATCGGTTTTTCGATACGCCGACGATATGTTCCGGCTGCGAGCATCCAGAGCATGCGCGTGCTGCTCGTCGAGGACGAGCCCTATATGGCGGAAGCCATCCGCGATGGCCTACGCCTGGAGGCGATCGCCGCCGACATCGCCGGTGACGGCGACAGCGCCCTGGAGCTGCTCAGCGTCAACGCCTACGACATCGCCGTCCTCGACCGCGACATCCCCGCGCCCTCCGGTGACGAGATCGCCAAACGCATCGTCGCCTCCGGCAGCGGCATGCCGATCCTCATGCTCACCGCTGCCGACCAGCTCGACGACAAGGCCTCCGGGTTCGGGCTCGGCGCCGACGACTACCTCATCAAGCCGTTCGAGCTCCGAGAGCTCGTGCTCCGTCTCAGAGCGCTCGACCGCAGGCGCGCCCACAACAGGCCGCCCGTGCAAGAGATCGCAGGCCTGCGTCTGGACCCGTTCCGCCGAGAGGTCTACCGTGACGGCCGCTACGTGGCGCTCACCCGCAAGCAGTTCGCCGTGCTCGAAGTTCTGGTCGCTGCCGAAGGCGGTGTGGTCAGCGCCGAAGAACTCTTAGCGCGAGCGTGGGACGGGAACGCAGACCCGTTCACCAACGCCGTGCGCATTACCGTCTCCGCACTGCGCAAACGCCTCGGCGAACCCCGGATCGTCGCCACGGTGCCAGGCGTCGGCTACCGCATCGTCACAGGGCCAGGCACCGGAGGTAGGGGAGGCGAGGATGGATAGAGCGCCTGGTTTGAGCGTTCGCCTCAGGCTCACCCTCAGCTACGCCGGCTTCCTGATGGTCGCAGGTGCCTTGCTGCTCGCCGCCACGTGGGTGTACCTGACGCGTGCCAGGCACGTCGGGCTCATCCTCGAGCCCAGCTACGAGCAAGCCGTCCTGCGCGAATTCGCTCCGACCGCGGCCATCGTGATGGCGTTCCTGCTGGTGTTCGGTCTCCTGGGAGGATGGCTGCTCGCCGGCCGGATGCTCGCCCCGCTGGCCCGCATCACAGACGCCACACGCACGGCCGCGACCGGATCGCTCGCCCACCGCATCCGGCTACCGGGCCGCAGAGATGAGTTCCGCGAGCTCGCCGACGCCTTCGACAGCATGCTCGCGCGCCTCGAAGCACACGTCGCCGAACAGCAGAGATTTGCCGCCAACGCCTCCCACGAGCTGCGCACCCCGCTGGCGATCACGCAGACACTGCTCGACGTGGCCCGCAACGATCAAAACGGTGGCAACGACGAACTCGTCGACCGCCTCCACGCGGTCAACACCCGAGCGATCGACCTCACCGAAGCATTGCTCCTGCTCAGCCGCGCCGACCACCGGTCCTTCACCCCAGTACACGTCGACCTGTCCCTCATAGCGGAAGAAGCCACCGAAACCCTCCTCCCCCTCGCAGAAGGACGCGGCGTCACCATCGAGACCTCCGGCGACGTGACCCCCACCATCGGCTCACACACGCTCCTTCTGCAGTTGACTACGAACCTCGTGCACAACGCGATCGTCCACAATTCCCCTGAACTGGGCACCGCGTGGGTCACGACCAGCGTTCATCCCAAGAGCGTGGTGCTCACTGTCGAGAACACCGGCGAGAAGCTAACCCCACAATTGGTGGCCACGCTTGACGAGCCGTTTCAGCGCGGCACCACACGCATACGCACCGACCACGCAGGTGCCGGCCTCGGCCTGGCAATCGTCAAGAGCATCACCCAAGCACACGAAGGAACCCTCACCCTGACCCCGCGGGCCGCTGGCGGGCTCCGCGTCACGGTTCAACTACCCGCCGCGCCACCGCACACCGGCAGATGACGATCAGGGGGAATGCCGCACGGCCCCGAGAAGGATAGTCAAGGCCTGTGGATCGCCGTGTCATGCGCGTGAGCGTCACACATGAGCCTCCTGTGCCGCTCGAAATTCACCTGATAAGACACCACGCTCAGCAAGTTCCAATCGATCGCGCCCTCCTGAGCTTCTAACCTAGCCCGGGCGGTACGGCGGGCGCGTCGCGGGGAGCCAGAACCTTCCCGATCTTTGCCCACAGGACCTGCCAGTACGGGCTGGGGTTGCCCTGGGCGTTATAGGCGGTTGGCTTGAACGTCGTGACGATCGCGATCGTGATCCGTTGCGAGGGCAGGTACGATTCGATCGCCGCCTCACCGGCGAACAGGGGGTTCTGGAGAAGCCATTGGCCGCGGTTTCCGTTAGTCACCAATCCAATGCCGTAACCGTAGTAGCGGTTGAGCGTCACGCAGCGCTCGCACGTTGCGGGCGCCGGACGACCGAACCCGATATGCGGATCGGTCTGATCCCGATACGAGCTCCGGGAGAGCAGCCTGCCGCTGCCGATCCCGATCGCTGTGCGCGTCATGTCCGCGATGTCCGTGGTCTCGATCGCCCCGTGGGCCAGCGTCCAAGACGGATTCCAGTACGTCGAGTCCTCGAAGAAGTGGTCTTTCAGTGGAATGTTGAAAAACGGGCTCCGCTCACCCGAGTACGCGTGCAGCGCGGGCAACGGAACCGGGGGCTTGATCGATGCGACGGTGTTCCTCAGTCCGAGCGGGCGGAGAACGATCCGGCTGAGCGCGACGTCCAGCGGCAGCTTCGTAATCTTCGACAGGATCAGCCCGAGGATCACATAGTTGCTGTGCGCATAGCTGAAGTTAGTCCCCGGCGTGAACTGCTGTGGCTCATCGAGAGCAAGCTTCAACTGATACTGAGTCGTGATCGTGACGAACGGATTGTTGTACAGCGCGTCGGTAAGGGCCGGGTCTATCTCGAAATCGTGATAGCCGGCCGTCATCGACGCGAGCATTCGCAGCGTCACACGGTTGCTGTCTCGGAGGTTCGGCAGCCACGTCGCGATCTTGTCGTCGAGCTTGACCTTGCCCTCGTCGACGAGCTGAAGCAGCAGCGTCGACATGTATGAGATCGCGACCGCCCCGTTGCGGAAATGCATGTTGGTCGTGGCCGGCACGCCAGTCTGCGAGTTGCCGTACGCCTTGGTCATGATCGTGCGGCCGTTCTTCGTCGCTTGGAAGATCACCGCTCTGATGCCGTGACGTGCGGTCGCGTCGCGTATCAGAGCGTTGATCCTGCTCTGCACGCTCGCCGCCGACGCCATGGGCGGTCGCGCAGCCGCAAACGTCATTGAGCATGCAAATGCGGCCACTACAGCCACTAGTCCCGCAGGGCAGAACGCCCTCCTCGCCCCTTCAGCCATGGAAGCCCCTCTCGTCGTCTCCGGTCCGGCCGGCTGCGAGTATCGCAGAGACCCGCGTCTCGCCCTGGGCATCGGTTCATCGAGCCTCCCGCGCCTGTTTGTCGATCGCTCGATACGCGGGGGCGTCAGCTGCGGCACTGGACGCAGTCTCAACGCCGGGCGCAAGCATTCGTCGCGCGTGGCATCGTCGTGCTGCTACAGCGGTCAGGTTCCCTTCAGCACCTGACCAGCTGGTCGTTCCCCTTTCCAGCGGCCGCAGAGCGCCTCGGGCCTCAGAGCCCGGGCTCCTGCTTCCACGCACTCTCGCATTCAGGCTCGGGTCCAGAGCCGGCGGCCGGACTGCTGCTTCGGCTCGGTGCCAAGGCCAACATGCGGCAGTCCGCGTCCGGCTGCCCTGGCGGCGACATTGGAGGAGCGCGTGCTCGGCGCCGCGGACTTCCGCCTCGACCCGATCGTTAGCAGCTGAGCTGCTAGCGCGCGGACCGTGACGGACCCTCGTCATGCTGCCCATTCGTAGGCTGCTCTTGGGACCTCACAGGCTGTTCTCAGGCTCATCACGCGGAGCTATCAGGGCCTGGTTGCATCGTGGGCTCAACCACCAAACCCCCCAACGCGACGATGAACCACGATGGATTTCAGGGCCGGGATTCTGAGCGGGCACAGGCTCCCTACGATCGTCCGCCTCCGGAGCCGAGCCATTGCAGTCGGTACCGGTGGCGTCGCGACAACCGACGCCGACTCGAGCAACAACGTGCCACATAGCGCGAACGCGGCAAAGAAATGCATCCGGTCCGCCCCGGGTCTGGCGAGCGCCACCGAGAAGCATCGTCATAAACGCTGCAGCCGCATGGATCGCCGGCGTCCGCCCGACATCGTCCGGCACCTCCTCCTCGGTTGCTCACCGCCCATCGAACATTGGAGATCATGTGACCTACCGTCACCGTTCGCTACTGCCTATCGTCGCACTTGCTGTGTTCGCCACCGCGCAAGGCGCGGGTCGCGCCTACGCCGCTACCGCTCCGCTGAGCGATGCGCGGGTGGTGGCCCACTTCGACATCACCAAGCTGCAGCAGCCGGAGAACATCACGCTGGCGCCCGGCGGAGCCGCCGATGTCACCTTCAACCGGGCTCGGCAGGTCGCCCGGGTCGGCGCGAACGGCTCGGTCTCGATTCTGGCCACCCTGCCCGCACCGGCCACCGGTACCGCCACCGCAGCCGGCATCGTGCGCGGCAAGGGCGGCTTTTTGTACGTCGACTACAACGCGGGCAGCCAGTCCGGTATCTGGCGCATTCCTCCGCGCGGGGGCACTCCCGTACAGGTCGTCGCCACGCCCGGGGTGAAGGTCCTCAATGGCCTGGCGATCGACCCGAGTACGGACACTCTGTACGCGACTGATTCGACCACCGGCACGGTGTGGAAGGTGTCGCTCAAGACCGGCACGGCGTCGCTCTGGGCCCGGGGCCCGGCGCTCGAGGCGTCCAACGGCTCCGGGATCTCGGCGAACGGCATCAAAGTCCACGCCGGCGCGGTCTGGGTGAGCAACACCGATAAAGGCACCCTCCTGCGCATCCCCATCGGCGCCCACGGCGCGGCGGGCGCGGTCACCACCATGGCGAAGGGAATCACCTCGATCGACGACTTCACGTTCACCGGTCGCGGCAACGCGGTGTTGGCCGCGGAGGACTACGCGAACGCGGTCGCTCTCGTCAACCCAAACGGCACGCATCACATCGTGCTCACCTCGACCGACGGGATATCTAACCCAACCTCCATCGCCGTCCGCGGCTCAACCGCGTACGTCACGAGTGGGGCGTACTTCACCCGCGTCGACCCGAATCTGCTGGTCGCGAAGCTGCGCTGAGGCACCGACCGCCGCCGTGGCCGTCCCCCCGGTCTCACGTCGAGGCGTAGCGGCCTGCACCCCGTAAGTCAGTTGATCTCTGCGCCGGTCGGCGCGAGGGCGCTTAGCTCGAGCGCCCGCTGGATACGGAGAGACGTGGGTACGGCACGGGCGCGGGCAGCCGCGGCCTGCTCGGCGTCGGGACCGGCCCGTTCGAGGGAGCGGGCGCGAGAATGCTGGAGCATCTCCACGGCTCGAGGGAGCGGGCGCGAGAATCTTGGAGCATCTCCACGGCTCCGGAGATGTTGCCGGGGCGGCCCGTCTGCTCCTCGTGCAGACGGATGAGCTCCATCAACTCGAGCGCCGCCTCGGCGTGCCCGGCGCGGCCCAGAGAGATCCCCAGGCAGCGGAGGTCCATCAGGGGATGATGCGACTCGCCCCTCTGGCTTGCGCTTGCGAGGCTCTTGGCGTAGAGCTCGATCGCGCGCGTGGTGGCACCCCGGAGCAGCGCGCAATCGGCGGCGTCCCGTCGTCCACGGGTTGAGCGAGGCGGCGTGTACGCGCACGAGCGCCTCGCCGGCGGCGGGCGTGGGGGCGGGCCTGGTCGTCGCGAACCGCCGGCGGGGCGCCGAGTTGGTTGCCGGGGACGGTCCTCATCGCTGGGCGTCCGGGCGGACGAGGCGGCCGTGGACGATCAGGGTGCTCGGGGCGCGCAGGATGCCCATCGGGCCCCCCATCCCGAGCCCGCGCTGATCGGCGAGTGCGGTGGCCTCGATCTCGAGCTCCCCGTCGATTCCGACGTCGCGCAGTTGGGCGTTGACCTCGATCGGGATGTGTTTCCCGGCGGCGTGCAGACGCCCGGAGACCTTCAGCGTGTCGCCGTGATGCGTCGCGCTGTCTGAGACGAAGCGGACGTGCGGGTGGTTGGCGACGTCGAAGAAGTCGTCTGAGCGCAGGTGCTCATCGCGCTTCGTCACCTTGGTGTTCACGCTGTCGGCCTCGATGGTCAGCTCGATGGCGGGGCTTGCGGAGAGATCGAGCGCGCCGTGGTAGCGGTCAAAGTGGCCTTTGACGGTCAGCAGGCCGTAGAAGGGGCGGACGTGGAACTCGACGCTCGATCGCGCCGGGTCCAGGCGCCAGCGACCGGTGCCCAGGCCCCGGGCGGCGCTGGCGGCGGGGATGGTGTGGGTACTCATGGGTGATAGCTCCCTTGGGTTGATAGAGGTTGGGTCGGGCTGTCTGGGCCGGGGGTGGAGCTGGGCGAGACGGGTCTGCCGCTTGGTGTGCTGCCGGCGCACTCGGGTCGTTTTCCCGGCGTGCGGCGGCGGTTTCCTGGGCGAATGCCGGGAGGAGACTGCGATGCATCTGTAACCGGTCGATGAGTGCCGGGGGCGTCCGTGTCGGCACCAAACGGCGTGCTGTCTCCCGGTCGCATCAGGCCGCGCCCAGTGGTTGAGCCTCGGGCTGCGCGCCGGGCGCCGGGTCTCGGAGTTTTCCGCGGACGAGGAGGCCGGTGATGAGTGCGCCCGCGGCAAAAATCGCGGCCGACCACCAGAACGCGGTTGTGTAGCCGTGCACGGCAGCGCGGGCGACGAGATTGGCGCTGGCGCGAGTGCCGGGGAGATAGCTGCTGGTCGCGCTGGCCGCCAGGGTGCTCAGCAGGGCGGTGCCGATCGAGCCGCCGATCTGCGGCGCGGTGTTGGCCAGTGCCGAGGCGGCCCCGGAGTCGGCGGCCTTGACGCCGAGGGTGGCGATGTTGGTCGCGGGTGGGAACACGAGACCGAGGCCGGCACCGACGAGGATCAGCCCCGGGAGCACTTGGGTCGCGTAGCTAACGTGCACGCCGAGCTGCGCGAGCAGCGCGAGGCCGATCGCGGCCAGCGCCATCCCGGCGGCGAACAGTGGTCGCGGACCGGTGCGCGGCAGCACCCGCGTGCTGGTGACGGCGGACGTGATCACGAGCGCGGCGGTCAGCGGCAGGAACGCCAGCCCGGTCTTCAGCGGCGAGTAGCCGAGGGTCTGCTGCAGGTAGAAGGTCAGAAACAAAAACACGCCGAACATGCCGGCGCCGAGGACCCCGAGGGCCAGGAACGAGCCGCCGCGGTTGCGCTCGCGCACGATCGACAGCGGCAGCAGCGGGTGCTCGCTCCGAGCCTGGATCATGACGAACGTCGCCAGCAACAGCACGCCGGTGACGAGGAAGCCCACCGTCGTCGAAGACCCCCAGCCGTGGGTCTGTGCGTGGGCCAGGCCGTACACCAGCGCGAACAGACCGCCGGTCGCGGTCACCGTGCCCCGCACGTCGATCTGCGGCTTGACCGCGTTTGACTCCGACTGCAGCAGCGCGAAGGCGCCGAGGGCGCCGGGAATCGCGAAACCCAGGTTCACGAACATGGTCCAGCGCCACGACAGCGACTGGGTCAGCACCCCGCCCAGCAGCAGACCCAGCGCACCAGCACCGCCCCCAATCGCGCCCCACACCGCGAACGCCTTGCCGCGCTCGTCGGGATCGGTGAACGTCGTGGTGAGCAGCGACAGCGCGGCGGGGGCCAGCAGCGCGGCGAACACGCCCTGCAGCGCCCGCGCGGCGACGAGCACGTCAAAGCTCTGCGCCGCACCGCCGAGCGCCGACGCGACCGCGAACCCGATCGCGCCGCCGACGAACGTCCGCTTGCGGCCAAACAGATCGCCGATCCGCCCGCCGAGTAGCAACAGGCTCCCGAACGCCAGTGCGTACGCGGTGACGATCCACTGCCGATTGTCGTTTGAGAAGTGCAGCTCCTTCTGCGCCGAGGGGAGCGCGATGTTCACCACCGTCGCGTCGAGCACCACCATCAACTGCGCGATCCCCAGGACCCCGAGAATCCACCACCGCCCCCGCCGGTTACCGGCGCCGGGTACGGCGCGATCCGATGTCATCGTCTGTGGGGGCATGAAGACTCCTTCGGTGGTCCCGGCCTCTGCGGCGCCTCAGGAGCGGCGAGAGATCACGACACATATCTGCTTCTGGATGAGACATAGGTGTATCATCTCGGATCAGAGATGTCAAGACACGAATGTCGCATCCTGAGAAAAAGACGTATAAGCTGGAGCCAACCATGCCCGCCACGACCCACCCCAAAAACGCCCCCCGATTCGACCGCACCGCAGCCGCCATCCTCGACGCCGCCGCGCACGTGTTCTCAGAACAGGGAACCGCCGCCAGCCTGGCCGACGTCGCGGCCGCCGCCGGCGTCAGCCGCGCCACCCTCTATCGCTACTACCCCAACCGCGAAGCGCTGCTCAGCGCCCTCGGCGCGCACGCGCTCACCGAACTCGCCAACCGCCTCAACGACGCCGGGCTAGAACGAGCCACGGTCACCGACGCAATCGAGCGACTCGCCCGCGCCCTCGTCGCCGTCGGCGACCGCTACGCCGTCCTCACCAGCGACCAATGCACGCCCGACAAAGCCGACGCCGAACGACTCCTCAGCGCACCCATGCGAGCCGTGTTCCAACGCGGAATCGCCAGCGGCCATCTCCGCCCCGACCTCACCGCCGACGTCCAACAGCAGCTCTTCGCCGGCACGATCATGGCCGCCATCAAACTCACCCAACGCCACCAACTCGGCCCCGAAGAAGCCAGCGCAGCCGCAGCCGCCGTATTCCTCGACGGCGCGCGACCGCGATAACTTAAACAGGCCAACCCAGCCCTGACCCGCTTCCCCGGAGCGCGCGCGGATGACGCTCGAGCAGCGCGGCGAGAGTCCAGCGAGCCCACCTGCTCACACGCCCCGAGGATCCGGCCGATCACAGCGCCCCCGCCAACACCGCCGGCAGCATCCACCCCCGCGTTCGCGATCACCCGCTCATCGTCGAACGCTACCCGGATTGCATCCGACAGACCGTTCACCATGCAGTTGACCCCCTGGTGCAGGACCCGCAGCCGCTGGCGCGGCCCGTCTTGCCTGCTCAGGGGGTCATCTAAATCTCACCCCGGACAGACCCCCACCGCCGAACGGTGGATCGAGGCTAAGGCTCGGACGATCCTGCGTTGCTCTGGCCTTCGACTGGGATTGCGATGAGCACCGTGGTGCCGTTGCCGGCGGGGCTTGTCACCTGGAGTGTGCCGCCGAGCGCCTGGATGCGATCACTGATCCCGACCAGTCCCGACCCCTGACGGGGATCGGCTCCACCGATCCCGTCGTCGCGGATGGCCAACCGCACGATCGCGTCGTCTGCCTCGAGTTCGACGTTCACGACGGATGCGTGCGCGTGCTTGGTGGCATTGGTCAGCGCCTCTGACACGACGTAATACGCGGCGACCTCGACTTGCTTGGGCAGCCGGCCCTCGGCGTGCAAGTCGAGCTCGACCGGCAGCGCCGAGCGCCGCGCCAGCACCCTGAGCGCCCGCTCCAACCCGTCCATGGACAGGATGGCGGGATGGATTCCCCGCGAGATCTCCCGCAGCTCCTCCAGCACCCCGCCGAGACCGCGTGCCGTCCGTGCCAGCTGCGCCCTCAGCTCACCCACGTCCGTTGGCTCTTTGGCCTCCGCGGCCCGTAGCTCCAGCGTCAGCGACACCAGCTCCTGCTGGGTGCCGTCGTGCAGATCGCGCTCGATTTGCCGTCGACTCTCATCAGCGGCCGCGACCAGCCGGGCGCGCGAAGCCATCAGCTCGGCGCGGCTCTGGGCATTCGCGATCGCCGTTGCCACTAGCTCCGTGAACGAGGCGAGGCGCGCCTCCGTGTCCGCCGGCAGCGGCTGCTCCAGGGTCGTGGCGACGCCTAGCACGCCCCAGAGGTGGCCCTCGACGATGATCGGCGTCCCGACTGCCGAGCGGATGCCCCTGTCGTGGCTGCCGACACCACCCTGGCCCGACGCAGCGGCATAACTGTCGATCCGGGCCGGACGGCCCGTTTCGAACACGAGCGTGGTGCCGTTCTTCCCCCCAAGAGCCCACCGGCCGCCAACAGGAAAGCGTCCTCCTTCACTGGCGACGATGGTGTACGTACCGTCGTACTCGTAGCGGTTCATGTTCACGACATCCACGAGAAACAGCCGTCCGGCCTCCTTTGCAACTGCCGCGAACACCTCCTCCGGCGCCGCCCCGCGCGCCACCAGCGTCGCGACCCGCCGCAACGCCGCCTGCTCCTCGGCCAGCCGCGCGAGAGCGGCGCGGCTCTCAGCATTCGCGATCGCCGTCGCCAACAGCTCAGTAAACGAGGCGAGCCGCGCCTCGGTCGACGCCGGCATCGGCTGCTCCAAGGTGGAACCGGCGACCACGACACCCCAGCGGCAGGCCTCAACGATGATCGGCGTCGCGACCGACGACCAGAAGCCCGCCTCGCGGGCGGTGGCACCGACCGGCCCCGAGGCATCGACATACCCCTCCATTCGGGCAGCTTGGCCGGTCTCAAACACGATCGTGCTGAGGTTCTTCCCCCCCAGGGTCCAGTGACTCCCAACGGGAAACGGCTCGACTGCGCTGCCCCACGATCCGACCACGGTCATCGTACCCTCGGACTCGTAGCGGCACATGTTCGCGAAGTCGACCGGCAGCAGCTGCCCGACCTCCTCGATGACCGTCGCAAACACCTCCTCCGGCGCCACCCCGCGCGCCACCACCGTCGCGACCCGCCGCAACGCCGCCTGCTCCTCAGCCAGCACGCGCAGCTCGTCGCGGCTCGCCCTCAGAGCGCTCCCCATCGCCTCGCGATCACGCGCCGCGCGCAGCAGCGCCTCGACCGAGGGCACCACCCGCTCCCGAACGCGCACCTCCGTCCCCCGTGACAGCTCGGCGGGAACGAGCAGCGTGCCCAGCGGAGTGCCGCCACCGCGCAAAGGGAACGCCGCGCGACGCTCGTCGCCGGCGACCGCCTCCAGCTCGATCGCCGCCGCCGACAGCCCGAGGGCCTGCGCGAGGCGCGCCGAGACCCCCGGCAGCGCCGAGGGCAGGTCATCCGTGCGCAGCAGCACGCGCGCCATCTCCGCGGCGAGGTCGGCCTCACCGCGCCGCTCATCGGCCTCACCGCGCCGCTCATCGGCCTCAATCGCCCGCGCCCGGGCCAGCGCCGCGACGCAGCACAGGAGCAGCTCGACGGCGAAGAAGATCGCGAGTGACGCCCGGCCCGGCGGATCGGCGGGAACGAAGCTCCCGACGGGCGCAACGTGGAAGAAGTCAAACGCGGCGGTGCTGAGCACCGCGGTCACCACGCCGAGCGCCAGCCCCCACACGCTCGAGACCACCAGCATACCCAGCAGATAGACCACGCCCAGCGAGATCTCCGGAGCGATGTGGCGCAGAGGATAAACCGCCAGGGTCTCCGCCACGATCAACGCGATAGCGACCACGATCCCCAACGCGAGCGGCGGGGTCGGACTTATGACCAGCGACACCCCGCGCGCGCATCGACCAGCAAGCCTACCCCCGCCTCGCCGCCCAGACCTCCTCGGGCGAGAAGACCTGGACAGCGCCCCGCGCGTCGCCGGGGGCTTCTGGACATCGACGACGGGGTTGGCCGCCAGACCCCACACCTTGCGCGCCCGTTGGAAGATGGCGTGCATGAGCACGAGCGCCCTCGTGCGCGAGCTCGCCGCCTGATGCAGCGACCCGAGCCACGCCTCGGCGGTGCGCTTGGTGAAGTAACCATTCGCCGGCCGTCCCCGTTCCGTCCACGCCGGTCCGATCTTCCTCTGAACCTGCCGCCCATCAGTCAGCCGGTACTTGGCGTACCAGACCGGACCTCGCACTCGCTCGACCCGGAACACGTGACCGGTCGGAATGCTGCCGGAGACGACCCTCGGGACATGTTGGGGACATTGGTCCCTCTCAGGCCCGACTCTGTCAACAGCAAACGGTCGATTACCAGCTACTTCCCCAAGCCCGCCTCCGGACTCGAACCGGAAACCTTTTCATTACAAGTGAAGTGCTCTACCAATTGAGCTAGGCGGGCGTGCGCTTGTGAAGTTTGCCAGGAGGGCACCGATATGTTGGACACCGAGAGGGACAGACGCTTTCCGTCGGTGCGCGGGCGTTCCACCATGCACGTCGTGCCAAATCGCGAGCGCCGGGGATGATCCGGCACCAGGTGCACGCACAGCCGCCCGTTTGCGCCAAATCGGCCAGCCTGATCGTGATTTGGCGCGTTATGCAGGGCGCCGGCCGTCATCTCGGCCGCTCGCTCGTCGGCCGGTCGTCCCTCGGCCGGTCGTCCCTCGGCCGGTCGCCCCTCAACCGGTCGCCCCTCAACCGGTCGCGCTGGGCCGCTCGCTCCTGGGCCGATCGCCCCTCGGCCCTGACACTCGCCGGCGCGCGGGGCGCCGTGTTCGGCACCCCCCGGCCAGCGAGCCGCCGAGACCCGGCGAGCCCGCTCCGGGCACGGGGGAGCCGAGCAGGCGGCTCACCCGGGGGCGCGCGCGGGCTGCTGCTCCCACCAGGAGATGGTGTCGAGCATCGTCTGACGCAGCGGGATGCGGGCCTGCCAGCCGGTGGCGGCGGTCAGGCTTGAGGGATCGCCGCGGAGGTCCATCACCTCGTGGGCCCGCACCCGCTGGGGGTCGACCACCAGCTCGACCTCGATCGGAGCGATGAGCTCGGCCAGGAGGGCCACCTGCTCGCGGGCGGAGACCGACACGCCGGAGCTGACGTTGTAGACCAGGCCGGGGGTCGCACCGTCCCGATCCGCGCTGCCCCTGCGGACACGCGTACCGAGCATCCGGTAGGCGCGCACCACGTCGCGAACGTCGGTGAAATCGCGGCGGGTATCCGGGTTGCCGGTGACGATCCGCAGCCGCGCCGCGCCCGCCCGGCGTCCGGCCGCCGCCTGCTGTGCGAGATTCGAGAGCAGGAAGATCGGCCGCTGCCCGGGGCCGGAGTGGCTGAAGGGGCGGACGCGGACGATCTGCAGACCGTGGGCGTCGGCGTACACCTGGGCTAGCAGCTCGGCGCTCAGCTTGGAGACGGCGTAGGGGTTGGCCGGTTGCAGGGCGGCATCCTCCGGCGCCGGGAGGACGGCCGGTTCGCCGTAGACCTCGCAGGAGCTGACCCACACGACACGCACGTCGCCACCGAGACTGCGCAGCGCCTCGAGGAGGTTGACGCTCGTCTGTGCGTTCTCACGCAGCGTCCGGGCCGGCTCCTCCCAGGAGCGTCCCACCGACGTCAGCGCCGCCAGGTGGTACACGACGTCGGGGCGAGCCGAGTGCACGGCGTCTCGCACGGCTTGCGGGTCGCGCAAATCGACCGCGACCGCCACGCCGCAGCCGTCGGGCACTGTTGCCCTCCGCGAGACAGCCACCACCTCGTCTCCGGCCGCCGCGCACGCGCGGCACAACCAGCTCCCGGCGAAGCCCGAGGCTCCGGTGATCAGGGCGCGCAACGCAATTCCCTCCCCCGCGGCTGCGCAGCCGTTGCTGGCACCGTGAGCGCGTCGGCCGGGGCGTCGGCGGGTCTCGTGATGGAGCGGTCCGGAGGGCGACTCGTTCGGCCGAACCGACACCGCGTGCTCGAGTGAGCCGTGGCTGTTGCTGGCACCGTGAGCGCGCCGGCCGGGGTGTCAGCGGGTCTCGTGAACCGAGACCGCGTGCTCGAGCGAGCCGTGGCCGTTGCTCGAGTAGTCGATCGTCGGCTCAGACGTCGCCGGCTCCGGCTCGGCGCTGAGACGGCGCTCGAGCTCCCCCAGCACCACTCCAAAAACCAGGTGGCGCCAGGCGGCCTGCAGGTAGGCACCGCGATCGGCGCCCAGCTTTGGGAGGTCCTCGCGCGCGGGGTGGACGCGATCGGTCAGCGACACCAGGGGCCACAGCGCCATGTGCTCGGCCAGTCCGGCGGCCGGCCCGCGCAGCGCCGGCCGGAGAGGCATGGCAGGTGCGAGGTTGGCGTAGACCGCCCCGAAGAGCGCCCCGTTGCTCAGGTGCAGAGCGAGGCCGAGCGGATACCAGCCTTCACCCCGCGTCACCGCCTTCCCGAGCAGTTCGACGTCGTCATACCGGCTGGAGAACACCAGCTTGTCAAGCGGCTGCTGCATCGCCCACACGGCTGCCGCGACGATTCCGCTGACGGCGCCGCGAACCGTACGGGTGCGGTCAAATCCGGGAGTCACTGGCCTCCAACTGTAACGGGCGTGCCTGCCGTGGGTAAGCCATTGTGCGATGGATCACGACCGACTTCACCGGCGCGCACGCGAGCAGGGGGCGAGCCCCATCGTCTACGCGATCGTCCGGATGGTGCTGCAGCCGTTCTTCCATATCTACTTCCGGATGCAGCGGATCGGCCGCGAGCACATCCCGGCGAGCGGCCCGGTGATCATCGCGGCCAACCACCGCAGCTTCCTCGACCCGTTCGTGATCGCCTGCATGGCCCGGCGACCCATGTACTACGTCGCCAAGAAGGAGCTGTTCTCCAAGCCGTGGCAGGGCTGGATCCTCAATGCCCTGGGCGCCTTCCCCGTCGACAGGGGCGGCAGCGACGAGGAGATGATCCAGACTGCGGAGGCGATCCTCCGCCGCGGCGACATCGTCCTGATCTTTCCCGAGGGCACCCGGATCAGGCCGGGAGCGCTGGGGAAGCCCAAGCGCGGGGTCGGCCGGCTGGCGCTGGAGACCGGTGCGCCCGTGGTGCCGGTGGCCGTGATCGGCACCGAGGCGATCCGCCGGGGCTGGCGGATCCGCCCGCACAAGGTCCGCATCCGGGCCGGACGGGCGTTGAGCTTCCCACAGGTCCAGGATCCGTCCAAGGAGCTGGCGCGGGCCGTGACCGACCGGATCTGGCCGTGCGTGATGCTTCAGTGGGAGTGGCTCGGTGGTCTTGCCCCGGTCCGGCGGGTGGCGATCATCGGCGCCGGCACGTGGGGCACAAGCCTCGCCGTCTGCCTGGCTCGCGCCGGCCTCGAGGTCGACCTGGGCTGCCGCACCCTGGATCAGGCCGAGCAGGTGCAGGCGACGCGTGAGAACGCGCGCTATCTGCCCGGTGTTGCCCTCCCGGACACCATCCGGGTCCTGCGCGCCTCCGAGCTCAGCCCCGCCGGCCACGACATCCTCTGCCTGGCGGTCCCGGCCAAGGCCCTTCCCGCGGTCATGGCCGCCCACGGCGAACGGATCTCCAGCCGCGTCGGTGTGCTCGTCGTCTCCAAGGGGCTTGTCCCTCCGCTCGGCACCCTCCCCAGCGCCTTCGCCGCCGAGCGCTGCAACGGGCGCGCGGTCGCGGTCATCGGCGGCCCGGCGCACGCTGCCGAGATGCTCGAACGGGGCGCCTCGATCGTCGTCGCCTCCCTGGACAAGGGCTTCTCCAAGCAGCTGGCGGATGCCCTGACCGCCGCCAAGCTCGACGCGTCGATCACCAACGACGTCACGGGCGTGGAGCTGGCCGGATGTGCGAAGAATGCCGCCGCGCTGGCCGCCGCCGCGGCCGCCTCCCAGGCCGGCGCGAACATCGCCGGCGCGGCCGCCGGCAAGGTTTTCGCCGAGGTCGATGCCCTGGCTCGCGCCCGCGGATGCCGCCCGGAGACGTTCGCCGGGCTGGCCGGCGCCGGTGACCTGGTCGCGACCGTCGTGGCGAGGGGGTCTCGCAACCGCCGAGCCGGCGAGCTGCTCGGCCAGGGAATCTCTGCGGCTGAGATCGGCCAGGCTCTGGGCCAGGCCGCCGAGGCCGTCGACTCGGTGCCGCTGCTGGCCACCGCCGCACGTGAGGCCCGTCTCGATGCTCCAGCGCTCGATCGGCTGGCGGCGCTGGTCGAGGGACGAATAGAGCCGGATCAGTGGGCGGCGACCGTCACGGAGCCGCCCCGGCCGAGGAGGTCGCGGTCGGCCCGCGCGGCCTAGCCCCGGGCACAGGTAGGCTCCTCATGCGTTGGCAAACAACAACTCCCAGTCCAAGGCGGAGCTCGACGCTCAGTTCACGGAGCTGTACCGCGCCCATCTGCGCGACGTCTACTCCTACAGCTACTACCGCGTCGGCAACCACCACGACGCCGAGGACCTCACCGAGCAGACCTTCCTGCAGGCCTACCGTCATTTCGAGCGAGCGCTGCGCGAGTCCAATGGACGCCCGCTGCGGCCGTGGCTCATCCGGATCGCCCACAACCTGGCGGCGAACTTCTACCGCGACCGGTCGCGCAAACCGGAGTCGGCGATCGAGGACGCGGGATTGATCTCAGCTCCGCACACGACCGAGGCGCTCGTGGAAGGACGGGAGGAGCTCAAGAACATCCTCGAAGGGGTTGCGCAGCTTCCCGACGATCGGCGCGAGGCGCTGATCATGCGGTTTGCGCTCGGAATGGACAACCGGGAGATCGCCCGCTCGCTCGGTCGCACCGATGGGGCGACCAAGGTGCTGCTGCACCGGGCCATTCGCCAGCTGGAGGGAATGGTGGCCGAGCCGACTGCCGACGCGCTTCCGCCCGCCGAAGCGGTTCCGCCCGCCGCCGGGGGATGAGATGAGCACGGGCACCGCCGACTTCGAGGCGCTCCTGCGTGAGGCGCTGAGCCCGGTCGAGCCGCCGGCCGACCTGATGGCCCGGATGGAGAATGTGCTCGTGAACCTGACCGAGCTCGCCCAGGAAGAGCTCGAAGCGTGGGAGCTGTCGACGATGCGAGACCCGCGCAACTGGCCCCGGCCGGCGGCCGCCGTGATGATCGGCGCCGGCGCGGGCACCGCGCTCGTCGTATTGCGCGTTCGCGGGCGCGCCCGGGCTCGTCGTCATCAGTCGTCGAGCCTGCTCGAGCTGGCCGAGCGCACCATCCAGGACTTCGCCGAGGAAGCCCGTCGCGTCCTGCGCGACTGAGGTGCGGCGACGGCCGGCCGGACGCGACTCAGATTGCCCCGCCACCGCCGCTGATACCGTCACCGTCCACCATGGCCACCTGCTATCGGCATCCCTCCCGGGAGACTGGAGTCTCCTGTTCCTCGTGCGGGAAGCCGATCTGCCCGGAGTGCATGACGCCCACTCCGGTCGGCATGCGCTGCCCGGCATGCGCGCGCGAGCGCACGAAGGTCAAGACCATGCGCGGCCGGTCCTCCCGCTGGCGTGGGCGCTCGACGGCACCGGTCGTCACGCAGGCCCTGATCGCCATCAACGTGATCGTGTTCGTCGCCGCGACCGCCACCGGGACCCCGCTGGGCGGGGCCTCCTCCGGCACCGTCGGCACCCTGTACCTGAAGGGGGCGCTGTACGGGCCCTACATCTCGATTCTCCACGAGTACTACCGCCTGCTGACGTACGGCTTCCTGCACGACGGGATCCTCCATATCGCGTTCAACATGTGGTTCCTGTTCATCCTCGGACCGATGCTCGAGACGGCAATCGGACGCGTGAACTTCACGGTCGTCTACGTCGTGTCGCTGCTCGCCGGCGCGTTCGGCGCGCTGCTGCTGACTCCGCTGGACCCGACCGTCGGCGCCTCCGGCGCGCTGTTCGGAATCCTGGGGGCGCTGATGGTCGTCGCCTACTACCGGGGCATCTCGATCTGGCAGAGCGGCCTGGCCCTGACGCTGATCATCAACATCGTGTTCTCGTTGACGCTGGCCGGGATCTCCATCGGCGGCCACCTTGGCGGCTTCGTCGGCGGGGCGATCTGCGGCTGGCTGATCGTGCAGGTGGGCGAGCGGCGCAACATGCAGGCCGTGGCGATCGCCGGCTGCATCGTCGTGGGTGTCATCAGCGTCCTGGCCGCGGTCGCGGTGGCCGGCAGCCATGGCCTGGCGCCCAACGGCATCACGATCTGAGGAGAATCCGAGCGGCCGCCGGGCCGTGAGCCGCCGCCCGGCCGTCCGGTCCGGCTACAGCTCGACGGTCAGCGCCTGAGCGGCCGGGTCCGGTTCGGGCACCAGCTCCGGGTGCAGGATGTGGGCGAGCAGCTCCAGCCCGTCGATGATGCGCGGGCCCGGGCGCGAGAAGTACGCGGCGGCATCGACGGCCACCACCTCGCCGGCCCCCACCGCTGTCAACTCGTCGCGGTGCATCTCGGCTTCGCGGTGCGCGATCTCCGCGTCGTAGCCGCACGGCATCACGATCACCACGTCCGGCCGGCCGGCGGCGATCTCCTCCCAGCTGCGCTCCTCCGAGTTCTCGCCCGGGAAGCCCAGGACATCGTCGCCCCCCGCCCATTCGATCATCTGCGGCGTCCAGTGGCCGGCGGCGAACGGCGGATCCAGCCACTCGAGCGCCGCCACACGCACCCGGCGGGCGTTGCGGGTGGCCACCCGGATGCGATCGATCCGGGCGGCCGCCTGGGCGACGAGCTCGACGGCGGCGTCCTTGCGGTTGGTGGCCTGGGCGAGCGTCCGGGCATCGCCCAGCACCTCACCGACGGTATGCGGATCCAGCGAAATGACCATTGGCTGGGTGTCGATCTCCTCGGCGATGGCACGAACATCGTCGTAGGAGACGGCACACACCGAGCACAGGGCCTGGGTGACGATCAGGTCCGGGCCCAGATCGTGCAGCGCCTCGGCGTCCAGCTCGTAGATCGACCGTCCGGCGAGCGTGCGCTCCTTGACCGCGGCGTCGATCTCGGCGGCGCTCAGCCCCGGCGGCAGCACATCGCGTGTGACCTTTGGCAACTCGCGGGCGGCGGCCGGATAATCGCACTCGTGCGTGACCGCGATGAGGTCTGGGCCCAGTCCCAGCGCAAACAGCATCTCGGTCGCCGACGGGACGAGACTGATGATCCGCATCGGACTGTCAGCCTCCCCGGTACGCCATTGCGCCTGTTTGCGGGGCGGTCGCCGGTGGGAGGGTTGAACGGAACAGCAAAGGAGAAGACATGGCAGAGGTGCTCAACGAGGACGAGGTCGCTTCAAGGCTACGGCGTTTGCCGTGGGAGCGCGAGGGCGACGAGATCGTTCGCGAGTGGCGCTTCGACGACTTCGGCGAGGCCATCGCGTTCGTCAATCGAGTGGCCGATGTCGCCGAGGAGGCCAACCACCATCCGGACATCTTCGTCCACGGCTGGAACAAGGTGAAGCTCTGCCTGACCAACCACTCGGCAGGGGGGCTGACGGAGATGGACTTCGAGATGGCCGCCCGTTTCGACGGGCTGGACGGCTAGCCGGTTCACGCGGGACCTGCTGCTACCGTTGTCCAGTCGCTGAATGACCGACGACCGACCCCGAAGTAGCAGCGCGCTGACTCAGAGGGCCCCCGCCCTGACGCGCGGTCGTCTGTGACAGCCCTTCTCATCATCCTGACCTGCCTGCTCGTGCTGGTCAACGCGTTCTTCACCATCGCCGAGTACTCGCTCGTGCGCTCACGCAAGACCCGGCTGCAGCAGATGGCCGAGGAGGGCAAGCGCGGCGCCCGCCTGGCGCTGACGCTGATGGAGAACATCGGCGACTACATCGCCACCAGCCAGGTCGGCATCACGATGGCGTCGATCGGCATCGGCGCCCTGGGCGAGCCGGCCATCGCCCATGCCCTCGAGCACGTGCTCGGCGGTCCCATCGGCCACGGCACCGCGGTGGTGGTGTCAGTGGTGATCGCCTATCTGCTGATCACGATCACCCAGAGCATCGTCGGCGAGATCGCGCCGAAGCTCTACACCATCCAGCACGCCGAGGATCTGGCGCGTCGGGTCGCTCGCCCGCTGCATGCCAGCCGAGTGCTGTTCACGCCGTTCATCGTCGTCCTCAACGCGGCCTCCGACGCGTTGGTGCGGGCCACCGGCACCGACCCGGATGCCGAGCCGGAGGGCGGGCGCCCGGAGGACATCAAGCGGATCATCGCCGACTCCCGGACCGGGGGCAGCCTCGACGTCGGCGAGGCCAACATGCTCACCGGGGTGTTCCACCTGCACGAGCAGGAGGCGCGCCAGGTGATGACGCCGATCCCGGCGGTGGTCACCGTGGACCTGTCGGAGACCGTCCAGGACGCCCTGCGGCGCTGCGTCTCCACCGGCCACTCGCGGCTCGTCGTCACCGAGGATGAGAACCAGGATCGCGTGAAGGGGATAGTGCACGTCAACCAGCTGGTCAAGCTGATGATGTCGGACGGGTACGAGGCGCATTTCGACAAGCTGGTGCGTGAGGCGCCGATCGTGCCGGAGACCAAGCCGCTCGACGACCTCCTGGCCGACCTGCAGCGTGAGCGGACCGAGCTGGCGATCGTCATCGACGAATACGGCCGCACGGCCGGGATCGTGACCACCGAGGACATCATCGAGGAGATCGTCGGCGAGATCATGGATGAGACCGATCCGGCCGGCGGAGCGGTTCGGCGGCTGGCCAGCGGTGACTGGTTCGTGCGCGGGCACGTCGCGCTCACCGACCTCGAGGACTACGGGCTGCACCTGCCCGTTGACACCGATGCGTACAACTCCATCGGCGGGTTCGTGTTCGCCGAGCTGGGCCGCCTGCCCAAGCGCGGCGACCAGATCACGGCCGACGGGTACTCGATCCGGGTGGAGTCAGTCCGGGAGAACCGGATCGAGGCGGTGCGCATCCGCCAACGCAAGGCGCCCAGCCAAGCGGTGACCGCCGAGGGCTGAGACCTCCGGCGGGGGCCGCCACACCGCGGAGTGGTCCGTTCAAAGACCGCCGCAGACCGTGCGCTTTGCACCGCTTCGCGTCATTCGTTACATTGCGGAACAACGCACCGTTTGGGTTTCAGTCCGGCGGTTGAGAGGAGAGCTGAAGCCGGCCCTGACCGGGCCGGCTTCGAACCTGAGGTGCCCCCCTGGCTGCTCAGCTGGGGCGTCCCTCCGGACCCGGCATGGGTTCACAAAAGAAATCGGCCCGCTGGGGACGGGCCGATTTCGTGCTTCTGGGGAGGAGGTGCTGCTATGAGGTACGTCGCGACATAGATGGTCGGCCTCGGACCTGAACGCAGCCTTAATACTTAGTCGTAGTCGTAGAAACCGCGGTGGCTCTTGCGTCCGAGAGCACCCTCGGACACGAGCTCTGTCAACCGGGGCGGCACCGTCGCGCCGATCGTCTCACCGATAGCCTGGGCAACGTCGAGACCGACGAAATCAAGCAGTGCGATCGGCCCCATCGGCATTCCGGCGCCGAGCGTCATGCAGCGGTCGACGTCGGCGGGGGGCATGCCGGTTTGGACCATCAGGTCGACCGCCTCGAACAGGTACGGGAACAGCAGGCGGTTGACCACGAACCCCGGGGTGTCCGGCACCTCGACCGGCGTCTTGCCGAGATCCTCGCACAGCGTGCGGGCGCGCCGTCGGACGTCATCGCGGGTCTCGGGGCCGAACGCGAGCTCCACCAGCTCCATTCGCGGCACCGGGTTGAACACGTGCAGGCCGACGAAACGGTCCGGATGACCGCTGGCCTGGGCCAGCTCGGCGACCGACAGCGACGAGGTCGTCGTGGCCAGGATCTCATCCGGGCCGGTGTACGAGGCCAGCTCGGCCAGCACCGGGCCCTTGTGCTCCGGGTCCTCGACGACGGCCTCGACGAGGAACGTCGCCTCGGCCAGCGCCTCGAGGTCGGTCACCACCTGAACGCGTCCGGCGCAGCCGTTCAGATCCGGTCGCTTGTCGCAGTGCTTGGCTACGGCGCTCTTGACGCGCTCGGCGGAGGCCTGAGAGCGGGCCCACAGGAGGACGTCCCCATGGGCGGCGGCGACGGCGGCGAGGCCGGCGGCGATGGTGCCGGAGCCGGCGATGGCGAGCTTTTCGTGCAAAGGATCTCCTGTGTCGGGGGTGCAGGCGGGCCCGCCGGCGCGGACCTGCGGCGCCGCCAAGGGTACGGGACCGTTCACTGGAGCGCGCCCCCAGACGGTGACGGGGCGGCGCGGGCTGCTAGCCCTCCTGCTCGGTGGGACGGATCAGGATCTCGTTGACGGCGACCCGCCACGGCCGCGTGACGATGTACGACACCGCGTCGGCGATGTCCTGGGCGTGGAGGATCTCGATGTCGCCGAAGCGCTGCTGCATCTCCTCCTGGATCTCCGGCCGGTTGTGCAGGCGCAACTCGGTAGCCACGGCTCCGGGCTCGACGAGGGAGACGCGGACGTGGCGCCCGGTCACCTCCTGGCGCAGGGCATCGCTGAACGCGCCGACCCCGTGCTTGGTGAGGTTGTAGACGGCACTGCCGGAGCGGGTCGCGCGTCCGGCCACCGAGCTGACGTTGACCATGTCCGCCACGCGGCGGCCCCCGTCCTGTGCCGTCGCCAGCAGGTGGGGGAGGGCGGCGTGCGCGCAGTACAGGAGCCCCTGCACGTTGACGGCCACCATGCGGTCCCACTCCTCCAGCGGCGCGTCGACGGCCGGACCGAGCAGCATCACGCCGGCGTTGTTGACGAGCGTGTCGAGGCGTCCGAGCTCGTCGACGGTCCGCTCCACCAGCGCCTGAGCCTGATCTCGGACGGTGACGTCGGCCTCGATCGCCAGCACCGTTCCGCCCGCGTCCGAGATGCGCCCGGCGAGATCGTCGAGCCTGTCCGAGCGCCGCGCGGCGATCGCCACCGCGGCGCCCTGCTGGGCCAGCGACAGCGCGGTCGCCTCTCCGATCCCGCTTGACGCGCCGGTGACGAGCGCGACGGTTCCGCTGAGGTTCTGTCGATCTATGGTCATGAGCCCAACGGTAGCCGTCTGCTAGAACCGCAACCCTGATGACCTCCACCCAAGACCGCGTCCGCGCCGCCCGATTGGCCGAGCATGGTCAGCCCCTCGTCGTCGAGGAGGTGGCGCTCCCGGAGCCCGGCCCGGACGAAGTTCGCGTCGACCTCGCCTTCGGTGGCGTCAACCCCATCGATCGCTACGCCGCCGAGGGACGCGTCGCACCGGACGGGCCGCTGCCGCGGACGCTGGGGGGCGAGGCCGCCGGCCATGTCGATGGCCGCGCCGTCCTGGTCGCGGGGGAGGGGCTGGGCAGCTCGCGGGACGGCGTCTGGGCGCAGGCGGCGGTCGTTCCCACCGCGGCGGTCTTCGATCTGCCCGCGGGCGTGGAGCCGCGTGAGGCGGCGGCCATGGGCATCGCCGGCCTGACCGCCTTCAACTGCGTGCGGACGCTGGCCGAGGTCAGTGACGACGACCGCGTGATCGTGTTCGGTGCCTCTGGCGGGGTGGGAAGCATGATCGTGTCACTCGCGCGCGCCACGGGCGCCACCGTCTGGGGGCAGACGAGCGCCGAGGACAAGGCACCCGGGATCGCCGAGATGGGAGCCCAGCATGTGCTCGTCGGCGACGCCGGGCAGATCGGCGGCGAACTGGCGGAGTTCCAGCCGACGGTGGGCTTCGATCCGCTCGGCGACGGGTTCATCGCGCCGCTGATCGACGCCGTCTCGCCCCGGGCGCGCATCATCTCGTTTGGCACGTCGGCGGGGGCGGAGGTCACCTTCAACATGCAGCAGCTGTATCGCAAGATGCTCTCGCTGCTCGGTTACGGCGGGATGCAGCTGACCAGTGAGGAGCGGCGGCGGGGGCTGGGGGAGGCGCTGAAGGCTCTGCGGGCCGGCGACCTGAAGGTCCGGATCGACGAGATCCTGCCGCTGGATCAGGTCAACGAGGCGTTCGCGCGTCTGGTTCAGCGTCAGGTTGAGGGCAAGCTGCTGCTCGACCTGAGCTGACGGCGTGTCGCACCCGGCTCAGGCGGCGTGCCAGCGGAAGCCGACATCGTCCGGCGCCGGTGCGAGGGGGCTGCTGGGGAGGCCGGGAGGAGGCTCGGTCTGGTTGAAGCCGACCGGCGCCAGATCGTTGGGGGTGGCGGGGTGAAACAGCGAGGCGAGGTACTGAGCCTGTCCGCGTCCCGGCCCCAGCTCGAACTGGCCTCCGCCGTACGCGTCGATCCCGTGGGCGGCGCAGTAGTCATATGTGTCGCACAGCCTGCGCAGACCGCCGATCCGCGAGGGCTTGATGTTGACCATCCGGGGCGCGAACGGGAGCGCCTCGATGTCGGCGATCGAGTGGATGGGGGCATCCCAGGTGATGCGGTCATGCACCGAGGCGAGCGCCGCCGCGGTCTCCGGGGTGACGACGTCCGGGTCCTCGAGCCAGGCGGCCGGAAACGCCTCGACCACCCGCGCGTACAGCACCGGATCCGGTGCCTGGTCGACGACCGTGCCGCGGTACAGCGCCTTGAAGTCGACGGAGTCCACGGCCCCGGACGCGGCGAGCTCGCCGATCAGCTCCGGGGTCCAGGAGCTGGTCGCGTCCAGCTTGAAGCGGAGCGTGGGGTAGTGGTTCAGCCGGGTGGAGATGGGCTCCAGGGTCGGCGGCTCGCCGAGCCGGAGCGAGACGACGAACGTCAACGGGCGGGGGTCGCGTCCCAGGGCCTCGTGCAGCGACGTTCCGGACTGGCGGAGCGCCAGGTCGAGCGCCGCGCTGTGAAATGTCCAGCGGCGATACAGGCGCGACACGTCGCCGTGCTCCGGCTCCCGCGGGAACAGGTCAAGTCCATCGATCAGCTCGCAGAATTCGCCAAGGGCGTAGCTGCCGGACAGCTCGTGCCCAGGTCCCGCCTCCTGCAGCGCCTCCTGGTCGGCGGAGCTGTAGACCACGTCCTCGCCGATCCCCTCGGCTCCGCTCCCCCGGATGTGCACCACCGTCGTCAGGCGCTCGAAGCCGCTCGAGACGTTCGCCCGCAGTCCTTCCAGCTCGTAGCCGTCCACGACCACGGGCAGGTTGGCGAGGCGCTCGAACGTGCTCACCGTCGCCCCTCCGCGTTCTCCAAGCGCCCCACCAGCTCCTCCAGCCGCAGCTCCTCGAGGCCCTGGCTGACCGCGTCGAGCTCGGCCGCGCAGTACTCGACGAGCTCACGGCCCTCCCGGACCAGGTCCAGGGTCTCGCGCAGCCCGGCATCCCCGGAATCCAGCCGGCGGATGATCTCCTCCACCCGGGCGACGGCCGACTCATAGGTACGGGGCTCGCTCACTCTCCGTCCACCTCAGCCGGCACCTCGCCATCGTGGAAGCGCAGGCTCAGCTTGCGCGCGGCCCTGGCGGCCGCCGCCGAGCCCAGCGGCGCGCCGGCGCGGTCCTGCACCAGCGCGTACCCGCGGGCCATCGTCCGCTGCGGATCATGCGCGCCGAGCGCCAACGCCAGACGCTCAAGCTCTCGGGCCCGCCGCGCCCGGTCGGCGTCGGCTCCGCGGGAGGCGGCCCGCTGGAGGGACCGGAGGTGGCCGGCGGTCCGTGCGGCGCCCTCGTCCCCCCGCCGTCGCCCGGCGGCGCGCAATTCACGCAGCATCTGGTGGAGACGTTCGCGGTGGCGCTGGACCTGGCGGCCGGGGGCGCGGGAGAGCTGAGCCAGCGCGCGGGCGCGGTCGAGGATCGCGCGGTGGCCGTGGTCGTGCAGACGGGTGGCGGCGACGGCCAGCGCGCGGCGAGCCGCGGCGCAATCGACCGGGACCGCGGCTTCGGCGGCGTGGGTGGGCGTGGAGCAGCAGACGGCGGCCACATCGTCGATCAGCGTCCGGTCGGTGTGGTGCCCCACGGAGGCGATGACGGGCAGGCGCAGCAGCGCCACGGTCCGGCACAGGGCCTCGTCGCAGAATGCGTACAGGTCCGCGAGGGAGCCGCCGCCGCGGGCGACGATGGCGACGTCCACGTCCGGCGTGGCCGCCAGCTCGCGGAGGGCAGCGGCGATGCGGGGCGCGGCGTGACGATCCTGGACCGGGACGAACGCCCAGATGAGCCGTCCGCTCCAGCCCCGGCGCCGCAGCCCGGCGAGGATGTCGTCGCGGGCCTTGCCGCGCTCACCGGTGACGACGCCGATCGTCCGCGGCAGCGGCGCCATCGCCAGCCGCTTCTGGGGCTCGAACAGTCCCTCGTCGTGCAGCCGGCGCCGCAGACGCTCCAGCGCCACGAGCAGGTCGCCCTCCCCGGCGACCCGCAGCTCAGACACGGCGAAGCTGAACGACGGCGAGGAGGCCGAGCTCCCCGGGTAGTAGTCACACCCGCCGCCGACGACGATTCGCATCCCGTCGCTCAGCAGCACCCCGAGCCGATCGAAATCGTCGCGCCACATCGAGCACGGCAGCGCGCCGCCGCCATCACGCAGCTCGAAGTAGACGCGGACCCGGCTGGGCCGAAAGCCCCAGACCTCGCCCTCCAGCTGGACGCGGGCGAAGTCCTGGAGGCGACGCTTGAGCTGGGCCGCGTAGGAGCCGACCGGGAAGGGGCCGGGGAGCCGGCTGTCGGCGATCAGGGCGGGGCGACCGGCGGCGAGTTCGCTCATGCCGTCGCCGAGGCTACAACCCGCCGCCGCCGGAATTGCCGCGCCGGGTGAGCGAGACCTGCCGCCCCACCGGCGTGAACCCCAGCCCGGCGTACATCACCTGCGGCCAATCGTCGGCGTCCGCCGGCACCACGATCAGATCCGCACCCCAGTCCAAGGCGGCGGCGATCGCCGCTTCGACGGCCGCCCGGGCCAGGCCCCGCCGCCGGTGGGCGATCAGCGTCCCCACCTCCTCGAGCATCGCCACCCGCCGCCCGTCGACGTCGCCGTCGAGGAACAGGGTGCACATCGACTGCAGGTCTTCGCCCTCGCCGGCTCCGAAGCAGCGGGCGGGGGTACCGGCCCGCAGAACCCGCTGGGTCAGCGCGAGGCGCTCCGCCAGCCCGGAGCGCAGAGCGGCCTCCGGCACCTCCTCGCGCAGGCCGGCGAGTTGGAGAGCCTCCATCTCAGCGTCGGAGATCTCCCGGGCCCGGGGATCGGCGCCGACCGCGTGGCGGTCGCCGGCAAATACCATGAAGCTCGTCCTCCGGCGCTCCCAGCCGGCGGCTGCGACATCGGCCGCCGCGCGCTCCCCAGCGGCCGCGTCGTCGAACACCACGTGGCGGTGCTCCAGCCCCGCGAGCCACCGATCCGCCAGGGCGACGAACTCGGCCGCCCCCGGCGGCGGGTGCCCGCCGGCATCGAGGATCAGCGCGTTGAGATAATGGACGTCCCACAGCTTCGGATGGCGGACCACCAGTCCGCCGGGCAAGGGAACGACCTCGGCGGCCGCCCGCCGGCGCACCCGCCGGTCGATGCGCAGCGCCGCGAGCAGATCAGGCGTCAACGGGGCGCCGGACGTCCTGCTCGCGCAGCCACGCCACGGTACCGGCGAGGCCGTCGCGCAGGTCGATCCGCGCCTGCCAGCCGATGACGTCGCGCGCCTTGGCCACCGACGGCCACCGGCGCTGGACATCGACCTCGAAGCTCGGCAGATGCTCGAACGTCAGATCCGCGGGGTCCTCACCACAGGCCTCCCAGATCAGCCCGGCGATCTCGGCGACCGTGTGCTCCTCGGACGCGGAGATGTTGAAGTTCTCGTTCTCACCCGCCGGCGATGCCATGGCGGTCACGATCCCGTCGGCGATGTCGTCGACGTGCGTAAGAGTCCGGGTCTGCTCGCCGGAGCCGAAGATCTCAAGCGGTCGCCGGCCGGACAGCACCTTGGTGATCAGGTCCGGCACGGCGTGGGCGATCCCCGGCTCATCGGGATCCGGCAGCTCGCCCGGACCGTACGCGTTGAACGGCCGGCAGATCGTGAAGCGCAGCCCGTGCTGGTCGTGCGCGGCCCGGGTATACACCTCTCCGGCCAGCTTGGAGAATCCGTACGCGGAGCGGGGCGGGGCGCAGACGTCGAGGTGCGCCTCCGTGGTGGGGAACTCGGTGGCCCGCTCGAACACCATCGAGGACGAGACGTACGTGAAGCGCTCGACATCCTGCTCGACCGCCGCGTGGACGATCGCCCCCGTGAGCGCGTTGTTGACCTCGGTCAGCGTGAACGGCAGCTTGTGGAAGTTGGCAATGCCGCCGACGATCGCGGCCAGGTGGATGACGTGGCTGCAGCCGTCGAGCGCCGCCCGGGCCACGTCGAGCTCGCGCAGATCGCCCGGATGCAACTCGCCGCCCTGCCGCATCCATTCCGGCGCCGGCCGGTGGTCGGCGACCCGCACCTCCCAATCCGGATCGCGCAGGAGCCGGCGCACGACCGCTGAGCCGATCGTGCCGGCCCCACCGGTGACAAGCACCCGTCCCATCAGCGTGCCGCGTCCGGAAAGACGCTCGCAGAGCCGTCGAGCAACGAGGCGGACTCGGTGGCGAAGAGGAAGACCTGGGAGGTGCCCAGACTGTTCCACGGGTCGACGAGCAGGCAGTCGTCGGCGGCCGAGGCGCGGATCTGACGCAGCGTCTCCGGGCGCTCGAACGCGGAGTGGTTGGTGGCCACGATCACCACGTCGGCGTCGCGCACGGCCTCCTCGAGCGGCGTCGTCGGCGTCGAGGCGTGCGGGTCGCAGACCGCCACGTCGGCCAGTTCACGCTCCAGCAGGCGGATCAGCTTGGGTGAGAGCGAATCGCGTTCGTCATCAGTGTCGCGCTTGAACGTCAGGCCGAGGACCGCGACCTTGCGCGAGGAGAGGCTGCCGATGCGGCGCTTGATCCCCTCCACCAAAAACAGCGGCACGCCCTCGTTGACCCGGGAGACGGCCAGGAGCATGCCGGGGGCATGGGAGCGTTCCTCGGAGAAGGCGAAGTCCTTGCGCAGGCAGGTGCCGGCGGTCATACCCGGCATCGCGATCCCGCCGCGCGGGTAGTCGTGGTTGATCAGGTCGATGACCTCGAAGACGTTCGCCCCGTAGCTCTCGCAGTCCATCATCAGCAGGTTGGGGAGCGCGAAGGTCGCGTAGCGAAGGATGTTCGTCCAGATCTTCGCCAGCTCGGCCTGGACGGGGGTCGTCTTGACGATCGGGGCGCCGAAGACGCCGAACAGACCCGCCGTGTGCTCGGTCGACGCCTCGCCGACGCCGCCGATGATGCACGGCAGGGTCGTGATCTCCTGAAGGAACTTCCCGGCGGCGATCCGCTCCGGCGCATGCGCGACGAACACGTCCTCGCCCGCGCGCAGTCCGCGCCGCTTCTCCAGATAGCCGGCGACGAACTCGGTCGTTCCGGGGGCGATCGTCGAGCGCAGGATGAGCGCGTGGCCGTGACGCAGCAGCGGCAGCAGGTCGTCGACCGCCGCGCGCACCTGGCGAAGGTCGGACTCGACGTGCGAGAACGACGGGGTGCCGATCGTGATGACGATGTCGTCGGCCCGGGCGGCGTCGGCGGCGCGGTCGGAGAGCTCGAACGTCCCGCGGCTCTGCACCCGCTCGAGCATCTCCTGTGTCCCCGCCTCGTCGAACGGCATGCGCCCGGCGCGCAGGGACTCGAGAACCGCCGGGTCGTGGTCGACGCCCAGCACCCGCAGGCCGCGGTCGGCGAAGCACAGCGCCAGTGGCAGCCCCACGCGTCCAAGGCCGATCACGGAAATGAAGCGTTGGTCGGTCATCACGCGTCAGTTAACGTATCCGGGGCTCTGGGGTAGCGAAACTCTGCAGGGCCGCGCCCGCGACCCGGTGGTCACACGTCGACGTGCGGAGGGTGATGGGCGACGCTCGGCAACGGCGTCAGCCCGTCCTCGGCGGCGTGGCCGCGAATCTCGCCGACGTAGGCGATCTCGTCGAGCCGGCCGATCTCGCGCTCACCTTCGACGCGCGCCGGGTGCCCGGGCGGAAGGTCGCGGATCAGCGCGCGGATCCGCTCCCGCAGTTGCAGGGCGAAGTGCGGCGTCGACGCGCCCATGAGCTGGCGGACGTCCTCGACGGTCGTCTGATGGTCGGCGTGAAGGCGGTCAGGGTGTTCGGACTGGCTCATTTGGCGGCGGCTTGGGGAACGGCTTCCAGAAGCTTGTCGACCTCGGCCTGCACGTTGAGGGAGATGGCGCTCTGATCGCCGATCACCCATCCGTGGTTGTAGACGGCAGCGGTCGGGCCCTCCTGGGTGTAGCCGGGAGTGGCGTAGTCAAGGAAGAAATTCAACACTGTGGCAGGAAGGGTAGAGGGCTCTGCGACAAGCAGCTGCGGACCATAGTCGCCGCTGCCGGAAAGCGCGGCCGAGGCCGCCGCGTCCAGCGGCCGCGACGCGTTGAGCAGGACGTACCCGTGCCCCGGGCTCCGGATCGCCCAGCCGAAGCTGCCGGGCACGTGGGCGCACGGCTGGCCGTAGGCGCAGGCCGGGTCGCGGTAGGTGGCGAACGCCACCGAATTCGCCGCCGGGTCTCCGGCGCCGACGCGCTTGACCGTCCCGTACTTACCGAGCTGCTTGACGATCGCGTCCGGGATGACGCTGGACGGGCCGAGCACGTAGATGTGCGCGCGCTGGTGCGTGAGCAGCGCCTGACGGGTGGCGGCCGGGATCTCCGTCGAGTTCACGAACAGGATGGGGTCGCCGCTCTCCGCCGCCCAGCCGGCCGCCGGCATCGCGTACCCCGGGCTGGTGGCCGACGCGATGACCACGTCGCTGCTCGGCCGGCCGCCGACGGCGCTGACGAACCGGTCGATGCCCGCCGCGAGCGCGTACGGATCGGCTCCCTTGACCGACGCCGCATGCACCCCGCCGACGGACGGGACGTCGCCGACGCGGATGATCTGGGCGCCGCCGACCGCGCCGGATCCGGTGGGGGCGAGCTGGGAGAGCGCCTGCGACGTGACCGCCGGGAGCGCGCTGCTGCCGGACAGCAGGATCGGCGCCCGGATGGGAGGCGCCATCAGGACCGACGCAGCGATCGCCGCCTGCCAGTCGTCGGTCGGAGCCAGCGCCACCGCGCCGGGATGGGTGCCGGGCGCCGCCGAGGGATAGACGGCCAGTGCCACCCCCGCCGCGTCGGCGGAGGGATCCGCGCCGTCGACCCGCGTCGTGTTCTTCGTTGCGAGCGTGGGGAATCCCAGCGTCTGCGACGCCTGGGCACCGGCGGCGGGAATGCCGGTGGTGACGGTCGATTGGGCCGTGCTCGTCTCGCGCAGCAGCTTCGTGCCCCCGCAGCCGGCCACGCCGACCGCGAGCATCGCGGCGAGCACCGACATCCGGGCCGTGAGCAGAGCGCGCGGTCGCATGGCGGGGCACGTTAGCGATCCGCCACTGGCGGTGGCGCTGGTCGCGCCACCCCGCGAGCCTCCAGGCCGGGTCCGGCCACAGCCGCTCCCGATGATGGCGATCCGCCCCTCCGGAGTCCCGGCTACGATCCGCCTGTCTCCTCGGCGTGCTCACCCTCGGTCTCCTGCGCCCGCCGCGCCACGATCTCCTCGCGTTCGGCAAGCCGGTTGGCCCGGCGCAGCTCCGCCTCGCGCATCCGCCGCTGCTCGGCCGGCGTGGTGGCCTGAATCGGCGCTACGGGCGCCGGACGTCCGGCCTCGTCGAGTGCGACCATCGTCAGGTATGCCGTGTTGGTGTGGCGGCGCGTACCGATGGAGGGATTCTCGGCCTCGACGCGGACTCCGACCTCCATGGAGGTGTGCCAGGCGGCGTTGACCGACGCTCTGAACGTCACGAGCTCGCCGACATAGATGGGGACGAGGAAGTCCATCCGGTCGATGCCGACCGTGACCACGCGCCGGCGCGCATGCTTGATGGCGGCGAGGGCCGCAGCCTCGTCGGACAGCTTCATGATCGTCCCGCCGTGGATGTTGCCGGCGCTGTTGGCATCGGTGACGCCCATCCAATGCGTGATCTCCGCACGGGAGTCGGCCGCCGGCTTTGGCTCCATCGCGCCATCCTAGTCACGGCGCACCGCTACGCTTGCAGGTGCCAAACAGCCACTCGCCAAGGAGGATGCGATGCCGGGCCTTTCCGGGCGCATGTCCACCGTCGTCAAAGCCAAGATCTCAAAGCTCCTCGACCGCGCCGAGGACCCGTCCGAGACGCTGGAGTACAGCTACCAGAAACAGATCGAGCTGCTCCAGAACGTCAAGAAGGGCATCGCCGACGTCGTCACGTCGAAAAAGCGCCTCCAGTTGCAGGAGGAGAAGTACCAGCAGCAGGTCGTCAAGCTGGACACGCAGGCACGCCAGGCGCTCGCCGCGGGCAACGAGGAGCTGGCCCGCACCGCCCTGGAGCGCAAGAACGCAATGCAGACCGAGCTGCAGTCGCTGGACTCGCAGATCACCCAGCTCGAGCAGCAGCAGGAGCAGATGACCGCGTCCGAGCAGAAGCTGCGGGCGAAGATCGAGCAGTTCCGCTCGAAGAAGGAGGTCATCAAGGCCCAGTACTCGGCGGCCGAGGCGCAGGTCCGGATCGGCGAGGCGGCCACGGGGGTCGGCGAGGAGATGGCCGACGTCGGCCTGGCGATGCAGCGGGCGCTCGACAAGACCGAGAACATGCGCGCGCGGGCGAGCGCCGTGCAGGAGCTCGAGCAGGCCGGCACCTTCGAGGACCTGACGCAGCTCGGCTCCGGCGAGGATGACATCGACCGGCAGCTCAAGCAGCTGTCGAGCTCCAGCGAGGTCGACGACGAGCTGGCCAAGATGAGGGCCGAGCTCGGCACGGGCGGCGGCGCGAAGGGCGAGCTGGGAGCGGGCGCTCCCGGCGACAGCGCACGTGGGGGTGAGAGCGCGGCGTCGGGGCCGGCGGAATGATCGTCCGGATTTCGACGGAGGGCCAGTACGAGATCTCCGACGCCGACGCGGGCGAGCTCAACGAGCTGGACAACCAGGCGGTCTCGGCCTGCGAGGCGAGCGACGAGCAGGGCTTTCGTGACGTGTTCGGCCGGCTGGTCGACTACGTGCGCACGCGGGGGACGAGGGTCGGCGACGACGAGCTGGTGGCCTCCGACATCATCCTGCCGCCGTCCGACGTCTCGCTGGAGGAGGCGCAGGCCGAGTTCCAGGGCGAGGGCCTGATCCCCGGCTGAGCGCACCGGCCGGCGTCCGCCGCCGCCCGCCCGGACGCATCATCACGCCAGCCGCATCAGGAGCGCATCGACCTCGGCGACCGTGCGGTCCCACGTGAACGTGCGGGCCCGGCGGAGCCCCGCCTCGCGGAGGCCGGCACGGACCCCCGGCTCGGTCGCGGCCTTCACCACCGCGGCGGCGAGCGCCGCGGGGTCATCAGGATCGACGAGCAGTGCGGCACCGCCGCAGGTCTCCGGGAGCGCCGCGCGGTCAGCGGCGACGACCGGCGTCCCGCAGGCCATCGCCTCCACGCACGTCAACCCAAAGCCCTCGTACCGGGACGGGAGCACGAACGCGAGCGCGTTGCGGTACAGGCCGGGGAGATCCCGCTCGGCGACGTATCCCACCCGGCGCACGCCGGTGACCCGCTCGGTCTCGGTGAAGTACGGCCGCGCGTCCCCGGCCCAGACGAGCTCGATGCCCCGCTGCGCGAGTGCCGCCGCCGCCGGCGTGAGTGCCGACAGGTTCTTGCGCGCATCTGCGGTCGCGAGCGTCAGCACGTATGGCTGCGCCAGATCCGGTCCGCGGCCGTCGGTGGCGGGGGCGAACTGCTCGCCGACACCACCCGGGATCACGGCGACACGCTCGGCGTCGAGCCCGGCAAGCGCGAGCAGCTCCCGGCGCGAGAACTCCGAGACGGTGATGACCGCCCGCGCGCGGCGGGCGGCGGCCAGGCCGATCCGGGCGTGCCAGAGCCGGTAGGCGGGCGAGTATGCGTCCGGATGGCGCAGCACAGCGGCGTCGTGGATGACGACCACGTTGCGCGGCCACGCCAGCGGCGCCAGGTTGGCGGGCGAGAAGACGAGGGCGGCACGCCGCCGTGCCGCGACCGCCGGCAGGGCCAGCTGCTCCCAGCCCTGCGCGAGGATCCGGCCGCGCGCGCGGCGGGGCGGCTCGGCGACGAGGTAGCGCTCCGGCGCCAGCGCCCGGAGGCGGCCGGTGACCTCCGCCGTCCACCGCTCGACGCCGGTGACCGTCGGCCGGGTGGCGGCCCGATTGTTGAGGACGATCGGCCGCGTGGCGGTGGGCGGAGTCCGGCCGGCGGCCGGAGCGCGCACCGGCCGCGGGCTATCGACCGATCAGGCCGTGGCGGCGGGTGCGACCGGCTCGGCCGTGCGCTGGATCCACTTCGAGCTGCACGGGATCTTCGTGCGGTCGCAGCGGGAGGTGTAGGCGCGCGCGATCTCGGTCACCTCGGACAGCAGGTCATCCTGGAGGCGGATCGGATCGAGGCCGAGGTTGAGCAGCTGGCTGTTCTCGACGAACAGCTCGTTCTCGGCCGCCTCCTTGCGCGGGTTGTCGACGTAGTCGATCTCGGCGCCGGTCAGGCTGGAGACGAGCTGTGCCAGGTCCCGCACCCGGTGGCACTCGGTCATCTGGTTGAAGACGCGCACTCGCTCGCCGCGCTCCGGCGGGTTCTCGATCGCCAGCTGGATACAGCGGACCGTGTCCTGGATGTGGATGAAGGCGCGCGTCTGGCCGCCGGTGCCGTGGACGGTCAGGGGGTAGCCGACGGCGGCCTGCATCAGGAACCGGTTGAGCACCGTGCCGTAGTCGCCGTCGTAGTCGAAGCGGTTGATCAGGCGATCGTCGAGGCGCGTCTCCGCCGTCTGCGTGCCCCACACGATGCCCTGGTGCAGGTCGGTCACCCGCGTGCCGTCGTTCTTGTTGTAGAACGCGAACAGGAGCTGGTCCTGGGTCTTGGTCATGTGGTAGACGCTGCCCGGGTTGACCGGGTACAGGATCTCCTGCTCCACCTCGGTCCCCTCGTCGGTGTCGATCCGCACGCGCAGATAACCCTCAGGGATCTTGACGCCGGCGGTGCCGTAGCCGTAGACGCCCATCGTGCCCAGGTGGACGACGTGCGAGTCGAGTTCGGCCTCGACGAGGGCCGTCAGCAGGTTGTGGGTTGCGTTGACGTTGTTGTTGACGGTGTACCGCTTGTGCCACGAGCTCTTCATCGAATACGGCGCGGCACGCTGCTCGGCGAAGTGCACCACGGCGTCAGGCTGCCAGTCGACGAGCAGGTCGAGCATGACCCGGTAGTTCTCGGCGACGTTGAAGCGGTGAAACGGGATGTCGCGGCCGCTGATCTCCCGCCATGCGGCCAGGCGGGTGCCGATCGGCTTGATGGGGGTCAGCGACTCGGCCTCGAGCTCCACGTCGGCGTTGCGCCGGGCCAGGTTGTCGACGATCGCCACCTCGTGACCACATGCCGAGAGGTGCAGCGAGGTCGGCCATCCGCAGAAGCCGTCACCACCGAGTATCAGTATGCGCAAGGTATCTCCCTTGTCCGTCTTGAATGGCTCGCGCTCGCCAAGCGGCGCTGCGAAGGGGGTTAGGCTCCGCTTAAGACACCGAGCCAGCCGTCGAGGGTAGCGTACCGGCAGGCGGCATCCCGTCGGGCACCGGACCGGCCACGACGCGGACCTTACACCGACGTTGGAGCCCGTCTCAGACCGGGATCCCCCACAGGGGAAACCAGCGCTGGAGCTCCGGCTCCACCGGGAGCTCGGCCCCGATCTGGGCCTTGAGCACCAGTTCGCGCTCGCTGTCGCGCTGCTGGCCCCCGGCCGCCGGGACGAATGGATAGAAGTAGCCGCGCTTGTAGTTGTAGATCCAGTACACGGGTCGCGATCGCTCGTCCTGGAAGGCGAACACGGCGCACAGGATGCGCTCGCCGTATCCCCCGTCCTGCAGCGCTGCGGAGACGGCGTTGACCCCCACGGCGAGACCGTCGAAGTCATTGCCGCGCAGGATCAGCCAGCTGAATCCGTAGCTGTCCTCCGATGTCTCCACCCGTGTCTGGCTGTCGGACGCGGTCGCGGTGACGACCTCGGTCATGTCGCGCACGATGGCGGCGAAGTCGGCTGTCGCCAGCGACTGGAACACGATTGCCGCGCTGCCACGGCCGGCGAGCGAGAGCTTGGTCTCGAACGTGACGTTGGCGGTGGTGATCGCAAACAGCCGATCCTCCGCCGGCTTGTCCAGCTTGCGCTTGCCGGCCAGGATGTCGAGCAGTCCCATCAGCGCGTGCCCTGCAGCTGGGCCTCGAGCCGCTGCAGCGCGTCGATCCGGGCCTCGAGCGGGGGATGGGTCGAGAACAGCGCGGCCACGCTCTGCTTGGCCTTGGGCGGGAAGATGTAGAACGCGGCCAGCTCACTGGAGGCCGCTCGCAGGTCGCGCTGGGGGATGAGGTCCATTCGGTTGGAGATCTTCAGCAACGCCGAGATCAGTGCGCTGGGCCGGCCGGTGAGGATCGCCGAGCCCCGGTCGGCGGCGAACTCGCGATACCGAGAGAGCGCCTGGATCAGCACGAACGAGATCACGTAGACGACGCCTGAGACGAGGATGACGACGGCGAAGCCGGGGCCGTTGTCGTCCCGGTCGTTGCCGCCGAGGCCGCCGAACAGGAAGCCCATCTGCACGATGAACGCCGCGACCGACGCGAAGAAGCTGGCGATGGTCATCAGCATCACGTCGCGGTTGAGGACATGGGTCAGCTCGTGGCCGAGCACCGCCTCGAGCTCAGGCTGCTCGAGCATCGACAGCAGCCCGGTGGTCACGCACACCGTCGCCGCGCTCGGGGACCGCCCCACCGCGAACGCGTTCGGCATCGGCGTCTGCGCGATCGCCACCCGCGGCATCGGGAGGTTGGCCTGGATCGCCAGCCGCTCGACCGTCGCGTACAGCTCCGGGGCGTCGGCGGCGCTGACCTCCTTGGCGCCCATGGAAGCCAGGGCGAGCTTGTCGGAGGTGAAGTACTGCACCAGGAACAGGGCTCCGGCGATGATCGCGACGGTGACCGCGCCCACGCCGGCGGCGATCAGGACGGCGATCAGGGCCACGTACACCAGTCCCAGCAGGAACAAGGTCGTCAGCATCCGGGCCTGGAGGCCCCGGTCCTTCCCAAACGATGAGGGAGCGGGCATCGTCCGCGAATGTTGTCAGAGATGCGACCGGGGGAAGCGCGGACGACAGACCTCTTTCCGGCACGACGACGTGACCGCGGCTCCCTGGCGCGCGGCCGCCAGCCCCGCTGGCCATGTACCTGCATGCTGAAAAGCGGAGCCACGGGCTGCCGGCGGTGCCGAGCCGGTCCCCTTCAGGTGGTGCAGGCGCGCCGAGATTCGCCGCCCGCCGGCAGCGCCTGCGCGACGAAGCGCAGGCTGACCGCCTGCATCTCGTCGTCGTGCTGAATCGAGCGGTGATGGCCGCCGGGGACGGCGATCAGCCGGCTGCTCGGGTGTCGCGTACCGGCGGCCAGCTCGCGCGAGTGCTCGACAGGCACCTGCTCATCGCCCTCCGCGTGCATGAGCAGCAGCGGCACGCTCAGGGAGCGTACGGTCTTGTGGAGGTCGTGCTCATCGAAGAGCTCGGTCAATCCCTCCGGGTCGGCGTCGAAGCCGAGCGTGCCGGCGCGCACTCCGCGTTTCAGCGCGGCTGCGCTGGCCGGACAGATCGCCACCACCGCCTGGGCTTGCGCCGGCTCTGCGGCCACGATCGCCAGATATCCCCCCATGCTGGATCCCCGCAGCGCGAGGGGCGCTGCCGGGTCCCCGAGCGCCGCGCGCAGGTGCACCGCCACCGCCACGACGTCATCGATGGCATCGCGGCCGAGCCGGCCGCCGCTCTCGCCGTGGCCGCGCTGGTCAAAGCAGATCGCGGCCAGGCCCAGCGCCACCGCAGCCCGGGCGAAGTCGTGATGGCTCTCCTTGCACGATCCGGCGCCGTGCAGGACCACGATGCCGGCGCTCGCCGGAGGCTGCGGGGCCGGAGGCAGCCAGAGGCTGTAGGCCAGCCCGTTCAGGGCGCCGGTCCCGGCGGGAAGCAGCGGATCGACGGTGCGCGTCGCTCACACCATATCGTTACGCCCGTGAGCGTCATCACCCCGGAGCTGTCCCACGTCTACCCCCGCGGCAGCCGCGTGAACGAGCGGGGACATCTGGAGCTGGGCGGCTGCGATGCCGTCGAGCTGGCGCGGGAGTTCGGCACCCCCGCCTACATCGTGGTGGAGGACGACCTGCGCGGCCGGGCCCGCGAGTTCGTCGACGCGCTGGCCGCGCGCCACCGGGACTACGACGTCCTCTTCGCCTCAAAGGCCTTCCCGTGCACGGCCGTGTATCGCGCCCTCGCCGACGAGGGCCTGGCCTGCGACGTCGCCTCCGGCGGGGAGCTCGCGCTCGCGCTCAGCGCCGGGTTCGACGCCGGCCGTATCTACATGCACGGCAACGCGAAGTCCGCCGGTGAGCTGCAGGAGGCGCTCCAGGCCGGCGTCGGCCACGTCGTGCTGGATTCGCTCCATGACCTCGACCACCTCGCGGCCATCGCCTCCGATCTCGGACGTGTCCAGGAGGTCCTGATCCGCGTCACCCCGGGGGTGTCCGGCGACACCCACCACGCCATCTCGACCGGCCAGGCGGATTCCAAGTTCGGCTTCTCGCTGGACCAGGCGCGCGAGGCGATCGCCCGGCTGCGCGGCCACCCGGCCCTCAGGCTCGTCGGCCTGCACTTCCACATCGGGTCTCAGCTCTTCGCTCTCGAACCCTTCCGTGCAGCGGTGCGGGCGATCGCGACGCTCGGGGATTTCCCGGTCTACAACCTCGGTGGGGGACTGGCCGCCGCCTACACCCCGGGCGAGCAGCCACCGTCGGCCGACCAGTGGGTGCAGGCCATCGTCGACGCCGTCCACACCGAGCTCGGCGCCGGCAGGCGTCTGCTGCTGGAGCCCGGGCGGGCCCTGGTCGCCAACTCCACCGTCACCCTGTACACCGTGCAGACCGTCAAGCGCAACGTCTCGACCTGGGTCGCCGTCGACGGCGGGATGTCCGACAACCTGCGCCCCATGATGTACGGAGCCCGGTATGACGCGACGATCGCCGACCGCCCGCTCGCCGAGCCGGACGTCGTCTGCCATCTGGCGGGCAAGCACTGCGAGTCCGGCGACGTCATCGTGCGCGGCGCGCGGCTGGCGGATCCCGGACCGGGCGACACCGTGGCGACCCCGGCCACCGGCGCCTACGGCTACGCGATGGCCAACAACTACAACGGGGTGCCGCGCCCGCCGGTGATCTTCTGCCGCGACGGCCAGGCGCGAACCGTGGTGCGCCGGGAGACCTACGCGGACCTGATGAGCCGGGACGTCTGAGGAGGCACGGCGAGATGGCGACCGGTGGAGTGTTCAAGGTTGGGCTGCTCGGCCACGGCACGGTGGGGGCGGCGTTCGCCGAGCTGCTGCCGCTGCACGCGGAGCGGATCCAGCGGATGACCGGCCTGCGCCCGGAGCTGTCCGGAGTGCTGACCCGCCGCCGGGGATCGTTTGAGGACATCGTGGAGAACTCCGACCTGATCGTCGAGCTCATCGGCGGCCTCGATCCGGCGCGGGAGTACCTGCTGACCGCGATGCGCGCCGGCAAGCACGTCGTCACCGCCAACAAGCAGCTGCTTTCCCATCACGGCGAGGAGCTGTGGGAGCAGGCACGGGTCCACGGCGTCCAGCTGCGCTTCGAAGGCGCGGTCGCCGGCGTCGTCCCGGTCATCCGCGTCCTCCAGGAATCCCTGGCCGGCGCCACCATCGACCGCGTCCACGGCATCGTCAACGGCACGACCAACTTCATCCTGACCGAGATGGCCCGGACCGGTGCCACGTTCGCCGACGCGCTGGCCGAGGCGCAGCGGCTCGGCTACGCCGAGGCCGACCCCTCCGACGACGTCAACGGCCGGGATGCCGCCGCCAAGATGGCGATCATCGCCCGGCTCGCGTTCGAGACTCCGGTCCACATCGACCAGGTGCGGTATGAGGGGATCGAGCACATTCAGCCGGACGACCTGGCCTACGCGCGGGAGCTGGGGCTCGGCCTGAAGCTGATCGGCACCGCCGAGCGGGTGGGCACCGGCGGCATGTCGGTCAGCGTCTACCCGGCCTTTCTGTACCCCGGTCACCCTCTGGCCTCGGTCAACGGCCCGTTCAACGCGGTCACCGTCGAGTCCGAGGCGATCACGGAGATCACCATGTCCGGACCGGGCGCAGGTGGACCCCAAACCGCCAGCGCCGTGCTCGGCGACGTCATCAGCGCCATGATCCCGCCCGCCTCGACGCCGCCGGCGGCCGAGACCCTGGAGATGGTCTCCGACACGACGTCGTCGTTCTATCTCTACCTCGAGGTCGCCGACGAGCCCGGCGTCCTGGCGCGGGTGGCGCACGTGCTCGCCGAGCAGGAGGTGTCGGTGAAGTCCGTCGTCCAGCGCGGGATGAGCGACCAGGCCCGGCTCGTCATGGTCCTGCACCCGGTGCTGGAGTCGCGGTTTGCCGCCGCGATGGAGGCGATCGCCGCGCTGGACATCATGCGCGCCCCCCCGCGAGCAATCAGGGTCATCGAGGAGGAGTTTGGCTAAAGCCCTCGCGGCGGCTCCCTGGCGAGAATCGCCTGGTGGCGGCTCCCTGGCGAGAATCGCCTGGCGGCGATCTCGAGCGTGGCTGCTGCGGCGCCGGTTTCCGGCATGCACCAGGCGACAAATCGAGGATGGCCGGCGCAAGTTGTCGCAGAATGCGGGCTCAGCCTGCGTGCTGTGCCAGATCGATTCTGGGTGCCCGGATTTGTCGCGTTCTGCATGGTCCGGGGACGACCATCGACGTTCCGGGCGCAGCTGACCTCCCTTCATTGCCAAGCGGTCCGACCCTCGGAGCCAGGTAGGATCCCGCCGCGATGCGCGCGATTCAGATCACCGAGCTGACCGGACCGGAGAGCGCGCTGGCGCTCGCCGAGCTCCCGGAGCCGGAGGCCTCGCACGTGCTCACCCCGGGCAGTGGCGTGATCGTCGACGTGAGGGCCGCCGGCGTCTCCTTCCCGGAGCTGCTCCAGACGCGCGGCGAGTACCAGGTCAAGCCGCCGCTGCCGTTCGTCCCCGGAGCCGAGGTCGGTGGGATCGTCCGGCAGGCGCCGGACGACGCGGCGGTGGCGCCCGGAGACCGGGTGGCCGCGTTCTGCGCGCTCGCCGGCTGGGCCGAGGTCGCGGTGGCGCCGGCCCACTTCACCTTCAAGCTCCCCGATGCATGGGATTTCGCCCAGGGCGCGGCGCTGGTGCTCAACTACCACACGGCGTACTTCGCGCTGAAGATCCGCGGGCGCCTGCGCGAGGGAGAGCGGGTGCTCGTCCACGGCGCGGCCGGCGGCGTCGGCACCGCCGCGCTCCAGGTGGCCAAGGGTTTGGGCGCGGAGACGATCGCCGTCGTCTCCACCGACGAGAAGGCGCAGGTCGCCCGCGACGCCGGCGCCGATCACGTCATCCGCGCCGGCGGCGCCTGGAAGGACGAGGCCAAGGAGATCTCTGGCGGCGGCGTCGACGTCGTGCTCGACCCCGTCGGTGGCGATCGCTTCACCGACAGCCTGCGCTCGCTGCGCGAGGAGGGACGCGTCGTGGTCGTCGGCTTCACCGGCGGCTCCATCCCCGAGGTGCGCGTCAACCGCCTGCTGCTCAACAACGTCGAGGTCGCGGGCGCGGGTTGGGGCGCCTACGTCATGGGCCATCCGGAGCGCACGATGCAGATCGGCGCCGCCCTCCAGAAGCTGATTGACGGCGGCCACATCGCGCCGGTCGTCGGAGCCCGGTATCCGCTGGAGCAGGCGGCTGACGCCCTGCGTCTGCTCGACGGCCGCGGGGCGACCGGCAAGGTCGTGCTCGACGTCGGCTAGCGCGGCCTTCGTCGTTCCCGCTCGCTCTGGCATCCTCCTGCGCGATGCCCGGACTGATTGAGCGCTACCGCGAGCGGCTGCCGTTCGCGCCGGCCGATCCGGTCGTCTCGCTTGGAGAGGGGAGCACGCCGCTGGTACGCGCGCCCGGGCTCTCCGAGCGGGTCGGGGCCGAGGTGTGGTGCAAGCTGGAGGGGCTCAATCCGACGGGATCGTTCAAGGACCGGGGGATGACGTGCGCCGTATCGGCGGCCGTCCGCGAGGGCGCTGAAGCGATCATCTGCGCATCGACGGGCAACACCGCGGCGTCGGCCGCCGCGTACGCGGCCCGGGCCGGGCTGCGATGCGCGGTGATCGTTCCGGACGGCAAGATCGCCAGTGGCAAGCTCGCCCAGGCGCTCATCCACGGGGCCCGGGTGATCGCCCTCAACGGCAACTTCGACGTCGCGCTGAAGCTGGTCCGCCGGTTGGCCGCGACTCATCCGATCTCCCTGGTCAACTCGGTCAACGAGTTCCGCATGGAGGGCCAGAAGACCTCCGCGTATGAGATCGCCGAGACGCTCGAGGGCGAGCTCGACGCGCTCTGCATCCCGGTCGGCAACGCCGGCAACATCACCGCATACTGGCGCGGGTTTCAGGACATACTCCCGCCCACCCGCCGCCCTCGGATGCTCGGCTTTCAGGCCGCCGGCGCGGCGCCGCTCGTGCAGGGCGCGCCCGTCGAGCACCCGGAGACGGTCGCCAGCGCGATCAGGATCGGCAACCCGGCGCGCTGGGAGGACGCGATGAACGCCATGACCGCCTCCGGCGGCACGGTCCGGGCGGTCAGCGACGAGCAGATCCTCTCCGCCTACCGCCTGCTGGCCACCACCGAGGGCATCTTCTGCGAGCCGGCATCGGCCGCTGCCGTCGCCGGGCTGCTGGCGTTCGGAGCCGGCGACGCCCGCCGGGTGGCCTGCGTGCTGACCGGTCACGGCCTCAAGGATCCGCAGACGGCCATGTCCGAGGTGGGCCCGGTCGTGCCCTGCACCGCCGAGTTCGGCGCGCTCGAGCGGGCGGTCCTCGGATGAGCCTCGGCCGGCACCGGCGGGTGCGCGTGCCGGCCTCGACCGCCAACCTCGGACCCGGGTTTGACGTGATGGCGGCGGCACTCGCGCTTCACCTGGAGCTCGAGGTGGTGGAGACCGGCAGCTTCGCGGTCCGGAGCACGCTCGAGGTCCCGCTTGACCGCTCCAACCTCGTCGTCCGGGCGTTCGAGCGCCTGCACTCGGCCGACGGGTTCGAGTTCCGGATCTCGTCCGGGATCCCCATGAGCGGCGGGCTGGGCTCGAGCGCGGCGGCGATCGTGGCCGGGTTGATGGCCGCCGACCACCTGTTCGAGCTCGACGCCGACGTCCGCGAGCAGGCGACCGCGCTCGAGGGCCATCCGGACAACGTGGCCGCGGCGCTCGACGGCGGCTTCGTCGTCTGCCAGGAGGCGGCAACCCATCGCTTCGACGCGCCGATGGGGCTGGAGGCGGTCCTGCTCGTGCCGTCCGAGGCGGTCGTGACCGAGCGGGCGCGGGCCGCGCTCCCGGAGAGCGTGCCGCTGTCGGACGCCGTCTTCAACGTTGCCTGTGCCTCGGTGCTCATGCTGGGCCTCGCCACCGGCGACTGGGAGCTGATCTCAGCCGGCCTCCGGGACCGCCTGCACCAGCCCTACCGCGCCCACCTGTATCCGCGCTCGGCCGAGATGCTGGAGCGCGCGCAGTCGATCGGAGCGCTCGGGGCCACCGTCTCCGGCGCCGGACCCAGCGTCCTGTTCTGGTGTCAGTACGAGCAGACCGGACGCGTCGTCGAACGGCTTCGCCGGGAAGCCGAGGGCTGGGCGACGGTTGTCCGTGCGCCGTTTGAGTCGCGCGGGGCCGACGTCTACGAGCTCTGACGACCGGCGGCCTCTGACGGCGGCGACCACATCCTGACCTCCGCGGCGATCGCCGCGAAACAGGGCGAACCGGACCCGCCCGCCGGTGTGACCTGCACGATGCGCCCCGCCCACTGGGTGTGACCTGCACGATGCGCCGGGCCCACCGGGTGTGACCTGCACGATGCGCCCCGCCCACCGGATGTGACCTGCACCATGCGCCAAATCCGGCGGACGCCGGATGGTTTGGCGCAAACGGGGGGCGGAGCGTGCGCGTGGTGACAAATCACCGGCGGGATGCACGATTTGGCGCAATCTGCACGCTGAAATCCGGTGCAACGGCGACGCGGGAAGTCCGGGCGGGCGGTGCGAGGGCCTTCGGGATGTCCGGGCGGGCATGCAACGGCGTCCGGGACCGCCGCGCGGGCGGTGCAACGGCGTCCGGGATGCCGGGGCGGGGGGTGCAACGGCAGCAGCGTCCCGGGATGCCCGGGCAGGCGGCGCCGGATGATGTCCGGGGGACTAGGAGCTCTGGGCCGCGCGCGTGGCCTCGGCGGGCGCCACGTCCCGCATCAGCTTCTTCAACGGCCGGCGCGCGTCAGCCAGGCCCAGGCGCTTGAGCAGCTCATCGGCGACATCGAGGTAGTCGACCGCCAGGTCCGGGCGGTAATCGAGGATCGACACCGCGCGTTCGGCCGATTCGGCGTAGGCGATCGAGGAGCGGATCGTCGTCTCGATCAGCTTGTCGTCGAAGTGCTCGCGCAGGGAGGCGAACGCCTCCCGTGAATGGCGGGTGCGCATGTCGGCGATGTTCAGCACCACGCCGAGCCACTCCAGATCCGGGTTCAGGCTGTCCCGCGCGAGCTCGATGACCTCGAGCGCCTGCTCGACGCCCTGCAGCGCGAAGTACTGAGCCTCGGCCGACAGGAGCGCCCAGCCGGAGGCCACGAGCGCGTTGACGGTCAGTAGCCCCAGCGCGGGCGGGCAGTCGATCAGGACGAGGTCGAAGTCTCCGCCGACGTCGCGCAGCGCCTTCTTGAGGGTGAGCTCGCGCCCCATCTTTCCGCCCAGAGCGAGCTCCGCCTCGGCGAGGCCGAGATTCGCCGGGATGATGCCGTTGTGCACCGCCTCCCGCGCCTTGGCGCGCCCGGACAGGACGTCGCCGATCGTCGGCGACGCGTCCGGATCGACGTCCAGGTAGTCCGACAGGTTGCCCTGAGGATCAAGATCGACCGCCAGGACGGAGAGGCCGATCCGGCGAAACACATCGGTCAGGGTCCGGACCGTCGTCGTCTTGCCGGTGCCGCCCTTCTGGGAGAGAACCGAGATCGTGGCGTGCATCCGGTCGGGACTATAGGCCAGCCGAGGCCCCCGGGCCACGTCCGGATCGGCATCCCGGCAGGCAGCCGTCCGGGCGCCGCACACGCAGCCGCCGAAGCTCGGCCGACGCTATCGGCCGGAAACCGGCAAATCGGGCACTCGCCCGCGTCGGCAGCGGCCGACCGGAATTCGGTAGGTCAGGACGCCGGCGCGCCCGTATCCGGCTCGGCCGCGTGGGTGTAGCGCATGCCGGACACGACGGGCACGTCGAAGAAATGGAGGTGATGGCGGCCGATGACGACCTCGTCGCCGTCAGCCAGTGTGCTCCACTCCACCCGCTCGCCGTTGACGAACACGCCGTTGAGGCTGCGATCGTCAAGCACGCGCAGCCCGTCCGGCTGGCGCACAATCAGCGCGTGGCGCCGCGACACCGTCGGATCGTCGAATCGGATATCGGCGGCAAGGCTGCGGCCGATGCGCGTCCATTCGCGCGAGAGTGCGTACGCGATCACGTCGTCATGCGCCCGGTAGGCGATGTACTGGCCGGGATCCTCGAGGTTGGCGCGCAGCTCGTCGAGCCATGCGTGATCCTCGACGTCCGGGTCCAGGTCGACGATCGCCTGCTGAGAGGTGGTGAAGAGCGATGCCCTGACGAACTCCGTGCCTCCGCAGTTGGAGCAGGGGGGCAACTCGTCGGCGGCGTCGAGCGACACCGGGAAATCGCACTCGGTGCACCTGAACGTACCCGTCCCCGCGACACTGCCTGACATCCAAGCCTTCATGCCCGTCTCCTCGCTACGGATTGTGGCAGCTCCGCATCTGGGATCTTCACGATCGTGGGGCCTTGATCTTGCGGAGCTGGCCAAAGAGCTTGCGCCAAGGATATCCTGCCCGGCTAAGCCGTCCTAAAACCGTTATTCAGTATTTTGGCCCCCGAACCTCTGGATTTCGGACAAAAGTTGATCAAACCGCATCGCGGGACCCTCGGAAGGAACCCGGGATTCCAGGCCGAAGACCACGGCCATGCCCGAGTCCCTTCGCGACATCATCGATCTGGAGCTTGCGCTGCTGCGCCGCGGGCTCGACGAACGTCTCGCCGGATCTGAGCGCTGTACGTGCTGCCACCGCACGCCGCTCGTCGGCGAGCGCGTCTACGTCTACGCCTCCGGGATCATCGCCTGCGCCCTGTGCCGGGAGCAGCGGCGGGACACGCCCCGCCAGACGCGTCTCGTGCATGGGCCGGAGTTCGGTCACACGATGCGCATCACGGATCAGCGCGCCGCCGCCTGAGCGTCCTCTGAATTAATATGCGGCGGGTGGAGCCCTTCACCGTCTCGACCACGATCTCCAGACCCCGCCAGCTCGTCTACGAGTATCTGTCGGATATCGCCAACCACCCGGAGTTCACCGACCATTACCTCGTCGACTGGCACCTGACTCGGGAGGAGTCGATCGGCCGGGGCGCCGGAGCGCGGTTCCGCATCAAGGCTCCGATGAACCGGTTTGCGTGGGCCGACGTCACGTTCGCCGAGGTGCAGCCTCCGTACCGGATCATCGAGCGCGGGCGCGGCGGCAAGTACAACCGGATCCGGATGCTGGGGACGTACACGCTGTCCCCGGGCCCGGGCGATACGACCAAGGTCGAGTTCACGTACGAGACCGAGCCGTCTCAGCTCTCCGACAAGCTGATGGAGACGTTGGGCGGACGCTCGTGGGCGCGGCGCAAGGCGGCGAAGTCGCTGCGCCGGCTGCGGTCGATCCTGGAAGAGGGGCGCCAGCGCGGGCACCGTGCCACCGTCGAGGGTCGCTAGGCGCTGCCGAGGGTGTCCGTGGTTAGACTGTCCGCCGCTGTGATCGCCCGTCGCCCCGTTCTCGCCCTCTGTGCGCTGGTGCTCGCGTGCGGCGTTGCCGCCTGCGGCAACCAGCACCCGCACAGCGCCGCCGGTCCTCAGAGCGGGGAGAACATCGCCGATGCCAACAACAACGGCGCCTATGTCTTCGCGGGCCCCGTGACCTACCAGCTGCAGATCTCGCGCGAGCTCAATCAGTACAGCACCGAGGACGCCCAGTACGTCAAGGGGCTGCCCTCCGGCACCCCGGCCAGCCTGCCTGCCTCGGAGATGTGGTACGGCGTCTTCCTCTGGGCCAAGAACCAGACGCACAGCCCCCAGATGACGTCGGACAACTTCAAGATGGTCGACACCCAGGGCGACACGTATTACCCGGTGAAGCTCAACGCCACCCTCAACTCGTTTACGTGGTCGTCGCAGACGCTGCAGCCGGGTGCGGTCCAACCGGAGCCGGACACCATCGCCGGCCAGGGGCCGACGCAGGGCGGCCTGCTCCTGTTCAAGGTCAGCACCAACGTCTTCTCCAATCGGCCGCTGACGCTGTACATCCTGGGATCCCAGAACCAGCAGCTCGGTTCGATCTCGCTCGACCTCTAGCGGTCGAGAACGGCGCACTCGGGGGCCGGGTGGGCCGCCGTCGGCCTCATCGTCCCAGCGCGGCGGCAAGCACCGCGCGGACGGCCGGCGCCGCGGCCGTGCCTCCCGCCCCCTGATCCGGGAACAGAGCGCCGCCGACGATCTTCGGATGGCCCGCCGGGGCGTAGCCGACGAACCAGGCATCGGTGTTCTTGGGGTTGGAGACGTTCGGATTGGTCGCGGTCTGGATCTCGGCGGTTCCCGTCTTGCCCGCCACCACCACGCCCGGGATCTGGGCGGCCGTCCCGGTGCCGAACTGGACCACCGCCTCCATCATCTGCTGGACCTCGCGGGCGACCCGGGGGGTCGTGACGCGCACGAAGCGAGGGGGCTGGTGCGCGAGCAGGGTGGGGATCGGCCGGCGGCCGCCCATGGCGATCGTCGCCGCGACGTCGGTCATCTCCAGGGGGGTGGTTTGCACCAGCCCCTGGCCGATGGCGGAGGAGCCGACGGCCAGCGCGTCACCGATCTGGCCTGCCGCCGGGATGGTGCTCTCAGCGGCCCCGGCGATCGACGACGGCTGGTTGAAGCCGAAGCGGTCGGCGGTGGCCACGAGCGCACGCGCTCCCACCCGGGCGCCGAGGGGCGCGAACACGGAGTTGCACGAGACGGCGAAGGCGTTGAGCAGGGTTCCCCCGCAGGACTCCCCGTTGGCGTTGTGGAGCGTGTACCCGTTGATGACGGCCCCACTCGCGACCGGGAAGGTGCTCTGGAGGGTCACGATCCCGGCCTGCAGCGCGGCCGTCGACGTGATGATCTTCATCGTCGAGCCCGGCGGCTGGAGGTCGGAGAAGGCGATGCCGGCGAGCGCCTCCAGCGCCCCCGTGTGCGGGTTCATCACCGCGATGCCGGCGTACTGCCCCCCAAGCGCTTGCACCGCGGCCCGCTCCATCGCCGGATCGATCGTCGTCTGCACCGGTCCGGCGCCGACCGCCGGGATCGTGGCCAGCGCCCTGCGCCCGGCCAGAAGCGTGCCGCCGATCTGCCCGGCGAGCCGGTCCTGGAAGATGCGCTCCAGGCCGTCGAGCCCCACCTGGATGGTGGCCGGATACCCGCGTGCGACGTACGCCGCAGCCTCCGTCGATGGGATCGGTCCCAGCGTGCCGACGATCTGGCCGGCCACGTCCGGGATCGGCGACGTCCGTCCCGGCCCCTGGGCCAGCGGCGTGCCGTCGCTGGCCAGGAGTGCGGCCCGCGGCGGCAGGGTGATGTGCCGGTGCAGACGCTCGCCGGGGCGCAGGCCGGGGAATAGGAGCTCGCCGGCGAAGTGAACGCGGGCCGTGGACCCGCTGCCGGCCAGCGGCACCGACAGCGTCTCCACGAGCCGCCCCCAGAGCCGGGTGCTCACCCGCACGCGCACCGTGTAGGTACTGCCGCGGAGGCTTCCCAGCCGGACCAGGCGCAGCGAGCGCATCGTGGCGGTGGCGGTCGCGCCCGACAGCTGACGAGCGAAGGCGGTCTCCGAGATCCGGGCGCGCGAGCTGCGGTCGAGCATGCCGTACATGCGCGCGTAGTCGCGGTGCTCCCAGTCGGTCACATAGCGCCTGACGAGCTGTCGCTCGGCCTGCCCCTGCTCCGTCGCCAACACCACCCCGGCGGCGAACGCCGCGGCGGCGAGGATGGCGACCGGCAGCGCGTGGGTCAGCAGACGCCGGCGGTGGCGACGCCGACGATAACCGCGCCGTCGCTCGTAGCGACGCCGATTGCGCGCCTCCAGTACGCCGCCCTGTGCCACCTTGACCGCAAACGGTAGAAGATCCGCGCCGACGTGTCGCAGTTACTCTGAGCGCGTGACAGGACTCGATTGGGTCATCGTCGGTTTCACCGTGCTGCTGGCGTTCTACGGGTACCTTCAGGGGTTCATCGTCGGGGCACTCTCGCTGGCCGGTTTTGCGGTCGGAGCGTTTGTCGGAACGCGGCTGGCGCCGCTGCTCCTCAGCAACGGCAATCGGTCCCCGTACGCGCCCCTGTTCGGGCTGCTCGGCGCCCTGCTGGCCGGAGGGGTGTTCGCCAGCGGGCTGGAGGGCATCGGCGCGCGCGTCCGCTCGGCGCTGCGCCTTCCCGGTCTGAGGACGGCGGATGGCCTGCTGGGGGCCGCGCTGACGGCATGCGTCGGACTCGGCATCGCCTGGATCGTCGGCGCGGTGGCCCTTGACGCCTCCGGCTCGAGGCGGCTCCGATCAGACATCCAGGCGTCGTCGATCCTGCGCGCCCTCGACGGTCTCCTGCCGCCGTCCGGGCCGATCCTCAACGTGCTTGCTCGGATCGACCCGCTCCCGTCGGTGCGCGGCCCGGCCGCCGACGTCCCGCCGCCCTCGCCGGGCATCCTCGGCAGCCCGGCTATCCGGAGAGCCCGCCGCAGCGTCGTTCGCGTGTTCGGCACCGCCTGCGGGCTGGGCGTGGAGGGCACCGGTTGGGTGGCGGCTCCGGATCTGGTGGTCACCAATGCCCATGTCGTCGCCGGCGAGACCGACACCGCGGTGCAGATCAGCGGCGTCGGACCCAGCCTCTCCGCTCACGCCGTCGTGTTCGACCCCCGCAACGATGTCGCGATCCTCAGCGTTGCCGGGCTTTCGGTCCCGCCTCTGCCGATGGCTGCCGCGGCGCCGCCGGGGAGCTCGGCGGCGATCCTCGGATATCCCCTCGATGGTCCGTTCGACGCCGAGCCTGGGCGTGTGGGTCAGACACAGACCGTCGCGACGCAGGACGCCTATGGCCGGGGCCACGTGCTGCGGACCATCACCGCGCTCCGCGGCCGGGTGCGCCCCGGGAACTCCGGGGGACCGATGGTGGACAGCCGCGGGCAGGTGGTCGCCACCGTGTTCGCGGCGCTGACCGGGACCTCGCGCGCCGGCGGCTTCGCGGTGCCGGACGTCGTCGTCCGCCACGAGCTGGCGAAGGCCGGACCCCAGGCGTCGCCGGTCGGAACCGGCGCCTGCGCCAACTGAAAACCTGGTCGGCGAGAGACGGCTTGAGGCGGGCGGCGGTCTGCGCGTCGCCCGCCTCAGGCGGTCAATGCCCCCGGACGTTCCTCGGCCATCTGTTGCACCACCTCGAGCCCCACTGCCCCCAGGAGCTCAGGATGGTGATGAGCGAGGTGAGCCTGTGCCGCATCGAAGAGCTCCTGCCCGGACGTGCCGACGAGTTGCGCCCCGCACTCGCAGAACGCCATCCGGCAGTGCTCCCCTGGCCTGAGGGTCATTTGTTCCCTTGGTCGATGCGGCACTCGCGGCGTTCACAGACTGAACGCCGCCGGTGCTGATGATCCGCGGCCCCCGGTGACCGCGGATCGGAACCCTCTCAACCCCCCGTTGGCGATACGTTTCCACAACGTTGCCGGAGCTAGTCCCCGTAGGTGAGCGGACCAGAATCCAGTTGTGCGGGCGCCTGTCGGTGGAGCTGGATGGCGTCGAGCTGGTCAGATCGCTGCGGGGCAAGCAGGTGCCGTTGCTCCTCGCCTACCTCGTCCTGAACCGCGAGCGGTTGGTGGGTCGCGAGGAGCTGATCGGCGCTCTGTGGCCTGAGCAGGCGCCCCGATCCCAGGACGCGGCGATGCGGACCCTGCTGTCGCGGCTGCGGTCGGCCCTCGGCTCGAGCGTGCTGGCGGGGCGCGACGAGCTGGGGCTGGAACTGCCTGAGCCCGCATGGGTCGACATCGAGGCGGCCGCCAGTGAGGTGGCCCGGGCCCAGCGCGCGCTCGAGGCCAACGACCCGCGCGCCGCCTGGGCGCTGGCCCAGGTTCCGCTGAACATCGCCAGCCGCGGGCTCCTGCCCGGCACCCAGGCGAACTGGCTCGAGCCGCGCCGGCGGGAGCTGGCCGACGTCCGCCTGCAGGCACTCGAGGTGATCGGCCGGGCCGGCCTCAGCCTCGGCGGCACGCAGCTGGGGTCGGTGGAGCGCGCCGCCCGCACGCTGATCGAGTCCGAGCCCTATCGCGAGTCCGGATATGTGCTGTTGATGGCCGCCCTGGAGGCCCAGGGCAACGTGGCCGAGGGGTTGCGCGTGTTCGAGCGGCTGCGTTCGCTGCTGCGCGAGGAGTTGGGGACGGCTCCGTCGCCGGAGGCCATGCAGATGCACGAGCGGCTTCTGCACCCGCCGGCGGCGCGGGGCAGGTCGGCGCCGGAGTCCCCCGGAGCGGCCGGCGGAATCGAGCTGCCGGCGGAGCTGTCGGTCCACGCCGCGGGGCCGCTGATCGGACGACGGGAGGAGATCGCCCGGCTCGAGGCCTGGTGGCAGGCGCCGGGGGGCGAGCGCGTCATGCTGGTGGCGGGTGATGCCGGCATTGGGAAGACCCGCCTGCTGGCCGAAACCGCCGTCCGGGCCCATGCCTCCGGCGCGATCGTGCTCGCCGGCCGCGCCCCGGAGGAGACGCTGATCCCGTACCAGCCGTTCCTGGAGGGGCTGGGGCACTACGTGTTCCGGGTGCCGGTGGATGAGCTGCGCGCGGTGACGCGCGAGCACGGGCCGGAGCTGGGGCGGCTGATCCCGGAGCTTCGCCGCCGGCTCCCGGAGCTGCCCCCGTCAGATCCGGGTGACCCGGAGACCGACCGCTACCGGCTGTTCGAGGCGGTGGCGGGCCTCCTGGGTGCGATGTCCGCGACGGTACCGGTGCTGATCGTGCTCGACGATCTGCACTGGGCCGACCGGCCGACGTTGCTGCTCCTGCGCCACCTGGCGCGCTCGCCGCACAACAGGCGACTCTCGATCCTCGGCGCGTACCGGGGGGTCGAACGCTGGAGCGAGGGGTTCGAGACCGCGCTGGCCGGACTGCGCCGGGAGCGGCTGATGCTCCAGCTGGACATCCGCGGCCTGCCGGAGGACGAGGCGTCGGAGCTCGTCCGCCTGCGCGCCGGGGGCACGCCGTCCCTGGCGTTCCTCCAGGCGCTCTACGCGGAGACCGAGGGCAACCCGTTCTTCATCGAGGAGATCGTCCGGCACCTGATCGACTCCGGCGTGCGCTCCCATGAGGCCGGCGCCGGCGAGCTGGAGCGTGTCGGCCTGCCCGACGACGTCCGCGACGTGATCTCGCGCCGCCTCGAGCGCCTGGACGCGACCACGATCGAATGGCTCCGGGCGGCGGCGGTGATCGGCCGCGACTTCGATGCCAAGCTGCTGGAGAGGGTCCTGGACCTCGACGAGGAGCGCTTTCTCGCCGCTCTTGAGGCGGCATCGGACGCCGACCTGGTGTGTGAGGCGCCCGGGGAGCCGAGTCGCTACAGCTTCTCGCACGCGCTCATCCGCGAGACCCTGTACGAGGGCATGTCCTCGACCCGGCGGGCGCGCCTTCACCGCCGGGTCGGCGTCACGCTCGAGGGTCTCGATCCGGCGCACCCCGAAGCGCAGATCAGCGCGCTTGCGCTGCACTTCACCCGCGCCGCCGAGGGGGATGACGCCGAGCGGGCAATCCGCTACGCCTTGCAGGCAGGCGAGCAGGCGACGGCGATGCTCGCCAACGAGGAGGCGGCAGAGCATTACGCGCGGGCGCTGGCGGTGCTCGAGCGGTGCGATCCGGAGGACATGATCCGCCGGTGCGACATCATGCTGAGGCTCGGCGAGGCCCGGGTGCGCAGCGGCGAGCGGCCTCTGGCATGGCGGGTGTTCCGAGAAACGGCGGTACTCGCCGGGCGCCTGGGCGACAGCGTCAGCCTGGCGCGGGCGGCGATCGGCGCCTCCCGCCGGTATCTCCAACCGCCCGGCCTGGTCGACGAGGAACTGATCGCGCTCCTGGAGCGAGCGCTGGAGATCACGCCGGAGGAGCGCACGCTGACGCGGCTGGTGCTGCTGTCACGGCTCTGTGGAGCCCTGTACTTCTCGGATCGGCGCGAGCGGATGCGCAGTCTCAGCGACCAGGCGACCGCAATTGCCGCCGGGCGGGACGATCCGCAGGCGACGGCCCTGGCCGCCGCCGCGCGGCGTCGCGCCTACTGGGAGCCGGGGCAGCTGGAACGGCGCCTGGCGGACTCCACGGAGCTGCTGCGGGCGGCACGCGAATCGTCGGACATCGAGCTCACCCTCCAGGGTCACGCGTGGCTCGTCGTCGATCTCCTGGAAATGGGGGATCGAAAGGGGGTGGAGGTGCAGATCGAGGCGTTCGCCCGGGGCGCCCAGCGGCTGCGCCAGCCGCTGTATGTGTGGAACGCGGAGCTCTGGCACGCGATGATCGCGCTGCTGGACGGGCGGCTGGACGAGTCCGAGCAGCTCGCGGCGGCGGCGCTCTCCGGCGGGATTCGCACCGAGGGGATCACCGCGCCGCAGTACTACGCGATCCAGATGATGGCGGTCCGCCGGGAGCAGGGGCGGATGGGAGAGCTCGAAGGACCCGCTCGCGAGCTGGTGTCCAGCAACCCGGACCGGGCCGCCTGGCGGGCCGGCCTGGCGACGATCCTCATCGAGAGCGGGCGGTACGCGGAAGCGCAGGCCGAGCTCGACGTCCTTGCCCGGGACGGGTTTGCGTCGGTCCGGCCGGACGGCGACTGGAAGGTGGTGATCGCCCTGATCAGCGATGTGGCGGCGGCGCTCGAGGACACCGAGCAGGTCGAGCGGCTGTACGAGCTGCTGCGTCCGCACGCCGGCACGAACGTGGTGATCGGATTGGGGGCGGTCTGCCTGGGCGCCACCAGCCGGTACGTCGGCCGCCTGGCGCTCGCGCTCGGTCGCCGGCAGGAGGCGGTCGAGCATCTGCGCCAGGCGATGCGGTCCAACGCACGCCTGGGGGCGACGGCGGAGCTGGCTCACGCCCAGCTCGATCTTGCCCGGGCATTGGGGGGTGGCGGCGAGGCGGCACAGCTGATCGAGCAGGCCCGCGCCACGGCCGGCGAACTGGACCTGCCGGCGGTCGCGCGGCGGGCCGCCGAGCTGCCCGACGGCTGAGCGCGGCGGTCCTGCCGGGCGGGCGGCCGGTGGCCGTGGCGGGGCGGGCGATCGGAGCGGCATCCCAGAGCGGCTTGTGCGGAGCGCTACCCTCCGCGGCCTATGCCGAAGACTCTCGTGATCGCCGAGAAGCCGTCCGTGGGACGCGACCTGGTACGCGTGCTCCCAGGCGCCTTCACCAAGCAGGGCGGCAAGGGTGAGGAATACCTGGAGGGCCCTGAGCACGTCGTGACGTGGGCGGTGGGGCACCTCGTTCAGCTCGCCGACCCGGACGAGTACGACGACAAGTTCAAGAAGTGGCGGATGGCCGATCTGCCGATCGTCCCGGACCGGTTCAAGCTCGTCGTCCGCGACGAGCGCTCCAAGAAGCAGATGAACGTCGTCAAGCGGCTGCTCGGCCGCGACGACGTCGATCTCGTCGTCAACGCCTGTGACGCCGGGCGCGAGGGCGAGCTGATCTTCGCCTATCTGTATGAGAAGTCCGGCTCGCGCAAGCCGGTCAAGCGCCTGTGGCTGAATTCCATGACCAAGCAGGCGATCCAGGCGGCATTCGCGGAGCTGCGGCCCGGATCCGAGTTCGCCTCGCTGGAGGCGGCGGCGCGGTCGCGCTCGGAGGCCGACTGGATCGTCGGCATGAACGCCACCCGGGCGGCGACGATCCGGCTGCGCTCGTCGTTTGACGGCGCGGTCTCGCTGGGGCGCGTGCAGACGCCGACGCTGGCGATCCTGGCCCGGCGCGAGGAGGAGATCCGCGCGTTCAAGCCCGAGCCCTACTGGGTCGTGGACGCCTCCTTTGCGGCGGTCGCCGAACCGGCGGGTCGCACCTACGAGGGTCGCTACTACGCCGGCGCCAAGCCCCGGCTGAAAACGGCCGAGGAGGCCCGGGAGATCGTCGCCGCCGCCCGTGATCAGGTCGGCACGATCACCAAGCTCGAGAAAACAGAGCGCAAGGAACGGGTTCCGCTTCTCTATGACCTGACCCAGCTGCAGCGCGACGCCAACGGCCGTTTCGGCTTCTCCGCCCGGCGCACGCTGTCCGCGGCGCAGCGGCTGTACGAGGAGCACAAGGCGCTGACGTACCCGCGCACCAACTCGCGCTACATCACCGGCGACATGGTCGACGAGATCAAGCCGATCGCCAAGCTGGTGGGTTCCCAGCCGGAATACGCCGCCGGGGCCGAGTACGTGCTCGGCCTCGATGTGCTGCCGCTGGGACGCGTCGTCAACGACGCCAAGGTCACCGACCACCACGCGATCATCCCCACCAACGCCGAGCGCCACCCCGTCGACAAGATGAACGAGGATGACCGGCGGATCTATGACCTGGTGGTACGCCGGTTCCTGGCTGTCTTCCACCCGGAGGCGGTGTTCGAGAACACCCGGGTCGAGACGACGGTGGCCGCGCACGTCTTCCGCACCCGCGGCAAGCTGTTGCTGGTGCCGGGCTGGCGCGGCGTGTACGGCGAGACGGCGGACCTCGACGACGGCCGGGGCGACGACGATGACGAGGCGCGCGAGCAGCGGCTGCCCAAGCTGGCCAGGGACGAGGATGCCCGGGTCACCGAGGTCGCCGATCAGGCGAAGGAGACCAAGCCCCCCCGGCGTCACACCGAGCGGTCCCTGCTGGACATGATGGAGACCGCCGGCAAGCTCGTCGAGGAGGAGGAGCTGCGCGAGGCGATGAAGGAGTCCGGGATCGGCACCCCGGCGACGCGCGCGGCGATCATCGAGCGGCTGCTCCAGGTCGGCTACATCGAGCGCGACGGACGGGCCCTGGTCGTGACCGAGAAGGGCCTGAACGTGATCCGGCTGCTTGCCGAGCATCCGCTCACCTCGCCCGGGCTGACGGGCGACTGGGAGCACCGGCTGGCCCGGATTGAGACCGGCGACGACTCCCGTGAGGCGTTCATGGGCGACATCGTCAAGTTCACCGAGGAGACGGTCGGCGAGCTGGACACGAAACTGAAGGACGTCCGCATTCCCCGGGCCAACCTCGGGCCCTGCCCGGTGTGCGGCCGCGACATCGTCGAGAACCGCAAGGGCTATTCCTGCTGGTCGCGCGAGGATCCCGGCTGCGGCTTCGTGATCTGGAAGGCCAAGGCCGGCAAGCAGCTGCCGCTGGCCGTCGCCCGCGAGCTGATCAAGACAGGGCGGACCGAGCGGCCGGTCACCGGCTTCAAGGGCCGCTCCGGCAAGAGCTTCCGGGCGAGGCTGGCGTTGATGCAGACCGAGGAGGGCAAGTGGCGCGTCGAGTTCGACGAGCCGTGGGCCCGTGAGGGCGCCAAGCCGCCGGAGGCCGAGGAGGCCGCCGCCAACGGGGCCGCCGCGGCCGAGCCGGATCGGCAGCAGCCGGCGGCCGCCTGAGGGCCGCCTTAGCGCCGAGGCATCGCCAGGTCAACGCCCGGCGAGGCATCGCCGGGCGAATCCGGCTGTCTGACCATGCATGACGCGCCAGATCCGGGCGGCGCTGGCTGATTTGGCGCAATCCGGGGGCGGAGCCGGCGCTTGGTGCCAAATCATCCGGGCGGTGCATGATTTGGCGCAACCCGCACGCTGAAATCCGGACCAACGGGGCCCAGGGGGGCGCCCGCGGGCGCCCGCCCGGCCGATCCCCCTTCGATGCCGCCGTTTCTCGGGCACGGGCCACGCCGCGCTGACCGCCCCCGGCCGAGCCGTCATCCCCACGCGCCAGACTGGGACCCATGGGCCTGACGCTCGTCCTCGGACCAGCCAACTCCGCCAAGGCGGGAGAGGTGCTCGGCGCCTACGCGGCGGCGGCGCGGCGGGGTGCGCTGCTCGTCGTGCCGACGGCGACGGACGCCCGCCACTATGCCCGGGAGCTCGCCGACCAGGGCGCCGTACTGGGCTCGGTGCTGACCTTCAGCGGCCTGGCGGCTGAGATCGCCCGCCGCGGCGATTACGCGGACCGGCGGCTGTCCGAGCTGCAGCGGGCGCGCGTGCTGGAGTGTGTGGTCGCTCGCTCCGGGCTCGACGCGCTCGGCCGGTCGGCGACCGCTGCGGGATTCGTGGCCGCCGCCGGTGAGCTCATCGCCGAGCTCCAGCGCGCGCTGATCGAGCCGGTCCGCTTCAGCGCCGCACTGCGGCGCTGGGCCGCCCTGGACGTGCGGCGGGCGCCGTACGCACGGGATCTCGGCCGTCTCTACGCCGGATACGTGCGGGAGCTCGATCGCCTGGGGCGCGTGGATCGCGAGCTGTTTGCCTGGCGAGCCCTGGATGCTCTGCGGGTCGAGCCGTGGCGGTGGAGCCAGCCGGCGTCGGGATTCGGCTCCGCCCAGGACGCCGTGTTCTTCTACGGCTTCGATGATCTGACGCCGCTGGAGCGCGACGCGGTGGAGGCGCTCGCCCGGATCCCGGGCGTCGACGTGACCGTTTCGCTCACCTACGAGGCCGGGCGCGAGGCCCTCAGCGCTCGGGCCGAGACCGTGGAGGAGCTCCGGCCCCTGGCCGAGCGGGTGCTCGAGCTCCCGGCGCAGGACCAGTACTACGCGCCGGCGTCGGCGGAGGCTCTGCACCACCTGGAGCGCTCGTTGTTCGCCACCGAGCCCGCGCGCGTCGACCCGGGTGATGCCGTGGTGTTGCTGGAGGCCGGCGGCGAGCGGGCCGAGGCGGAGCTGGTCGCCGAGCGGGTGGCGGCGCTGTTGGGCTCCGGCATGCCGGGCGATGAGATCGTGGTCGTGTATCGGTCGCGGGCGGCCGCGGCGCCGCTGCTCGCCCATGTGTTCGCGCAGTACGGGATCTCGCTGGAGACGGGTGACGCACCGTTGTTCGGCCATACGCCGCTGGGCCGCGGCCTGCTCGCCGGAGCGCGCTGCGCGCTGCTCGACGAGCCGCCGGCGACGGCCGAGGATCTGCTCGCCTATCTGCGCACGCCCGGGCTGCTGGAGCGTCCAGAGGTCGCCGACGCGCTCGAGGCCGACATCCGCCGGGGCGGCCTGCGGACGGCGGCCGAGGCGCGCGAGCGGCTGGGGTGGGAGCTTGCGGAGCTGACCGCGCTGGCGGCGTCAGCCGACCCAGCCCGCGCGCTCTGCCGCCTGGCTCGCCGGCTGTTCGCCGCACCTCACCGGGGTGCCGCTGCTCCGGCGCTCAGCCCGGAGGAGGAGCTCGACGCCCGCGCGCTGCGCACGCTCGTCGCCACGGTCGATGAGCTGGCCGAGCTGGACCTGACGCCTCCGGCGCCGGAGCTGCTTGCGCTGCTCGAGACCGTCGCGGTCACCCCGTGCACGCCCGGCGGTACGGGCGAGGGCCCCGGCGCCTCGGAACGGGTGCTGCTCGCCGAGCCGCTCGAGGTTCGGGCCCGGCGCTTCCGGGCGGTCTTCATCTGCGGTCTGCAGGAGGGGGCGTTTCCGCTCGCGGCGCGACCGGAGCCGTTTCTCTCCGACGAGCGACGCCGGGAGCTGGCGCTCGCGTCCGGACTGGCACTGCGCCCCCGCGAGGACTCCCTGGCCGCCGAGCGGTACCTGTTCTACGCGGCCGTGTCGCGTGCCACCGAGCGCGTCCATCTCGCCTATCGCAGCTCGGATGAGGAGGGCAACCTGGCCCTGCCCTCCCCGTTCATCGCCGATGTCGCCGAGCTCCTGGCCCCGGACTGGCGCGAGCGCCGCCTCCGGCGGCTGCTGGCGGATGTGGTGTGGACGCCGGAGCTCGCGCCGACACCGCGGGAGCACGCGCGGTCGCTGGCGGCGCAGCGGGCACCGGAGGCCGGCGAGCAGGCGCCGCCGCGGCGGGTTCTCGGCGCCGGGGCGCTTGCCACGGTCCGCCACAGCCAGATCCTGTCGGCGGGGGCGCTCGAGACGTACGGGGACTGCCCCGTGCGGTGGCTGATCGAGCGCGAGCTCCAGCCGGAGCCGCTGGCGCCGGACCCGGACCCCATCACCCGCGGCAACCTCATGCACGACGTGCTCGAGCGCCTCCTGCGCGAACTCGACGGCCCGCTCACGCCCGCGTCGGTCGCCACCGGGCGGCAGATCCTGGAGCGCCTGCTGTCCGAGCTGGCGCAATCGGAATCCGCGCGGCGCCTGGTGCCCGGGGCATCGGAGGTCGTGCGCGCCGGAGCCCTCCGCGCGATCGAGGCCGACCTGCGGCGGTACCTGGAGCACGAGGCGGCCAACGGAGGCGGGTGGCGGCCGCTGGGGCTCGAGATGCGCTTCGGCTTCAACGAGGAGTCGCTGCCCCCGCTCGAGCTCGTCGACGGCGACGAGCGCGTGCTCGTCCGCGGGATGATCGACCGGGTCGACGTGGACGGGCGCGGCCACGCCGTGGTCCGCGACTACAAGAGCGGCGCCCGGCGCCAGGACTGGTCCGGCAGCCGCTGGAGCACCGACCGGCGCCTTCAGGTTGCCCTGTACATGCTGGTGGTCCGCGAGCTGATGGGACTCGAGCCCGTCGGCGGCTTCTACCAGCCCTTGCGCGGCGACGATCTGCGGGCGCGCGGCGTGTTCGCCCGCAGCGAGGACGTCGGCGGTCCGGCGGTCATCACCGACGCACGCGACCCTGCCGAGATCGACGAGATGCTCGCCGATGCCGCCGGGCGGGCGGTGTCGCTCGCCGCCCGGCTGCGCGGCGGGGAGCTGACCCCCTGCCCACAGACCTGCTCCCGGGACGGCTGCGCCTATCCGGCGATCTGCCGCAGCCAATGAGCGCCGTGCAGCCGATGCGCTCCGAGCGCGCATGGACCGAGGAGCAGGAGCGGGCGATCGATCGCCGCCAGGGCGATCTGCTGCTGGACGCCTCGGCGGGCAGCGGGAAGACGTCGGTCCTCGTCGAGCGCTTCGTCGCCGCGGTCCTGCAGGACGGGATCGACGTCACGGCGATGCTGACAATCACGTTCACCGAGAAGGCGGCGGCGGAGCTGCGCGATCGGATCCGGGCGCGCCTGCACGAGCTGGGCGCAGCGGATGAGGCGCGGCGCACCGAGGGGGCGTTCATCTCCACCATCCATGGCTTCTGCGGCCGGGTGCTGCGGGCCAACGCGCTGACGGCGGGCCTGGATCCCCACTTTTCCGTGCTCGACCGCACCGAGTCAGAGCCGATGGCTGCGGCCGCCTTCGACGATGCGCTCGAGGACCTGGCGCATCAGGGCGACCGGGCGGTGGACCTGGTCGCCGCCTACGGGGCCTTCGCGCTGCGCGCGGCGATCGTGGGCGTGTACGGACAGCTTCGGTCCAGCGGGGCTCTGCACCCGCGGCTCCCGGGCTGCCCGCCGGACCGCTTGGCCGAGGCAGCGGCGGAGCTGAGGCGGGCGGCGGCGGTGGTGGCCGCCGAGCTGGGTGAGATCGCTGCTCCGGGCAAGAGCGTGCTCGAGGCCGTCGATCGCGTTGGTCACTGCCTCGAACTCGTGGCCAGGGCGGGGTCCGGTGCGGCCGGCGGCGACCGCATCGAGGCGCTGTGGCCGCCGGACCTGGAGGCGCTGCGGCTCCCGCGCAACGGCGCGGCGCTCAGCACCGACGGGTGCGTCGCCTACACCGCGGCGCTCGCCGACTTCCGCGCGCAGGTGGCGGCGCGGGCCGCCGTTCCCGTGCGCGACCTGCTCGACCGCCTGCTCGACGCCTTCGGCCGCAACTACGAGAAGCGCAAACGCGCGGCGTCGGGTCTGGACTTCGAGGATCTCGAACTGGCCACCCGCCGGCTGCTGGCCGACGACGGGGAGCTCCGTGGGCGCTACAGCACGCGCTTTGACCGGATCATGGTGGACGAACTTCAGGACACCAACCGCGTGCAGCTGGAGCTGATCGAGTCGATCGCCCGCGACAACCTGTTCACGGTCGGTGACGCGCAGCAGTCGATCTACGGCTTCCGTCATGCCGACGTCGAGCTGTTCGAGCGGCGCGGCGAGCGGCTGGCGGCCATCGGCGCCCGGCAGACGCTGCAGACGAACTTCCGGTCGCGTCCCCAGATCATCGAGGCGCTGAACCTGGCGTTCGCCGGCGAGCTGGGGGACCGCTTCAAGCCGCTGCGCGCCGGGCGCGGCGAGGAGCCGGGGGCGGACCCGGCGGTCGAGCTGCTCCTCGTCGACAAGGCGGCGGACTGGGAGCAGGAGGGTGTCGCCTCGCCGTGGCGGGTGGCGGAGGCGCGGCTGCTCGCCGACCGGGTCGGACAGCTGGTGGACGAAGGCTGGGCTCCGGGGGAGATCGTGGTGCTGATGCGGGCGACGACCGACATGCGCGCGTACGAGCGGGCGCTCGAGCGCCACGGCCTGCCGACGTACGTGATCGGCGGGCGCGGGTACTGGTCCCACCCTCAGGTCGTCGACCTCCTCGCCTACCTCCGCGCTCTCGCCAACCCCCGCGACGAGGAGTCCGTGTACGGCGTGCTCGCCTCGCCGCTGGTCGGCGTGTCGCTCGACGCGCTGGTGATCCTTGCCGCCGCTGCGCGCGACCGCGTTCGCGACCCGTGGTGGATCCTGCGCGAGTCGCTCGATGCGCTCGAGGGCCTGACTGACGGCGATCGCTCCAAGCTGGCCGGATTCGCCGGGTGGTTCGCCGCCGAGCGCCGCCGGGCGGCACGGTGCGGCCCCGAGGAGCTGATCGACTCGGCGCTGGTCGCCAGCGGCTATGACCTGGCGATGCTCGCGATGCCGGGCGGCCGCCGGCGTCTGGCGAACGTCCGCAAGCTGATGCGGCTGGGGCGTGAGCACGAGGACGCTCATGGCCCGGATCTGCACCGCTTCCTGGCAGTCCTCGCCGACCGCCAGGCCGGTCGCTCGGCCGAGTCACGGGAGAGCGAGGCGCCGGTGGAGGGCGAGGGTCTGGACGCGATCCGGCTGATGACCATCCACCGGGCGAAGGGACTCGAGTTCAAGCTGGTCGTCGTCGCCGATCTCGGCCGCTCGGTCCGGCCTGCGGCGGAGATCCTGCGTGTCACCGGGGACGGCGAGATCGGCCTGCGCCTCGCGCGGGCGGGCGTAGCGGGGCGGGAGCCGGCGTTTGACTACCGCGCGATCGGCGATCGCCGGCGCGCCGCCGAGGAGGCCGAGGAGCGGCGGCTGTTCTATGTGGCGATGACCCGGGCCCGGGAGCGGCTCGTGCTGAGCGGCGCGCTCAAGTTCGCCGGGTTCACCGCCGAGGGCGGCCCCACGGGCGGCGGCCCGGCCGCCTGGATCGCCCCGGCGTTCGTGCCGGAGCTGGGGCGAGTGCTCGAGCAGGGGGGCGGCGAGGTGCAACGCGACGGGGTGCGGATCGCCGTTCGCGTGGCGCGGCCGGAGGATCAGGCTGGGGGCGACGCCGGGGAGGAGGCGCCCGGCTCCTCGCCGATGCCCGCGGTTCCCGCGCCCCCGGTGGCACCGCTGGAGTCCAGGAATCCCGCGCCCCCGGTGGCACCGCTGGAGTCCACGAATCCGGCGCCCCCGGTGGCACCGCCCGCCGCAGCCGACTGCACGCCCCCGGTGCCGACGTTGAGCTACTCCTCGCTGCAGGAGTACCACCGGTGCGGCTACCGCTTCTATGCCGAGCGCGTGCTGGGGTTGCCGCCGGTTGCGGAGCCCGGGCCGCGTGCCGGCGAGGACATCACCGGGCCCCGCAGCGCCGCCGACCGGGGCGTGCTCCTTCATGCCCTGCTGGAGCGGCTTGACTTCCGCCGTCCGGTGGTGCCGTCCGCCGAGGCGGTGCGCGCAGCCGCCACCCGGATGGGCCTGTGGCCCCCGCCCGGCCCGGCGGAGGCCGATGAGCTCGCCGCCCTGGTGCGGGGCTTTGCCGAGAGCGAGTTGTGCGCCCGCCTGGCCCGCGCCACGTCGACGCGCCGCGAGGAGCGATTCGCGTTTTCGGTCGGCGGGGATCCCGGAGCGCCGCTGGTCATCGGCGCCATCGACGTGCTGGTCCGCGAGCGCCACGAGCGCGTCCTGATCGTCGACTACAAGAGCGACCGGCTGGACGGCGCCGCCCCGGAGCAGGTGGCCGGAGAGCAGTACGCGACCCAGCGACTCGTCTACGCGCTGGCCGCCCTCCGCGCCGGAGCCGGCGCCGTCGAGGTCATCCACTGCTTCATCGAGCAGCCGGAGGCGCCGGCCGGCCTGATGTTCGCCCGCGCCGACCGCGACGACCTGGAGCGGGCGCTCGCCGATCTCAGCCGGGGTGTCCTGCGCCGGGAGTTCCCGGTGACGCCGACGCCACACCGGCACGTCTGCGCGGGATGCCCGGCCGAGGGAGGCCTGTGCTCCTGGCCGCTGGAGATGACCCGCCGGGAGTCGCCCGACCGTCTGTTCTAACGTGGCGGCGGAGACGTCTTCCCTGGCCGCGCCACCCCCGGAGCTCCGCCCCCGCCGTCGCCGCCGGGCTCGGCCGGCTCGGAGAACTCGACATCGACGCGCTGCTCGTCGGAACGCTCCTCGGCCTTGGCCAGCGCGGTGAGCGTCTCCTGGTCGGCGGGGGCCGCCGGCGGGCCGAAGAAGCTGCGCGGCCACAGGCCGCGGGAGACGACGACGTTCACCTCGGCGCTGTACATGAACACCTGCCCGCCCAGCTGCAACCAGATGATGAGCGGGATGACGACCGCGAACACGCCGTAGTTCGTCGTCTTGATGTGATGGAGGTACAGACTGCCGATCGACTGCAGGATCGTCCACAGCAGCGCGCCGACGGCCGAGCCTGGGAGCAGATCCCGGGCGGAGACGTCGTTGGTCATCAGCCGGAACGACGCGAAGAACAGCAGCCCGTTGACCAGCAGCGAGATGACATAGCCGCCGATCTTCGCACCGACGCCGCCAAAGCTGGAACTGACCGCTCCGGTGACGATCGTGGAGAGGACGAACAACGCCCCGAGGAAGGCGAGCAGACCCAGGCCCCGCAGCCGTGACTTGATGAAGTTGGGGCGGTCCTTGCGGGGGACCGCCCATACCGTGTCCATCAGGTTCTGGGCGGCGTTGGTCACGCCGAGGCCGGCCCACAATGAGGTAAGGAGGCCGAGGATCAGCGCGACCGCCGAGCCCGAGATGGAGTGCAGGGGCAGGGAGCTGCTCAGCGACGGGAACTGGTGGGTGATCGACTGCTCCACCTTGTGCTGCGTGGACGGGTCGCCGGCCAGGACGTAGCCGAGGATGGTGGTGAACACCAGCAGCAGCGGGAACAGCGAGAAGAAGCCGAAGTAGGCGACGAGCGCGGCCAGGTTGCCGCCCTGGTCGTCGCCGGCCTTCTTGACCACGGCGAGCGGGATCGCCAGCCACTTGGTCCGCTGCTGGAAGCGGTCGAACCGGTGGGCCGGCTCAAGGAGTCCCATACGGTCGTGTTACCCCCCGCTGTGTGAACGAACCGATGGCCAGTCTACGCCCGGTTCGCCCGCTCAGCCAGCCGACAGCGGCAGCTGTCCACGCTCTATCGCCAGCAGCGTCCGCTTGCGCTCCAGCCCACCGGTGTAGCCGCCGAGGCCCCCCGTGCTGTGCAGGACCCGGTGGCACGGCAGCACGATCGGCAGCGGGTTGGAGCCGAGCGCGTTGCCGGCGGCGCGGAAGCCGCGCGGGCTGCCGGCGCGCGCTGCCACCTCGCGGTAGGTGGAGACCGAGCCGTATGGGATCGCCGCCGTCACCGTCAGCACGCGGCGGGTGAAGTCGGTCATCAAGCGCAGGTCGAGCGCCACGTCAAAGCTGCGCCGGCGCCCGCTGAAGTACTCGTCGAGCTCTCGCCGGGACTCGTCGAGCTGCCGTGGAGCCGATAGGAGGCGAGGGGAGATGCGCCCCGCCATCTCGGCCAGCACCGCCTC
>DASZMK010000163.1:0-40896 GCA_035551855.1 Solirubrobacteraceae bacterium
TTTACGCTTTAGGAGCCGCAATGCCCAGCGCCCACAGCCACCCCACCACCACCACACCCGGACGGCTTCGCTCCGCGCGAGTCAGCGATGCCGTCGTCGCCGGCTACATCCACAAGATCTCCCGGCCCCACCGCACCATCAACCGTGCCGCCCGGACCCGCCCCTCCGCCCGGGCAGCCGACCACGGCGCCCGCGTCCGGTTCGCCGAGCCGAGCCGACCCGCCGCCTAGGCTGGCCCGCGCCATGAGCCCGTCACTCGCAGCCAAGTCCATCGTCGTCACCGGCGCCGCGCGCGGCATCGGCCGCGCGCTGGCCGTGGGGCTCGCCGGCGAGGGCGCCCGCGTGGCCGTCGTCGCCCGCGACCGGACGCGCGCCCAGGACGTGGTCGACGAGATCGCGGCGCTCCCGGACGCGCCCCCGGCGCTCGCCCTCGAGGCGGACGTCGGCGACGAGGCGGCGGTCATCAACGCCGCCGCCGAAGCCGACGCCGCCTGGGGCCGGGTCGACGCGTTGATCAACAACGCCGGCTGGATGCCCGGCCGCCGGCCGGTGCTCGAGATCGAGACATCCGTGCTCGAGCAGGTGCTGCGCTCCAACCTCATCAGCAGCTTTCTCACCACCAAGCACTTCGCCCCCCTGATGATCCGTGGCGGCGGCGGGCGCATCATCTACCTCTCCAGCGCCGCCGCCGTCCAGTCCAACGCCGGCGGAGCCGCCTACGGCGGCGCCAAGGCGGCGATCAACATCCTCGCCAACGTGGTGCACCAGGAGCTCGGCGACGCCGGCATCCGCACCGTCGCCATCGCTCCCGGGCTCACCGTCACGCCGGGCATGCGCGACATCGTCGGCGACGACTACATCGCCACCGTCGCATCGCGGTACCCGGGCGGCCGGGTCGGCCAGCCGGAGGACCTGCTGCCGCTGACGAGCTTTCTGTGCAGCGACGGCGCCAACCACCTGTCCGGCACCTTCATCATGGTCCGGCCGCCGGTCAACCGCTGATCGACACCCGCCCCGGCCGCGATCGCTACGGCGTCGACGCCGGGGCGCACTGCGGCTGGGGGCCGTGCACGACGACCGGCGGGGCGTTCCCCTGGAGGGCGGTCAGCGACCAGGAGGTGCACCGCGTCACCGCCGTGGCGAACGACGCCGTGAACGTGCCATGGCTGTTTGTCTGCGCGTGGCGCACGTATGTCCGCTGGGCGACGAGCGTGACCCGGACTCGGCTGCGTGACCTGAAGCCGCGACCCTGCACCATCACGGGATCCCGCTTGATGAGGACGAGGCTCCGCTGACCTGACGCGGTGCGCCCGGTGACGGCCGCACTCGCGACGGCAAGCGTCCCGCAGACGCCGAGAACGGGCAGCGCCACGATCAGCGAGACGGCGCTCCTGCGGTGGCGGTGTGGTGAAACGAGCATTCTGACCTCCTTCAAGGTTGGCACGGCGGCGGGCGCAGGGGGGCCGGCCGAAGCCGGCCCCCGCCGCATCCGCTCAGCGCCGCGCGTGAGCGTGACCGGTGGGCACGTTCATGGCTGCCGTAAATGTGTCCTCGTCGTTGGCCCGCTGACCGTTGGTCTCCGTAGCTCCGCAGAGCGCGGGCGGCTTGCCGGGAGCTCCCGTGCCGGGACACAGGAACAGATCCGGAGACCGGGTGTCAGACCAGATGGGGTACGCCTTGTCCAGCGCCGTCAGCCAGACGTAGTCGCCGTAGAACTGGCCGCCGGCCGGGCCTCCGAACTGCGTCGGCGCCGGCATCGAGCTGGAGGTCACCCGCGTCTGGTTGAAGCCGACGAGATCGTTGCTCCCGGACAGGCTGAAGTCCGAGGAGCCTGTCGTCTCGTCGTTGCCGTACTGCCGGTCGTAGTAGTCGACGGCCAGCGTGCCGGACCGCGTGAACGCCGTCCACTGCCAGAACTGGTCGGTCCGCTGTTGCCCCGGCGACTGCGGGATGACCAGCTCCCGGCGCGGGTCGGCCGAGGTCCCGGTGAACGTCTGGCCGCCGTTGGAGGAGACGCTCAGCAGGATCTTGTTGTTACATGCTCCCGCCGTCTTCACGCCGGTATACGTGGGGTTGCCATCGGCGGCGAAGCCGGCCGGGGTGCAGCCGTTGCTCTCGTTCGAATCGCGGTTGATGTAGGAGCCGAACGCGACCTCGACCAGGTTGGGATTCCGGGGATCGACCTGGCCTGACGGGTAGTTGGTCGCGCGGAACACCGACTTCGTCGACGACCCCTTCTCGGGAACGCACGCCCTCCCGGGATCCGCCCCGGCGCCCTGGTAGGTATCGCAATCCGGCAGGTCGTAATAGTCGCTGACCTTGACCGGCGCCGAGAACGTCTGGCCACCGTCGGTGGACTTGGCCAGCAGCACCTGGTAGCGGTTGTCGGTTCCGCTCGTGGGCTGGCTGTTGTAGCTGTCATACGCAACGTACAGGTTGCCGTCCGGCCCCACGAACGGATCCGAGAACTGGTTCTCGTTGCACCGCCCGTTCGGGGTGACGACCCCGAACGTGTTGGAGCAGTACGGGCTGTCCTTGCTGACCAGCACCCGGTTGCTGAACGTCTGGCCGTAGTCGTCTGAGTGGACCTCATAGATGTAGGCGGTGCCGTCGGCGGCAAACTCCGTCCAGGTCACGTAGATCCGGTCGCGGTACGGGCTGGACACGTTGTCGTCGATCGCCATCAGAGCCTTGTCCTCGAGGACGTTGCCGGCTCCGACGGAGTCGAAGTTGACCGTCGTGTAGCGCCCGGGGAAGTTCCACGACGCGCCGCCGTTCTGCGTCGAGCGAAAGACGAGGAAGGCGCTCGACTGATCCGGGTTCGGCGAGGCGAGCGTGCCCCGGTTGAACACCTGGCAGCTGATGTACGCGTTGCCGCGCGTATCCCAGGCCACCGACGTATCCCCGCCGGCCTGCCAGTACTGCCGGGCGGACGTGCCGGGGCCTCTCGTAAAGCCGTTCGGAACCGTCGAGTCCGACCACCGGCGGCCCCCGTCCTGTGAGTAGTAGGCCCCGCATGTGCCGTCGCCGCGGATGTAGTTGTTGTCACTGGCCACGAGGTGGCGGGCGTTGAAGGGATCGACGGAGATCGACGGCTCGTTGTTGGCCTGACCGCGTCCCTGAAGGTCAGGGTCAGAGACGTTCAGGCAGTTCTGGTTAACTTTGACATCGCTTCCCAAGGACGCGGCACACCCTGACTGTGAGGTCGGGAAGTAGGTCAAGGGGGCGGCTCCGGCGCTCGGCACCCCGTATGACGCGGGCGGGGTGAACGGACTGCCGTCCACACCACCTCCGTAACCATTGTTGGGTACCACGATCCGCGGTGCGCGGCCGAGCGCGATCGCCAACGGCTCTGACACGATTCGGCGCTGAATCTTGTTCAAATGCGCATAGTTCATGGGCCTGGGCGTTCGCCGGCTGCGGGCGCCGGCCTGTGATTGCACCGCCACCAGCATGACCAGACACATCACTGCGAAGGCGCCGGCGAATGCCGGCAGCAGAGCCCGTCGACGCGTGTGAGACATGGAACTCCTATGTGATGAGACTCTCGTCAGACAGGCGGGAGCTCGGCTCCGCCCAGCAGGGATTGCACCGGCCGGCTCGCGTCCGCCCAGACCATGGTTGCGCGGCCGAGGCTTGCCTCCTTTCCTGCGCCGCAGATCGCCGGCCGCGCGGGCATCCTAATCCTCGCCGGTGGGTCTGTCTAACTATTTTTCAGTTGGTGGAGCTGGAGTGTTCACCGCCAGTGATGCGGAAGCATCGAAGTGGCGTACTTCACGAACCAGTCTCGCGCCGGTACCGCCACCCGTTCCAGCGCTCCCGGCTCCTCGAGCAGATGCGTTGCCCGGGCACGACCTGTAACTGTGCCTCGCCGGCCAGTTGACCACGCTCGCGGGCAGTTCCGCCTCCTCGAGCGCCCGGGCGAGCTGCAGGCCGGTCACGAGGCTGTGCTCGGAACCTCCACTCCCCCGGCGATGAAGTTGGCCGGCCGCAGCTGGGAAGCCGTCTCAGACATCGATGATGGCCTCCTGTGAATGGTTGGGCTCGGTGGCCGGGGCGACGGGATTGCGCAGCACCCCAATCCCCGGGATCCGGATGTCCACCGACAGGCCCGGCGCCAGCGTCACGTCGTCCGGCGGCACGATGCCGGTGCCGGTCAGCAGCACACTTCCCGCGGCAACCGGATTGTCACGGCGAAGAAATTCGGTCAGCACCGCCAGCGGGCGGCGCATCCTGTCGGTCGACGTCCGATCCTCGAACAGGGTCTCGCCGCCGGCGTCGAGGATGCGCAGCTCGATCTCGTAGTCGGCCTCCCAGTCGGCCGGGACGAGCAGCGCCGGTCCAAGCGCGCAGGCACGCGCGTAGATCTTGGCCTGCGGCAGATACAGGGGGTTGGCCCCCTCGATGTCCCGGGAGGAGACGTCGTTGCCGATGGTCAGCGCCAGCGGCCGCGCGCCGGCGTCGAGCACGACCGCCAACTCCGGCTCCGGCACGCTCCAGACGGCGTCGCTGCGCACTGCGATGGACGCGCCGGGGCCGACGGTCCGGCGGCCGGCGGCGTCCTTGAGAAACAGCTCCGGACGAACGGCATCATAGATGAGGTCATAGACGTCGCGACCCAGGCTCTCGGCCCGCCGCGCCTCGCGGCTGCGCTCGTACGTGACGCCCGCCGCCCACGTCTCCGGCGCCACCACCGGGACGAGCACGCGCCACGGCCCGTCCGGGGTCAGCGTCTCGGCGTCCGCGATGGGGACATGCTCTGTCACCGCCGGCAGGCTGCCGACCTGCAGCGTCGCGACCATGTCGTCGGCGTCGAGGATCCCCAGCTGGTCGCCGTCCACCACGGCGAGGCGGACGGTGCCACCGTCGTCGGCGACGCGGACCAGCCGGCGGTTCGCCAGTCCGTTGCTCATGCGCGGGCCCGCGGATCGGCCCAGACGGCCCCGTCCGGGAATGCGTACTCCTCGACGGACTGAGGGCGCATCTCGATGCTGTAGCCGGGCGTCTCCGGAACCAGGTAGCGGCCGTGTGACATCTGCACCGGCGCCACGAAGTGCTCGTGGAGCTCGTCGACGTACTCGATGCGACGGTCGTCAAGCTCGCCGCCGAGCACGATGTAGTCGATCAGCGACAGGTGCTGGACGTACTCCGACAGGCCGACGCCGCCGGCGTGCGGACAGACCGGTATCCCGAAGCGCGCCGCCAGGAGCAGGACCGCGAGGACCTCGTTGACACCGCCCAGGCGGCAGGCGTCGAGCTGGCAGACGTGCAGGGCCCCGGCCTGCATGAGCTGCTTGAACATCGTGCGGTTCTGGCAGTGCTCCCCGGTGGCGATCCGGACCGGGGCGACCTCGCGGGCGATCCGCGCGTGACCGAGCACATCGTCAGGACTCGTCGGCTCCTCCATCCACCAGGGGTCGAACTCGGCGAGCCGCCGCGTGGCGGTGATCGCCTCCTCCACCTCCCACACCTGATTGGCGTCCATCATCAGGAAACGCTCGGCACCGATCTCCTCGCGGATCAGCGCCGCACGGTGGACGTCGTCCTCGAGCCGCCCGCCGACCTTCATCTTCATGTGCGTCCACCCCTGCTCCACCGCCTCTCGGCAGCGCCGGCGGACGTCGTCGTCGGAGTAGCCCAGCCAGCCCACCGAGGTGGTGTAGGCAGGCAGTCCGGCGCGCCGGGCCCCGGCCTCGCGCTCGGACCGGCCGCCGGCGCGCTCACCGAGCATCTCGATCGCCCGCTCCGGCGTGAGGACATCGGTCATGTACCGGAAGTCGATGCAGGCGACGAGCTCCGCCGGGGTCATGTCGCTGACGAGCTTCCACAGCGGCTTGTCCTCGCTGCGCGCCCACAGATCCCACACGGCGTTCACCACGGCGGCGGTCGCCAGGTGGATGACGCCCTTCTCCGGACCGACCCAGCGCAGGTGCGGGTCACCTGCCAGCGAGCGCCAGAAGCCACGCTGGTCGGCGGCGATGTCGGCGAGCCGTCGTCCCTTGACGAGCGGCGCCAGGGCGTGAACGGCGGCGACGACGATCTCGGTGCCCCGGCCGACGGTGAACGTCATCCCGTGGCCGCGCTCACCTGTGTCGGTGTGAAGGATCACATAGGCGGCGGAGTAGTCCGGCGCCTCGTTCATGGCATCGGACCCGGCCAGCGTACGCGAGGTGGGAAACCGCACGTCGTGGATCTCCACGTCCGTGATCTCGCAATCCCTCACCTGACCTTGCTTACCCATGGAGCGGTGAGGCGGAACTCGCAGTCGGGTCCCCGCAGCTCCGGATCCCCTGCGGCGGCGTTGCGGCGGGCGGGAGGGCTCCGCAACGTTGAAAAAGGCGGCGTTGCAGATGGGGTGGGGCCGCGCGTGCCCGGTGAAGGCACGTTGTGCAGGGGCGTGGCCGGGGGAACCGCCCGCCGCGAGACGGGTTTCAGCTCACGTGCAGGCATACCGAGGCCGCCGAGCGGGAAGATCACTGACGTGACCGAGTTCGCAGATCTGGCGGCGATCGTCACCGGCGGGGGCTCCGGGATCGGCCTGGCCACCGCCCGGCTCCTCGCGGACCGCGGCGCCAACGTGGCCGCCCTTGACCTCGACCCGTCACAGGCGCCGGCGCCGGTCGTGCCGGTGACCGCGGACGTCACCGACGACGCCTCGGTCACCGCGGCGGTGGAGGAGGTCGTGGAGCGCTTCGGCCGGCTGGACATCCTGATCAACAACGCCGGCATCGGCGCGCAGGGAACCGTCGCCGACAATCCGGACCAGGAATGGGAGCGCGTGTTCGACGTCAACGTGTTCGGCATGGTGCGCACGACGCGGGCGGCGCTGCCCCACCTGCGCCGGTCGCCGAGCGCCGCCATCGTCAACACCTCGTCGATCGCGGCCACCGCCGGGCTACCCCAGCGGGCGCTGTACTCCGCGACCAAGGGCGCCGTGCTGGCACTGACACTGGCCATGGCCGCCGACCACCTCCACGAGGGCATCCGCGTCAACTGCGTCAACCCCGGTACCGCCGACACCCCGTGGGTGGGGCGGCTGCTGGACCGGGCCGGCGATCCGGAGCGGGAGCGGGCCGCGCTCGAGGCCCGTCAGCCGCTCGGCCGGCTGGTCAGCGCCGAGGAGGTGGCCCACGCCATCGTCGCGCTGGCCAGTCCCCACGCCTCGGCGACGACCGGGACCGCGTTCGCCGTCGACGGCGGCATGTCCGGGCTGCGCCTGCCGAGCACGTCCTGATGGCCCCCGGGACGGTCGTCGGGCCCGGCCGGCCCTTCGGCTCCACCGGCCTCGTCCCCTCGGCCCTCGGCTTCGGCGGCGCGCCCATCGCCGGGCTGTATGAGCCGGTGTCCGATGACGAGGCCGGGGGCACCGTTCACCGGGCGCTCGAGCTCGGCCTCACCTACCTGGACACGGCGCCGCACTACGGGCGCGGGCTCTCCGAGGAGCGCCTGGGGCGGGCGCTGCGCGACGTGCGCCGCGAGTCATACCTCCTCTCGACCAAGGTGGGTCGCCTGCTGCGGCCGGTGGCGGCCGGCGAGACCGCGCCCAGCGAGGGATTCGCCGAATCCCGCCCGTTCCGGCGCGTGCGCGACTACTCGCGCGCCGGCATCGTGGGGTCGCTGGAGGAGAGCCTGGGGCGGCTGGGACTGGAGCGGGTCGACGTGGCCTTCGTCCATGATCCTGACGACTTCGAGGCCGACGTGTACGCCACCGCCTTCCCCGCGCTGGCGGAGTTGCGGGCGCGGGGCCTGGTGGGCGCCGTCGGCGTCGGCATGAACCAGGCTGAGATGCTCACCCGTTTCGTCGAGCGCCTGGACCTCGACGTCGTGCTCCTGGCGGGCCGCTACAGCCTGCTCGACCAGTTGGCGCTGCGCACCCTGCTCCCGGCCTGCCGGGCGCACGGTGTCAGCGTCATCGTCGGCGGGGCGCTCAACGGCGGCCTGCTCGCCGACCCGCGGCCCGGGGCGCGCTACGACTACTCCGCGGCGCCGCCGGCGCTCGTCGACCGGGCAGCGCGGATCGGCGACATCTGCAACCGCCACGGCGTCCCGCTCCTGGCCGCGGCCCTGCAGTTCCCGCTCGGTCATCCCGCCGTGTCCTCGGTGCTGGTGGGCGCGCGCTCGGCGCAGGAGGTCAGTGACAACGCCACCGCCTTCACCACGCCGGTGCCGGACGCGGTCTGGGCCGACCTGCGGACGGCCGGCCTGATCGGCGACGGGATCCCGGTGCCCGTCGGCCGCGCCTGATGGCCGAGGTGGCCGACCTGGTCGATGCCCACCACCACCTGTGGGACCTGGCACGGTGCGACCTCCCGTTCCTGAACGTCCCCGTCAACGAGCCGATCCGCCGGACATTCGGGCCACAGGAGATGGGCGACGTGATGCGGCGTCACGGCGTGGAGCAGACCGTCGTCGTCCAGGCCGCGCCGGACCCCACGGAGACCTGGGAGCTGCTGGACGTGGCTGCCGGCTCGCCACTCATCGGCGGCGTCGTCGGCTGGATCGACCTCGACGCGCCGGATCCGCAGGCCGAGCTCGACGCGCTGCTGGACCACCCGGCCAGGGATCGCCTGGTCGGCATCCGGGCCATGGCCCAGGACCATCCGGATCCGGACTGGCTGGCGTCCGAGGGGCCGGCGCGGGCGGCGGCGGCGATCGGCGCCGCGGGACGCGTGTGCGAGCTGCTCATCACGCCGCGGGAGATGACCGCCGCGCAGTCGCTGGTGGAGCGCGCGCCGAACACCCGGTTCGTCATCGACCACGCGGCCAAGCCGCCCATCGCCACCGGCCGGCTGGAGGGCTGGGCGGAGGGAATTCGCCGGCTCGCCGGCCTGCCCCACACGGCCTGCAAGGTCTCCGGACTGATCTCCGAGGCCGACTGGCGCCGCTGGACGGTCGATGACGTGGCGCCGTTCATGGATACCGTCGCCGGCGCCTTCGGCGAGGACCGGCTGCTGTTCGGCTCCGACTGGCCGGTCTGTCTGCTGGCGGGCAGCTACTGCGAGGTGCTGACGGTCGCGCGGGAGACGCTGGCCGGGCTGCCGGCCGAGAAGGTGTTTGCCGGCAACGCCCGACGGATCTACGCCCTGGCCCACCCGCCGGGAGCGTAGGCGACGCCCTTGCCCTCGGACGGGCGGGGGTACGCGGTTCCGCGTGGAGGGGGTGGCGCTCTGCTGAGTCGTTTGCGCCGCAACCCGCACAAGCGGCCACAGGGATTTGCCTCGGCGGGTCGGCCGGCTCCTGGATGGGATCTGTCGCAGCAACCGTTGCGGCCGCGGAATTAACAAGAAGTGACAACTCGCCCGGTGTCATGACGCGCCCATCGGAGGGCGATTTGGCACGACCCGGCGTTACACCGGATCGCGCCGTGCACCACGCGAGAGATCAGTCACCGCCTGGATGATCTGTCATGCACCTGACTCACCAGATCGGCGAAAGAAAGCCGTTTATCTGTCACCCCGGCTGGGCAAGCTCACCGGGATGGAGGAGAGCATCGACCGCTCGCGGTTGTGCTGACTCGGAGTTGCGCGCGCACATGCTCCAGCCTGAGGATGTCGCCGCGGCCTGCCTGTTCGTGGTCACGCTCCCGCCGCGGGCGCATGTCCCGGAGCTGACCATCCTGCCGACCGCCCTCCAGGCGGCGGGCAGGACCAACGTGCTGAGCCTGGAGCTGCCGGCGGAGGGCGGGCCGGCGTGACCGCCGGCGACGACCACGCGCGCCGGCGCGCGCGCGGCGCCTTGCGCACCGGCGCCGAACGTGCCGGCGCCCGCGCCCACTTCCGGTCCATGGGGATCGACCCGGACCGGCTCGATGGTCCGATGGTGGGGATCGCGTCGACGTGGACGGGGACGATGCCGTGCAACCTCAACCACCGGCGACTGGCCGAGCGAGCGGCGGCCGCGGTGGAGGCGGCGGGCGGGCTGCCACTGATCTTCAACACGATCGCCGTCTCCGACAACCAGACGCAGGCCACGCCCGGGATGCGGGCCTCGCTCGTCTCCCGCGAGGTCATCGCCGACTCGATCGAGCTCATGGTCCACGCCCATGACTTCGACGCCGTGGTGGGCCTGGTCGGCTGCGACAAGACGGTGCCGGCGGTGCTGATGGCGCTGGCCCGCCTTGACCGGCCGTCCGTCGTCCTGTCCGGCGGCCCGATGCTCGCCGGGCGGTTCCGCGGCCGGGCCGTGACCATCCAGGATGTGTGGGAGGCGGTCGGCGCCCACGAGAGCGGCCACCTGTCCCGGGCCGATCTCGACGAGCTCGAGCGGGTCGCCTGCCCGGGCGCCGGCTACTGCGCGGGCAACTTCACCGCCAACACCATGGCGATCGTCGTCGACTTCCTCGGCCTCGGCGTGATCGGCGACGGTCTCATCCCCGCCGCCTACACCACCGAGAAGGACGCCGCCGCCGAGCGGGCCGGTGTCCTGGCGGTCGCGCTGGCCGCCGCCGGGACGACGGCCCGGCGCTTCCTCGACCGCCGCGCCCTGGAGAACGCGATGACCGGTGTGGTGGCCAGCGGCGGCTCGACCAACGGATTCCTGCATCTGCTGGCGATCGCCCGCGAGGCCGGGGTGGAGCTGTCGCTCGCCGACCTGGCGCAGATCAGCGCCCGCACTCCGGTGATCGCCGATCTGGCGCCGGGGGGCGCCTTCATGGCCGAGGACCTGCATCGCGCCGGCGGCAGCGCCACCCTGATCCGGGAGCTGATCTCACGCGGCCACGTCGACGGCGACGCGCCGACGGTCGAGGGGCGCACCCTGGCCGAGGCGACCGCGGCGGCGCCGGATCCCGACGGCCGGGTCATCGGCGCGTTCAAGCCCCGCGGGTCGCTGTATGCGCTGCGCGGCAACCTCGCCCCGGAGGGCTGCGTGCTCAAGCTGGCCGGCACGCAGCGCCGCGGGCACGGCGGCCCGGCCCGCGTGTTCGACGACGAGCCATCCTGCATCGACGCCGTGCGCGGCGGGGGTGTGCAGCCCGGTGACGTGCTCGTCGTGCGCTACGAGGGGCCGGCCGGCGGACCGGGGATGCGGGAGATGCTGGGGCTGACCGCCTCGGTCGTCGGCGCCGGCCTGGGCGAGTCGGTGGCGCTCGTCACCGACGGCCGCTTCTCCGGGGCCACCCGCGGTCTGATGGTCGGCCACGTCGCCCCGGAGGCGGCCCGCGGCGGCCCCATCGCCGCCGTGGCCGATGGCGATCGCGTCACCATCGACCTCGACACCGGCCGGCTCGACGTCGACGTGACTGACGCCGACCTGCGCCGGCGGCTGGAGGACTGGGTGGCGCCGGCGCCGCGCTATCCCGGCGGCGTGTTCGCGCGGTATGCGGCGAGCGTGGGGTCCGCATCCGACGGTGCCGTCCTGTCAAGCACCGGACACGCGGGCGTTTGAGCTCTGTCCCAGGTGGGCACGGATTGACCTATGGCGGGTCATCCGCGCGGCGAGGGCGACGCGGCGCCACCGTCTCGGCGGAGACGTGGCTACTACTGGCTGTTGCTGCTGCCGTTCGCCGGCCTGCTTTATCCCCCGCTCTATGCCCACGCCAACCCGCATCTGTGGGGCATCCCCTTCTTCTACTGGTATCAGGTCGTCTGGCTGGGGGTGACTGCCGCCATCAGCACCTTGGTCTACCGGAACACGGGATAGGCGGGGTTGGACAAGCACCCCGTTCACGCCGCGGCGATCGTCGTCTTCTGCCTCCTGTTCTTCTTCGTCACGGTGGTGGGCTTCGTGGCGGCCCGGTGGCGCCGGGCCGACCTCGCTCACCTCAATGAGTGGGGCTTGGCCGGTCGCGGCTTCGGCACGTGGCTGACCTGGTTTCTGATCGGTGGTGACATCTACACCGCGTACACGTTCATCGCGGTTCCCGCCGCCATGTTCGGCACCGGCAGTGCCGGGTTCTTCGCCTTCGCCTACACGACTCTGGTGTTCCCCATCCTGTTCGTGTTCGGTCCGCGGCTGTGGGCGGTGTGCAAACGCCATGGGTACATCACGGCAGCCGACTTCGTGCGCGGCCGGTTCGACTCTGGCTCGCTGGCCCTGGTGGTGGCGCTGACCGGGATCCTGGCGACGATGCCGTACGTCGGCCTCCAGCTGGTGGGGCTCAAGACCGTGATCGCGGCAATGGGGATCTCCGGTGACTGGCCGATCATCATCGCGTTCGTGATCCTGGCTGCGTACACGTATCAGAGCGGCCTGCGCGCCCCGGCGTTGACCGCGATCGTCAAGGATCTCGCGATCTACATCACGGTGGCGGTGGCGATCATCTACATCCCCATCAAGCTCGGCGGCTTCGGTCACATCTTCGGTGCCGCCGCCCAGGCGCTACCGAAGCGACACCCACCGGCGGCACTGGTGCCCGGCAAGCCGGCGTCGTACGAAACCTACGCGACGCTCGCCCTGGGCTCGGCCTTCGCCCTATTCCTGTATCCGCACGCGCTGACCGGGGCCCTGAGCGCCCGCACCGGCAATGTCATCCGCCGCAACGCCTCGCTGCTCTCGTTCTACTCGCTGGCCCTCGGCATCATCGCCATCTTCGGCTATATGGCGATCGCGGCCCATCTCAAGCCGGCCACGCCGAACTTCGCGGTGCCCGACCTGTTCCTCAAGTACTTCCCCTCGTGGTTCGCGGGGTTCGGCTTCGCCGCGATCGGCGTCGGTGCCCTCGTCCCGGCCGCGATCATGGCGATCGCCGCCGGCAACCTCTTCTCGCGCAACATCTACCGTGAGTACCTGCGCCCGCACGCCTCCCACGCCGAGCAGGCGACCGTGGCCAAGCTCGCCTCCGTCGTGGTCAAGGCGGGCGCCCTCGTCTTCGCCCTGTTCGTCTCAACCAAGTCGGCGATCGATCTCCAGCTGCTCGGCGGCGTCTGGATCATCCAGACCCTGCCCGCGGTGTTCCTCGGCCTGTACACCCGCTGGCTCGATCGGTGGGCGCTGGTGGCCGGCTGGGCGGTCGGCATGGGGTTGGGTACGTACATGGCCGCCTCGCAGAGCTTCAAGTCCGCCTTTCCCCTGTCGATCGGCTCGTTCAAGGTGACCATGTACTCGGCGTTCCTGGCCATCCTGGCCAACCTCGTCGTCACCGTGCTCCTGACGCCGCTCACCCGGCGGCTGGATCCGCGCCCGGTCCGCGACGAGACGGTGGCCGAGGACTACGCCGAGCCCGTCGAGGCGGGCGTGGACCGCGAGCCGGCGCGCGCCTGAGCGCGGGCGGCCCGGGGCCTCACTCCGCCGCCAGCTCGCCCCGGCCCTCCCGGGCCAGCGGCAGCAGCAGCAGGCCGACGATGAAGAAGATGGCGGTGAGCGACAGGGAGGTGCCGAGGCCGACGGCGGTGTTCAGGGCGCCGATGGCGAAGGTGAGGCCGGCCCCGGCAAACCGGCCGATCGTGGTCACGAACGCAAACCCGCTCGCCCGGGCGTGGGTGGGGTGAGACCTCCGGAAGCCACAGCGAGAAGATCGCGAAGTCGGCGCCGCCGATGCCGAGCAACACCAGCAGGACGAGGAACAACGGCAGGTCGCCGGATTTGATCGCGATCAGGTACGAGGTCTTGATCGCGGCATGCGTCGTCTCGTGCAGCGCCGTCAACGCCGTCGGCACGAACAGCGTGCCCCCGTACAGGCCGGTGATCACCGGGACCATGATCACGGCGAGGATCAGCGTGTCCCGCCGGTGGTCGCGGTCAAGGATCGTCTGCAGCGAGTTGCGCATGTTCAGCTCGCAGCCGAGCCGCCGCTTGGCGTTGACCCAGCGCTCGGGCTCCTCCGCCTTGAGCCGGATGTAGAACAGGAGCGCCGCCGGGATGATTCCGATGAAGAAGACGCCGCGCCAGCCCACCGGCCCCACGATGAAGGGCACGATCGCGGCCGCGAGGATGAACCCCGCATACCAGGCGCTGTGGAAGCGCCCGGTCCATTTCGGCCGCTCGTTCTCCGGGAACGCCTCGGCGACACCGGTGCCGCCGATGAACCATTCGGCGCCGAGTCCGAACCCGGCGACGAAGCGGGCGGCGGCGAGCTCCGGGATGTTCTGCGCCAGCCCGGAGGCCAGCGTGCCGATCGCGTACCGCGCAATCGAGATGCCGAGCGCCCGGAGGCGGCCGACTCGGTCGGCGAGCAGGCCGACGAGGAACGAGCTTCCCCACCCGGCGAGGAAGATCGCGAAGAACGTCAGCCCCTAATGCGGCGTCTGGCTCGCCGGAACGCCGCTCGCCGGCAGGATGACCTTGAGCGCCGGGACGAGCACGAACGCGTAGATCGTCGTGTCAAAGCCGTCGAGCAGCCAGCCGAAGTAGCTGGCCCAGAAGATGTGCTTGCGGGCCGACTGGGCGAGTGCGGCGGTCGCGCCACCGCCGCCGCCGTCTGGGTCGGCGTCACGGACGACGTCATCCGCGCGCTCCGACGTCGACGGAGCGGGGCGGGCCGCAGCGCGGGGTGACGAACTGGCGCACGACCGGATTGTTCAGGTTGGCCCTGGTCACCATCACGGCGCCCGTGTTCTCGTTGTGCGGCTGTCCGTGGTGTCGCAGGAGGGCGACGGCCGCCCGCACGCCGTCGTAGCCCATCCGGAAGGGGTCCTGGGAGATGAGCCCGGAGACGATTCCCTGCCGGACGCCGTCGACCTCATCCGGCGAGGTGTCCCAGCCGACGACCTTCACCTTGCCGACCCGGTGGGCGATCCGGATCGCCTCGACGGCGCCGACGTCGCTTGACTCGTTGGCGGCGAAGACTCCCTTGAGGTTCGGGTTGGCGGTGAGGATGTTGGCGGTGACCGTCAGCGCCGTGTTGTAGTCGTTCTGGCTGTACTGGATGCCGATCAGATGCAGCTTGGGGTAGTGCTTGAGGCCGGCCTCGAAGCCCTGGACGCGCTGATCGTTGGTCTGCGAGCCGGCATGGAAGGCGATGATCGCCACCTTGCCACCGCCGGGACCGACGGCCTTGGCCAGCTGCGCGGCCGCGAGCTCGGCGCCGTTGACGTTGTTGGTGGCGATCAGCGGCACGTTGGCCGGCTGGGGGGCGGTTCCGGAGTCGATGGAGACCACCCTGATCCCCGCCTTGGCGGCGCCGGTCGACACCTCGCTCATCGCGGTCGCGTCGGTGGCGGCGTAGACGAGTCCGTTGACCCCCTGCGCGATGTAGTTGTTGAGCAGGTTGAGCTGGCCGACGACGTCGGTCTCGTCGGTCACGCCGTTCCACGTGACGTTGACGCCCCGCATCTGGGAGACCGCGCACTCGGCACCGGCGTGCACCTTCGACCAGTAGTCCAGACCGACCGACTTGGGGATGACCGCCAGGTGAATCGGCGGTGTCGTCTGAAGCGTGACCTTGGCCTTGTGGTCCTTGACCACGCCACATCCGGTGAGTGCACAGGCGAGCACGGCCACGGCGGCCGCTGTGATCGGTCTACGTCGCATCGGCGGTCCTGACCGGGTCCTGCTCGGTGTCCGCGCTTCTCCGGCCGCCCTCCTGCGACGCGGCCGACAGCCGCCGGCGCCGGACCTGGTCCCACCACACCGCGAGCCAGATGATCACGCCGATGATCACCTGCTGGTAGTACTGCGTGATGTTGAGCAGGACGGCTCCGTTGGTGATCACCGCCATCAGGAAGGCTCCGATCAGCGTTCCGCCGATCGTGCCGACGCCGCCGAACAGGCTGGCGCCGCCGATGACGCACGCCGCGATGACGTTGAGCTCCAGGCCCACGCCGTAGTTGGGCTGCCCGGAGTGCACGAGCGACGCGGCGATCATGCCGCCGAACCCGGCCAGTGCGCCGGCGATGACGTACACGCCGATCAGGTAGCGGCTGAGCGAGATGCCGGACAGCCGGGCCGCCTCCTTGTTGGAGCCGATCGCGTAGGCATAGCGCCCCAACCGGGTGCGGCTGAGGATGAGGTAACCGGCCGCGGCGATCACCGCCAGGTACAGGATCGGCATCGGAATGGGGCCGATCTGGCCCTCCCCCACCAGCCGGAAGTTGGCGGGCAGACCATAGACGGCGTTCTCGCCGCCGACGATGAACGTCAGCCCCCGGGCCACGCCGAGCATCCCCAGAGTGGCGATGAACGGCGGCAGCTTCATCTGGGTGACGAGCAGCCCGTTGACCATGCCCACCCCGGCGCCGACGAGGATGCCGATGATGATCCCGGGGATGATGGGGAAGCCGGCATTGGCGATCGCCATCGTGCCGAGAACCCCGCCGAGCCCGGCCACCGAGCCCACGGAGAGGTCGATGCCGGCGGTCAGGATGACCAGGGTCTCGCCGACGGCGATGATCGCCACCACCGACACCTGGACGCCGATGTTGAACAGGTTGTTGGCGGTCAGGAAGTACGGCGAGGCGATCGCCAGTGCGACCGCGACCACGATCAGCCCTCCGGCGGCTGCCAGCTGCGAGACCACGTCCTGCAACCGGTCACGGATGCCCTGAGGCAGCCGGACCGTGGTCGGCGCCCGCGGGGTTCCGACTTGCGTGCTCATTCGGCCTTCCTTTCCACGCCCGACGCGAGCGCCATGATCCGCTCCTCGTCGAACTCGTCGCGCTTCAGTTCCCCGACCGTGCGCCCATCCCGAACGACGATGATCCGGTCGCACATGTTCGTCAGCTCCGGCAGGTAGGAGCTGATCAGGACGATGGCTCGCCCGTCGGCCGCCAGGCCGCCGATCAGCTTGAACAGCTCCGCCTTGGCGCCGACGTCGATTCCCCGGCTGGGCTCGTCGAAGAACAGCACCCGCGCCTCGGTCTCCAGCCACCGGGCGACGACCACCTTCTGCTGGGTCCCCCCGGACAGCGCCTCGACCGGCCGGCGCAGCGACGGCGTGCGGATGTCCAGCTCGTCGCGGCGGCGCTCGGCCACCCGGTGCTCGCCACGTCGGTCGATCCACAGCCCCCGGCCCGGAATCCGGGCGAGCGTGATGTTGTACGTCACCGGCAGCTGCATGGCCAGGCCGTCGCCCTTGCGATCCTCCGTCAGGTATCCGATCCCGGCAGCGATCGCGTCGCTGGGCGAGCGCAGCTTCAACGGGCGTCCGTCGAGCTCGATGGTGCCCGCGGTGATGGGGTCGGCGGCGAACACCGCCCGTGCCAGCTCGGTGCGGCCCGCCCCGATCAGTCCGGCAAAGCCGACGATCTCACCTGCGCGGACCTCGAACGAGCAGTCCTGGAGAACGCCGGGCCGGGTCACGCCCTCCACCTGAAGGCGGACGTCGCCGATCTCGGCCGTGGCCTTCGGATACAGGTTCTCGATCTCGCGGCCCACCATCAGGCGCACGAGCGTGGGCTCGTCGAACTCGCCCTTGTCCAGCGTCTCCACGACCTCCCCGTCGCGCATCACGGTGACGCGATCGGCGATCCTGACGACCTCCTCCAGCCGGTGCGAGATGTAGAAGATGGCGATCCCGTCGGCCTTGAGCTCCTCGATCAACCTGAACAGGTCGTCGATCTCCGGCTCGGTCAGCGTCGCCGTCGGCTCGTCCATGATCACGACCCGCGCGTCCACAGCGAGGGCCTTGGCGATCTCGACGCGCTGCTGATCGGCCACCGAGAGGCTCTCGACCCGGCGCGCCGGGTTGATGTCCAAACCGACTCGCTTGAGCAGGTCCCGGGCGCGGCGCTTCGTCGAGCCGCGCACGATCAGTCCGAGGCGGGTCTCCTCGCGCCCCAGCGCGAGGTTGTCGGCCACGCTGAGGTGCGGCGCCAGCGCGAACTCCTGGTGGACCATCGCGATGCCGAGCTGCTGCGCGTGCCGCGGGTTGCGAAACCGCATCGGCCGGCCGCCGACGTGGATGCTGCCATCGGTGGGGCGCTCCAGCTGGGACAGCAGCTTCATCAGTGTCGACTTGCCGGCGCCGTTCTCACCCGCCACGGCGTGGATCTCGCCCGGACGGATGTCGAGGCTGACGGAGTCAAGTGCCTGGACACCGGGAAACCGCTTACTGACCTCGCGGATCTCGATCACGGCCGCGTCACCGGAGGCAGTCACCATGTCACCGTCCGGCCCGCTTCGGTTCCGGTTGCCAAGGCGCCCTCCCTCTGCTCGTCGCCTGACAGGGTTTAGTGTGTCCTGATCGCGAGGGACACAAACAGGTACCGGTGGGCGGGGAGAGACTCCTGCGGCTGGGGCCAGGCCGTCTCGGCCACGTTTCGCTCCAGCAGGTCCAGGACGCGGCGCAGGTCCCGCTCCGGGATGTGCGGGTTCTACAGAGGCGAGGGCTGCGCGTCGCAGAGCAGGCGGATCAGTCCGCCGCTAGACCACCCGCGCCGACCACCGCACCGACGTCCCCGCCGCGCCCAGCAGCAGCACCAGGCCCGCGATGGCGAACACCGCCGTGACCTCGCGCGTGCGGGTGGTCTTGCCCAGCTGGTTGCCGAGCCCGCGGTAGATGGAGCTGAGCTGATCGGAGCTCTGCGCGTTGAAGGCGCGGGCGCCGGAGACCTGGGCGATCTGCTGCATCAGCTGCGGATCCGGCGGCACGGAGACCCCCTGGCCGAAGGGGCCGGCGCCGGGTAGGACGCCGCCGGAGGTGCCGAGGGCGACGGTATAGATCGGAACGTGGTCGCGGGCCGCCTCGCGGCTGACCGTGACCGGGTCCGGTCCCACGTTCGCCGCGCCGTCGGAGAGGAGCACGATCGCCGACGGCGGGTGATGGGCCTGCCCGCCGTGCAGCAGCTGGAGCGCCGTCTGGAGCGCGTCGCCGGTGTCGGTGCCGCCGCCGGCAGACTGGGCGTCGATGATCGATCGCGCGGCGGCGTGATCTGCCACCGGCGCCTGGACGGCATCGGTCGTGCTGGAGAAGGTGATGGCGCCCAGGCGGACGGTCGAGGGCAGCTGATCGATGAACGTGTTGGCCGCGGACACCGCGGCACCCAGCCGCGTCGGCTGAACATCGCTCGCCGCCATCGACCCGGAGTGATCTGTGACGAGCATCAGCGACGCGTCGTTGACGGGCGCGCTGTAGCTGACGTGCGGGCGGGCGAGCGCGAGGACGAGGGCGGCGATGGCGGCGAGGGCCAGAGCCGCCGGCAGATGCCGCCCCCAGGCGGATGAGGCCGAGACCACCTCGCGCAGCGTGGCCACCGCCGTGAAGCGCACGGCGTACCGCCGGGCCCGTCGCCGCGCGCGCAGGTAGGCGAACACGGCGAGCGGGACCACCGCCAGGGCGAACAGCCACATCGGCGCGCCGAAGCTCATCGCAGGCGGCGCCCCAGCTCCACCAGCCAGTCCTCCCCGGTGGAGAGCGTGGTGTGATGAACGCGCAGGCGCCGCAGCTCGCGCGCCACCGTCTCCCGTCGCCGGCGCTCGAGGTCGGCGAAGCGCTCGCGGACGCGGCGCCGGGAGGTATTGACCTGCAGCAGCCCCCCCGTCTCCGGATCGACGACGGTCAGATGCCCCACGTCCGGCAGCTCGGCCTCACGCGGGTCGGCGATCTCGAGAGCGACGACGGAGTGGCGCACGCGCAGCGATCCGAGCGGCCGCTCCCAGTCGCGCTGGTCGCGGAAGTCGGAGATCACGGCGACGAGGCCGGGCTGGGTCGCCAGTCGTGCGGCACGACGGAGCGCGCCCGCCAGCGCCTCAGGGTCATGTTGCCCGTCCGGCGCAACCCCCTCGGCGAGCATCCGTCGCAGCGCCACGATGCCCGGCTTGGAGCCCCGCGGAGGCAGCACGCGGGGCTCCCCGGCGCCGAAGGCGACGACGCCGACGCTGCCGGCCCGGCGAACGCCGAGCCGTCCGAACACCAGCGCCGCTCCCTCGGCGACATCGGCCTTCAGCCGGCGGGCCGTGCCGAACGCCATCGAGGGCGAGACATCGAGCACGATCCACGTCGTCAGCGCCCGCTCCGGGACGTGCAGGCGTACATGGGGCAGGCCGGTGCGGGCCGTCGCGGCGGCGTCGATGTGGCGGACGTCGTCGCCGGTCTCGTAGGGACGCAGCTGTGCGAGCTCGGTGCCGAGACCGACGCCGGCGGCGCGGCGATCGCCGGGGAGCGTGCGCGTGACCAGCCGGTTGAGCGCGAGATCCAGCGCCTCGACCAGCGACGGCACCATCGGTCCCGGCCCCTGGCGGGCAGCGGGGGACTGGACCAGCGCCTCGGTCATGCGCTCCTCAGCCACTCGCCGCCGGTCTCGGCGGCAACCGGTCGCATCAGCCGGTCCGCGCCCGGCTCCGGCACGGTGGCCAGCACGCGCTCGAGCAGCTCGTCGACGGTCACGCCGTCGCTGAGCGCGTCGTAGGAGAGGACGATCCGGTGGCGCAGGATGTCCGGCGCCAGATCGCGAACGTCGTCCGGCTCAACGTGTCCGCGTCCGCGCAGCAGCGCCAGCGCCCGCGCCGCCTGCACGAGCCCAATCGGCCCGCGCGGGCTGGCTCCGAACTCGATCAGGCCGTCCATGTCGTCGAGGCCGTGGCCGGCCGGGTGGCGCGTGGCGTCGGCCAGCGCGACCGCGTAGCCGATCGTGCCCCGGTCCACGGCCACCGTCCGCGCCGTTTCCGCGTGCCGGTGCAGATCCTCGAGGGCCAGGCATTCCCGGACCTCGGCGGGATCCTGAAGGCTGCGTCCCACGACCGCGGCCTCCTCGCCGACCGTGGGGTAGTCGACGAGGATCTTCATGAGGAACCGGTCAACCTGGGCCTCCGGCAGCGGGTAGGTGCCCTCGGACTCGATGGGGTTCTGGGTCGCCATGACGATGAACGGGAGGGGCACCTTGTATGTCGTTCCGCCGATCGTCACCTGCTGTTCCTGCATCACCTCGAGCAGCGCCGACTGGACCTTCGCGGGGGCGCGGTTGATCTCGTCGGCGAGCAGGAAGTTGTGAAACACCGGTCCGAGCTCGGTGTCAAAGCCACCGGTGTCCGGACGCCATACCCGGGTGCCGACCAGGTCGGCCGGGACGAGGTCCGGGGTGAACTGGATCCGGCTGTAGGAGCCGCCGAGCACTGCCGCCAGCGTCTTGACCGTCAGTGTCTTGGCGAGGCCGGGGACGCCCTCGAGGAGCACGTGGCCTCCGGCGAGCAGGCTGACCAGCAGCCGCTCGAGCATCGCGTCCTGGCCGACGATGACGCGCTTGATCTCATACAGCGCCTCCTGCAGCGCGTCGCGCGCGTCGCCGCGCAACCGGGTCGTTTCATCGATGTCTGTCATCTGTCCTCCTGAATTCGTTGGCTAGGCGAGGCGGGCAAACCAGAAGAGCGACATGGCGCTGCCGACCAGCAGCAGCACCAGGCCTCCACCGGCAACGCTCGCCGTGATCTCACGTTTGACGTTCTTGTGGCCGAGCTGGGTGGCCAGGTGGGCGTAGACGGCGCTCGCCCTGGCGCTGTCGGCGGCGGTGAACGCGCGGCCGCCGGAGGCGACGGCGATCTGGGCGAGCTCCTGGGGGCTGACCGGCACGGGGGTCGTGACCGTATGGCTCCCGTGCTTGACGGCGATCGTGCCGTTCGGCGTCCCCAGCGCGATCGTGTAGACCGGGATGTGCTGCGCCTTGGCCTGAGCGGCGGCGGTGAGCGGGTTGACTCCGACATTCGATGTGCCGTCAGACAGCAGCACGATCGCCCCCGGAGGCCGCCGTCCGCCCTTGCGAGGCAGCGTCGTGATCATGCGGACGGCGGTCTGGATCGTGTCGCCGATGGCCGTGCCGCCGCCCCCGGGCCGCAGCTGGGCGATGGCCGCCTGCGTCAGCGCGTGGTCGGTGGTCGGCGACTGCAGCACGATCGGCCGCCGGGCAAAGGCCATCTGGCCGACCGCCATCGAGCCGGGCACGCCGGCGACGAAGCGCTCGGCGGCGCGCTGCGCCGCACCGAGGCGAGAGGGGCTGACATCGGTGGCCGTCATCGAGCTCGAGATGTCGTTGGCGAGCATGATCGCGCCGCTGTCGACGGGCACCGCCACCGTTCGCTGCGGGCGAGCGGCCGCCACGATCAGGACGGCGAGCGCGATCGCGAACACCAGCATCGGAACGTGCCGGCGCCAGCGCGGACGCCGGGGTGCGACCGACGCCGTCATCACGGGTGCGGCGAACGCCTCGGCTGCCCGGGCGCGCCGGCGCTGCTCGCGCAGGTACCACAGCCCAAGCAGTGGGATGGCGGCCAGCGCCACCAGCACGATCGGCCAGGAGAAGCTCACGGGTGGGTCGGTGGCGCCGCCAGCGTGGCGTCGATCTGGTACAGGGCCGAGCCGTAGCTGATCTGGATCGGGACCCGGTAGCCCGCAGGCAGACCGCGGATCGCCGCGCCGATGTCACCGGCGCCGTGGATCGGCCGGTTGTTGACCGCGAGGATCACGGCCCCCGGATTCAGACCGGCGACGTCGGCCGGGCTTCCCGGCGCGACCGTATCGATCACCGCCGCGCCCGGCGGCACGGTCTCGATCTGCATGCCGAGCCAGTCGACCGTGGTCGCCGGCCCGGTCAGGCCGGCGGAGGAGGTCGAGGCGGCAGAGCCGGACGTCGCCACCAGCTGCGTCACCGCATAGGCGCCGGCGGCGATGACGACCGCCGCCAGCACGATCGGAAGTCCGATGCGGACCACTGGGCGCCAGGAAATCCGAACCAGGCGCCGGCGCCTGGGCCCCCGGGGCGGAGCGGGGGCCGCCGGCGCCGGCTCGGCCGGCGCCGGACGGGCCGGGGGCGCCGGGTCACGGCGCGCGGACGCGGCGGCAGACTCCTGCTGCCAGTCGCCGGACCACAGATGCTTTGGACCACCCATGCGCGCGCCGCACGCTAGGGGGTGTTCGTTAGAGCTTATTAAGAGGCGACGGCGCTACGGGCGGCGGCGCGGATCCTGACCCGTGGGCGGGCGTTGTTGACGTAGCCCTTGGGGTTCCACAGTCCGGCCTCGTCGTCAGGCTGGGTGGCCGCCGAGGAGTCCCAGGCGCGGGCGAGGATCTCGTGCTCGCCGGGCCCCAGCTCGACCTTCATCCGCCACTGCCGCCAGGCCCAGGGTCCGAGATCGTCCAGCAGCTCGGCCTGATCCCAGGTGTCTCCCCCGTCGAGCGAGACATCCACGCGGGCCACGTGGCGCTCTCCGCCGGCAAACGCATAGCCGCGCACCTCGACCGGACCGGCATCGACGGTCTCCCCATCGGCCGGTGACAGCACATCGCAGTTGAGCGCCACGAGGCCAAGCGGCATTCCCACGCCCGGCCCCGGGGTCCCGTCGGCGGGCACCAACCGGTAGACGACGTGCTGGAAGTAGCCCGGCCACGGCTGCGTGCGCACCTCGATCCGCTCCAGCCATTTGACGCTGCGCGCCCCGATGTACCCGGGCACGACCACGCGCAGCGGGGCGCCGTGAACCGCCGGGAGCGGCTCATCGTTCATCGCCCAGGCCAGCAGCACCTCCGGGCGACACGCCTTGTCCAGCGGGATCGACCCACCGAAGCGCTCGGCCGGCCGGGCCTCCGAGCACAGGTCCGCGCCGACGAACCCCACGTGCGCCGCTCCCTCCAGGGGGCGGGCGAGCGCAAGCACATCGCCGAGCGCCACTCCGGTCCAGGTGGCGGTTCCGGTCGCGCCCGGACCCCACGGCGCCTCACCGGGAATGTCGCGGATCGCCATCAGTCCCACCCGCCGGTTGCCCGCGCACTGCAGGGTGGCGGTCTCCTGGCGCTCCGGCAGGGCCTCCCGCAACGTCTCGAGCGACAGGTCCAGCTCGCGCTCGACGGCCCCGTTCACGCGCAGCCGCCATCTGGTGGGATCGATCTCCGGCACCTCGCCGTGTCCCCGGACATAGAACTCGTCGGTGGCAGTCAGCGGACCGGCCGCCAGAGCCTCACGCCCGGTCTCGGCGTTGAACGGCTGCTCCTCGTGCACCAGCAGGTCTCCCCGTTTCCCGAAGCGATTCATGCCGTAAGCGTACGGGTCGCCCCGGAAAGCGCCAGTGGTCCGTCGGCCAGTCTCAGCAGGGTGTCCGCTGCACCGTCTGGCTGCGGCGCTCGATGGTATTCGCTGACCGCGGTTGAGGAGGACTGGGATGCACCGGAGGGTGTTTGGGCGGGCGTTCACCGGGCAGCTCAGCCGGCGGCGCAAGCTCGCCCCCGGCACCTACACGCTCGTGCTCACCGCCATCAACGGCGCCCACCAGCGCTCGGCGCGCCGGACGCTGAAGTTCACGATCGTCCGGGGCTGAGCGCCGCCGCCGGCGGCTCCGGGCACCGGCCGCGGCAACCGGCCCGCGTTGCCCCGGATTCCGGCGTGCACCAGGCGACAAATCACGGAACGGCTGGGTGATTTGGCGCATTTGTGGGGCCGAGCCTGCGTCCTGTGCCAGATCTCCGGCGGCGATCCGGATTTGGCACCTGATGCATGGCGGTAGCGCGTCGCGGGCCCCGCACCGGCGGCGGCGCACGCCGCCCGCGCGTCGCCGGCCGCGCACTGCCGGCCGCCCACCGCCGCCAGCGCACCCGCCGGCCGCGCACCCCGCCAGCGCGTCGCCGGCAGCGCGCGTAGCCCCACGTTGGGAGCGGCAACAGCCCTCCCGCCCCCGCCGGATATAGCCCGGTGTACCGATTTCCCGGTCGGCAGTTGGCGCACGCGGCTATCTCCGTACTTACGTTGATGAGTCATAGTCAGTGGAGACGTCGCGGGTGGGATATCCACCCCCGGGGGCGCGGGTTGTGTCCCCCGGGACGTGCATGAAACCCACGTCAGCGCGAGTCTGAATTCTGACTCCGAGGGGAGGAAGGGCCGCCCACGGCCTGATGGCCCGGAAAGGAGAGGTGCCAACGAGCGCGATCGCCGAAAAATCGGCGTGAGATCCGACTCGCTGGTCGTACCATCGTGAGGGAAAGACGAAGTGCTTCCGCGATTTCCGCGGATGGCGAGCTTCGAGCGAGAAGGTGAGTGCGAATGGAGTTCAAGCAAGCTTTGCAGCGCGCGGCCCAGCATGGCCCAGCGCAGCGCATGGAGGTCATCTCGCTCAACGAGTACGTCGACCGAGTGGCCGAACGACCCACGATCGCCGCTTCGGCACACCGGCGGGTCTACGACATGATCGTCGCGGCAGGCTTCGAGGAGGGCCGCCACAGCGGGGAGACGTCATACAACTTCTTCTCCGGTGATCTGTTCGGCCTCGACGTGCCGCTGGAGCGAGTTGTCCGCTACTTCGAAACCGCGGCCCAGGGCCACGAGACGCGCCGGCGGATCCTGCTCATGTGGGGGCCGCCGGGGGGCGCCAAGAGCTCTATCGCCACACTGCTCAAGCGGGGGCTGGAGGCGTGGAGCCAGATCGAGGAGGGCGCGGTGTACGCCCTCCAGGGCTGTCCGATGCACGAGGAGCCGCTGCACCTCATTCCGGCGGAGCTGCGCGCCGAGGCGCGCGATTTCACCGGCGTCACCGTTGAGGGACAGCTGTGTCCGGTGTGCCAGTGGCGGCTCGACAACGAGCTCGGTGGCGACTTCCTGAACTTCCCCATCGAGCGCGTCTACTTCTCGGAGGCGCGACGGGTGGGCGTCGGCACGTTCGAGCCCGGCGATCCCAAGTCGATGAGCACCGAGCAGCTGACCGGCGGCCTGGACTTCAAGGCGATCGAGGCCCACGGGTCGGACTCGCATCCGCTGGCTCTGGACTGGGCCGGCGAGTTCTCGAAGTCCAACCGCGGCGTGTTCGAGGCCGTGGAGTTCTTCAAGAATCCGGCCGAGTTCCGCAATCTGTTTTTGACGATGGCCCAGGAGAAGCAGTTCAAGGTCCCCAAGTTCGGCTACATCGACTCGGACACGGTCATCCTGGCCCACACCAACGAGGCCGAGTTCCGGGCGTTCATGGCCGACCAGCGCAACGAGGCGCTCCGGGACCGCCTGGCGACGATCCCGGTGCCCTACAACGTCCGGGTCTCCGACGAGCAGCGGATCTACCGCAAGCTGCTGACCTCCGCCGGGACGCGGACCGACCTCCACATCGCCCCGCACGCGCTGCGGGCGGCTGCGATGGTCGCGGTGCTCTCCCGGCTGAAGGAGCACGAGAATCTGAGCATCGTCGACAAGATGAGGCTCTACGACGGCGAGGAGGTCGGCGACTTCAAGCTGGCCCAGATCCCGGAGGTCAAGCGCGCCGCCGAGCATGAGGGGATGAGCGGCCTGGGACCGCGCGCGATCGTCGACGTGCTCTCCGGCGCGGCCCGCAAGGCCGACGAGGAGCACCATCACGGCAAGTACCTGACGCCGATCATCGCCCTGATCGCGCTCAAGGAGCACATCGACCACCTGGAGGCTCCCCGGGAGGTGCGCGAACGCCTGAACGCGTTCGTCGTCGATGCCCGCAAGGAGATCGACCGCCGGCTCAAGGACGAGGTGCGCAAGGCGTTCGTGCCCGCGTTCGCCGAGCACGCCCAGCGCCTGCTGGAGAACTACCTGACCAACGTCGAGGCCTACTGCCAGGGCACGCCGACCAAGGATCCGGTGACCGGCGAGGATCGCGAGCCGGACGAGAACCTGATGCGCGGAATCGAGGAGCAGGTCCATCCCGCGGTGCCGGAGTCGACCAAGGATGCGTTCCGCCAGGGCGTGCTGATGCGGATTGGGATTGCGCTGCGCCGCAGTGAGCGCCCGCTGACGTACGAGACGGACACCATCCTGGCCGGAGGCATCGAGGAGTACCTGTTCGACCAGCTCAAGGACATCGTCCAGGTCACGCTGTCGAAGACCAACCCGGACCAGGAGCAGGCCAAGCGGCTCAACGAGGTGATGAAGATCCTCATCGAGGACCGCGGGTACAACCAGGACTCGGCGCGGGACCTGCTCGACTACGTCGGTCAGCTGCTGCACCGGTGAGGGCGCAGCGATGACCGTCGTCGGCGATTCGGGACTTCCGCACGACGAGGGCCGGCGCGACGCGCTGCACCACCGCGAGCGGGTGCGGCGCAAGATCACCGAGCATCTGCGCCGGCATATCGGCGAGGAGGACATCATCGCCGCCGGGCCGGAGAAGCGGATCCGGGTGCCGGTCAAGGGCACGCGCCGCTGGCGGTTCATCCTGGATCGCGAGCTGGGGCAGGGCGTCGGCGAGGGCGAGGGCGAGCCGGGCGATGTCCTGGGCCCGGCCGGTGGTCAGGAGGCCGGCCGCGGCGAGGGCGGCACCGAGCCCGGCGAGGAGATGTACGAGGTCTGGCTCGACATGGACGACGTCGAGGAGATGCTGTTCTCCGAGCTGGAGCTGCCCCGCCTGAAGCCCAAGCGCGAGGCGGGGGAATCCAAGGCGCCGGAGGTGGTGTTCGACGACGTGGCCCGCCAGGGCCCGCGCATCGACAAGAAGGCGACGCTGCGTGAGAACCTCGCTCAGAACGCGCGCCGGGGGCACGTGGGGCTCGGCGGCATCGAGAAGCGCGACCTGCGCTTCCTCTCCTACCGTGAGCATCCCCGGCCTCGGCACAAGGCGGTCATCTTCATGGCGATGGACGTCTCCGGGTCGATGGACGCGGATCGCAAGCGGATGGCGCGGCTGTTCTTCTACTGGTGCGTGGCCTTCCTGCGCCGTCGCTATGACCAGACCGACATCGTGTTCATCTCCCACACCACCGAGGCCCGCGAGGTCACCGAGGAGGAGTTCTTCGGCCGCGTCGAGTCCGGGGGGACGCGCGTGTCCTCGGCGTTCGAGGAGGTGGAGCGCATCCAGCGGGGGCGCTTCCCGGCCACGGACTGGAACATCTACGCCCTGCACGTGTCCGACGGCGACAACTTCACCGCCGACAATCCGCACACGCTGGAGATGATCCAGCGGCTGAGCGCCGTCTGCGCCCTCGTCGGCTACCTCCAGGTCGATCCGTCCGGGCGCAGCGCCACCTGGGACGGGGCGTCGTACAACCTGGCCGGGTACTACGAGCAGCACGCCACCGACATCGAGGGCTTCGTCTTCGCCGAGGCCACCGACGACCGCGAGCTGTGGCCGGCGCTGAAGAAGTTCTTCGCCAAGGAGGGGGTCGAGGCCGCGGTCCGATGATGGGGTACACGCTCAGCGATCTACAGCGCGTCGACGAGCGCTGCCGAGAGCTCGCAGCGACCGAGCTGGGGCTTGAGTCCAACGAGGTCGTCTATCACCTCGTCCGGCCGGAGGAGGTGTACTTCGCGGCGGCGAACGGCCTGCCGGCCAGGTATTCGAGCGCCCGCTGGGGGGCGCAGTTCGAGTCCGAGTATGGCCGCTATCGCGCCGGGCAGGGGCGGATCTACGAGCTGATCTTCAACACCCGCCCGGTGCACGCCTACCTGATGGAGGGCAACAGCTTCGTCGCCCAAACCTTGGTCATCGCCCACTGCCTCGGCCATGGCTACGTGTTCGACACCAACCGGTGGCTGGGCGCGGTCGACCGCGAGATCATGCCCCGGGCGGTGTCCGCGGCCGCGCGCATCGCCGACTACATGAGCGCCCACGGCCGCGACCGGGTGGAGGACTTCCTCGACGCCTGCCACGCGATCGCCGTCCACCAGCCCCAGGCGCAGCTGGTGCGCCGCGCGTCTCCGCGCCCCGTCGAGCATCGCCCGGAACGCTACGACGAGCTGTTCCCGGAGGAGGTGGCCGCCGACCAGCGCCGGGTGGCGGAGGAGCGCGAGGCGCTGCGCCGACGGTTTCCACAGGAGCCGGAGCAGGATCTGCTGGGGTTTGTGGAGCGCCACGCGCGCGGGCTGGAGGACTGGCAGCGCGACGTGATGTCGATCGTCCGGTCCGAGCAGAGCTACTTCCTGCCGCAGATGCGGACCAAGCTGCTCAACGAGGGCGCCGCGGTGCTCTGCCATCAGGAGCTCGTCCAGCGGCTCTTCCTCCCGGCGGACCAGTACTGGGAGTACGAGCAGCTCAACGCCTCCGTGCTCCACCGCCAGCATGGGCAGATCAACCCGTACGACGTGGGCGTCGAGCTCCTGCGCGAGGTCATGCGAATCGCGACCGAGCCGAACGAGGAGGAGCGGGAGCGGTGGCCGTGGGCGGGCGAGGTCGACCCGCTGGCCCGGGTGCGCCTGGTCCTGCGCAACTACGACGACGAGGCGCTGCTGCGCGAGTTCCTCACGCCCAGGGTCTGCGAGCGCTGCCAGCTGTACGCCTTCGAGCACACCGCCCGGCACCCGGACCGCATCCGGGTGTCCTCGCGCGAGGCCGACACGATCCGCGAGGTACTCGTCCGCCAGCACTCGACGTTCGGGATCCCGGCGATCGAGATCGTCGACGCCGACTTCCGCGGCCGCGGCGAGCTGCTGCTGGAGCACCGCCACGACGGGATCGGCCTCGACCCGGAATACGCCCGCGGCACGCTCGCCGAGATCGCCAAGCTGTGGGGCAAGCCGTGCACGGTGCACACGATCAAGGGGCGCGACACCAACCGATCCACGTGGTTCACCGGCCACCCGGACGGGCGCACCGACCGCAACGACAAGGATCCCACCGGCAGCTGATCCCGGCCGCTCACCCCGGGAGAGGGCGGACCTCGGCGGTCGCCGCCAGGTCCCGCGCCCGCTGCGCATCCAGACGCGCCGCGCCGGGCACCTCGGCGTTCGCCGCCGCCGCTCCCAGCCCCAGCGCGGCCGCCCGCGGCCAGGGCTCACCGGCGGTCAGGGCAGTGAGCATTCCGGCGAGCAGCGCATCGCCGCTGCCCACCGGATAGTGCCCCCGCGCCTCCACGGCGCCGTGCCAGGTCTCCCCGTCCGGGTCGACGAGCACCATGCCCTGCTCGCCGAGGGTGATGACGGCGGCGTGACCGTCACCCCCGGCGCGCGACCGGATCTCGGCCGCCGCCTCTCCCGCCCCGGCGACCTCGTGGATCGGCCGGTCGAGCAGCTCGTGGGCCTCGTGGACGTTGATCTTGACGAGCTCCGGCCCCTCGGCGACCGTCCGCGCCAGCGCCGGCCCGCGCGAATCCACGGCGACGGGCACGCCGGCGCCACGCGCCGCCGCCAGCAGCCGCGGATAGCCCCCCAGGTCGGCTTCGGCCGGCAGGGAGCCGGCGAGCGCCAGCCAGCTGGCCCGGTCCACCAGCCCGTCGACGATCGCCACCAGCGCCGACCAGTCCGCGGCCGTCGCCGGCACCCCGTCCTCGTAGAACTCCGTCAGGCGCCCGGTCGCGCGATCGGCGACCGAGAGACTGGAGCGGGTCTCCCCCTCCCCCCAGGCAAACTCGCCTCGCACGCCCTCCGCGGCCAGCGTCTCCGCCACCCACCGCCCGGTGTGGCCGGCCAGGATCCCGGCCAGGACGGCCTCCCCGCCGAGGGCGGTCGTCACCTGGGCGACGTGGACGCCCTTGCCCCCGGGCAGCGCCATGAAGAACCGCGGACGGTGGATCTCGCCGGGCACGAGATCCTCGACCTCGAACAGCTTGTCCACCGAGGGGTTTCCGGACACGCACACGATCATCAGGTCAATCCTTATACCCTGATGCGCGCTCGTGCCGGTCAGCCGGGCAGCTCTCGCTCGTACTCATCGAGACAGGCGGCGATCGACTTTCGGCACGCGGCACCGTCGAACAGCTCCGGGTTGGTCTCTCGCAACCTCCGCAACAGCAGCACATACGTGGCGATACGCGCCGGAGCCTGGAGCAGCGCGACCGTTGCGACCGTCGCACCCGCCCTCACGAGCCCGTGCCCGTGGTCCTGCCTCCTGATCGGACTCATCGATCCTTCTTCCGTGAAAGAACCCTGGTCTCGGATGCCCCCGAGGATGGAAAAGTGTGCTCCTCCCGGGGCCGCGATGCCAGGGGGCGTCCGGGCCCTTCCGTCGTTCAGGCACTGAACGACGCGGTCACTCCACCCGGTACACCCCGAGCGCGTTGGCCCGCATGACCATCCCGGCGGCGACCGCGGCCGCGTCGTCGCCGAGCAGGGGCGGGAGCACGGCGGCGAGCGCGTCGCGCCACCAGATCGACGCCAGCAGGTACAGCTCCGGCGTCCGCGCCGCGTCCGAGGCATACAGCAGCTTGGACACCGGGGCCAGCTCGAGCGCCTCGGCCAGCGCCTGCTCCGGGCGCGCCACGTGGGGAATCGTCAGCGACAGGTCGAAGAAGACGTTGCCGTAGACGTGCGCCAGCCACCCCGCCTCGCGCACGAACGGGTAGCAGTGCAGGAGCACGAACCGTGTCTGGGCGAACCGCTCAATCAGCGGCTTGAGCAGCTCCGGCCGGGCGGTGGGCAGGAAGAGGTCCTGGTCGCCGAAGCCGGTGTGGATCTGCACCGGCAGCGGGTCGCCGGTCGCCTCGTTGGCCTCGAGCGCCGCCAGCAGGACGGGCCGCACGGCCGCGCCCTCCACCCGGTCAGACCGGGTCGACGGCGGCAGGGCCTCGAGGTCGAGGCCGCCCCGGTAGGCGGCGATCGTCTTCAGGGCGACGTAGCCGTTCGCGCGCGCCGCGGCGATGGCGCGCCGCAGGTCGTCCAGCGACTCCGGGCCGACGAGTTCGGCGACGCGCTCGATGCGCATGACCGGCCGGGCATCGCAGCCGGCCAGCCCGCCCAGCTCCTCCGGACTGGTGCCGACGCTCGCCGGCGGAAAGCCGTCGTCGATGAACAGCAGCTCGGTGCCCGTCGCTCGCAGCATCGACGAGGCGTAGACGTCCGGCGGTGTCTGACGCCGGTGCTCGTAGACGGCCTGCTCGCCCGGTTCGCAGCCGAGATGGTCCGCCAGCAGTCGCATCGCCCGCTGGTACATGATCCCGGTCGCGACATGGGGCCACTGCCGGGGGTCCGCGCTCTCGGAGAACAGCCCGCGAAACTCGTCCAGGCTCTGCGGCGGCTCACGCAGGATCCCGTGCGCGTGATGGTCGACGAGCGGGATCTCGTTCAGTACTTCTCGAAATGACCCTGCTGCTCGAATGCCTCATCTCCCGCGCTGAAGGCCTTCCACTCCGACTGACGCACGGCCAGGTACGCCGAGGTCAGCTCCGGGCCGAGCGCATCGCACAGCAGCTCGTCGCCGGCCAGTGCCTCGAGCGCCTGCGCCTGGGTCGCCGGCAGCGGCAGGATCCCGCGCTCGGCGCGGGCCTCCTCGGCCAGGGTGGCCGGATCGACCATGACCGGCGCCGGCGGCTCGAGCTCGCGCTCCAGGCCATCGAGCCCCGCGGCGATCACGCCGCCGAGCGCCAGGTAGGGGTTGCAGCTGGCGTCGCTGGCCTTGAGCTCGGCGTTCGTCGATGCCTCCTCGGCGCCGCGGAACGGCGACGCCACCCGCACCGGCGCCTCCCGGTTGTCATACCCCCAGCACACGAAGGCGCCGGCCCAGAACTGCGGGAGGATCCGATGATAGGAGTTGAAGCTGGGGGCGCTGAGGGCGCACAGGGCGGGAAGATGGGCGAGCACGCCGGCGATGAACGAGCGCGCGGTGCTCGACAGCCCGTCCCCGTCGGCGGCGTCGAAGAACCGGTTGCGCTCGCCCTCCCACAGGGAGAAGTGGATGTGGCAGCCGTTGCCGGCGTTGTCCGGCCACGGCTTGGGCGCCAGGGAGGCAACGAGGCCGTGCCGGGGGGCGAGGCCGCGAATCGTCTCCCGCACCAGCAGCTGCTCGTCGGCGGCCTGCAGCGCCGGGGCGTGCCCCGTGGAGATCTCCTGCTGGCCGTGGCCGAGCTCGGCGTAGTACTGCTCCAGCGGTATCCGCTGGGCCTCGAGCGCCGCCACCAGATCATCGACGTAGTCCTGGGCGGCGGCCATGCCGATCGTCGAGAAGCAGAGCGCCGAGTCGGCGGGGACGTAGACGCCGTCGATGAGCCGCGCCAGCGAGAACTCGTTCTCAAAGGCCGTCCGCAGCGTCAGCCCGCGCTCGCCGAGGCGCGCCTGCATCCGCTTGAGGAACCCGCGCTGACAGACGGGAGCCGGCGAGCCGTCGAGCGCCACGTGGTCGGTGAGGACCGCGCCGGTGTGGGGCGCGTATGGCAGCACCCGGAAGGTGCCGAGGTCCGGGACGAGCCGCACCTCGCCGACCGGGCCCAGGCCGTCCACCGGCTGCAGATGATCCAGCCCGTTCATCGCCTGCATCGCGACCGTCAGGCCGATTCCGGACCGCAGGCGCCCTTCGAGTCCGTGCCGGGACGAGGCCTTGGCGCGGATGGTCCCGTCGTTGCCGCACCACAGAAAGCGGATCAGACGCAGGCCGCTCTGCTCGGCGGCGCCGACGATCTCCTCCGCCGCCACGCCCATGTCGACGACGTCCTGGGCGGCGGTCATGCGCGCAGCACGGTGTCGCCAACCGGCTCCTCCTGCGTCGCCCGGCGGCGATGGGCGAGCTCGCTGATGCCGTAGATCGCCAGCGCCGCCAGCGCCGAGACGCCGCACAGGACGGCGAGCCAGATCCGCCAGCTGCCGCTGCTGAACAGCGGCGTCCACGGGCTGCGGAACGTGATGAACGCGCCGAAGCCCGACGCGAGGATGCCGACGACTCCGCTGGCGTACAGGAGATACGGGTGCGCGGCGCGGACCTCGTGGAACTTCGCCGGGAATGCGCGCCGGACAAGGAAGATGTCGGAGAACAGCAGCACCATCGACAGGCACCAGATGACGGTGACGCCCGCTTGGAACAGCCAGTATGCCTTCTGGGTGTTGTTGCCGCCGAGTCCGGGGTTGAACACGGCCACCACGAAGAGCGAGGAGAGCACCGTCTGGGTGAGGATCGCGTACACGGGCACCTTGGTGCGCTCCGTGACCCGGCCGAGCTGCCGCGGCATCCGCTGCTCCAGCCCGGAGACGAACAGCAGCCGGGAGAACGAGTAGTTGTAGACGATGGTGTTGGAGACGAAGAACCAGATCAGGACGAGACCGATCACCGACGCCACCACGTGCGAGCCCCAGAAGCCGACCTGGACGGCCCGCAGGAGATCGGTCGTCGCAGCCTGGCTCTTGGCGGCGTTGAGCGCAAGCATCGTCCCCAGCGTCGTCCACAGGTACCCCACCATGACCACGATCGACCCCCAGAAGAGGTACTTGCGGATGGCGCGCATGTGGACGATCTCGACGCCCATGTTCAACGGCACCTCGATGCCGAGCAGCCCCAGGATCACCAGGCCGAAGAGGGTCAGGCTGCCCGTCGACTGAAACCCCCAGTTGGACGCGTGGCCCCAGCCGCGCGTGGCCGGGTGCCCGGTGCCGATCACCCACAGCACGCCCGCCAGGCCGATCACGAACACCGCGGCGCCGTAGAAGACCACGGCGAAGTTGACATAGGACTGGGTGAACCGCAGGCGCATGATCGACATCCCGGCCGAGAACCAGAGCACCGCCAGGATGACGAGCCCCTGCTCCCACGCCTGCGTCAGCGATCCGGTGTCGACGAACTGCCACATCGTCACCACCGCATCCCCGGTGGCGACCATCACCAGGATCCCCGGCCACCAGGCACAGAAGCCGGCGAAGAAGCCCCAGAAGGGACCGAGCGCCTTCTGCGTCCACACGTACAGCGATCCCTCGTGCGGGAACATCTGCCCCAGCTGGGCGGTGACGAGCGCGCCGGGGATGAGGAACACGAGGAAGCCGAGAATCCAGAAGGTGAACGCGCTCTGCCCCGCCGGCTGCAGGGCGGCGGCGTTGACGACGAACAGGACGATCGCCACGAAGATGATCGTCATGTCGAACGAGTTGAGAACGCGGGGCAGCATGCCTGGGGCGATTCGCTCCGACGCCATCACGCGCTCATCTGCCTTGACGGACATGCGTCCTCCCTCCCACGGTCTGTACGGCGACGATACGACCGGCCCGCGGATCATGCAAGGCGTCAGGGCACGGAGGTCCCTTGCGGACTGGTGCGCGGCGAGCTTCCGGGTGATCAGCTGCGATCCCGCCCAGCTGCCGGCGCGGGATGCTTGATCTCGCCTCCGCGCCGGGCCGGCGGCCAGCGCGCACCGCGGAGATCCCAAGCCGGGGCCCTCTTCACGGGTTCTTCGTCCGGCCTGCTCAAATCCATGTCGCCGGTGGCAGCGCGGGCGGCCGGCGGTGCACTCGATCGACGAGTGCGACGCACGCCGCCTGTAGGACGCCACTGACCTGGAAGGGACCAGTAATGCACTCAGAAATAGCTGGTCCGGGCTGCCGAAGCTCGTGTGTCATGCGACGGCTTCATGCCGGGCGCTGGGGACGCCGCGGATCCGAGCACCCCTCCACGCCGTTCGTCGCGCCGGGCTCCCCTCTTGCCCGTCGGCCGGAGCCCGTGTTGCAACCGATCGGAGCATCCGACGAGTCGGCGGAGTTCCGTCACTCCAAAGTGAGCGCGCTGACGCGCGCGGACCGCGTGCAGTTCTGGGCGATCGCACTTCTCTGGGCGGTGGCGAACTTTGCCTTCTGGAAGTGGTGGCTGCATCAGACTCCGTCCTCGACCCCGTGGCTCTACTGGGCGGAGACGGTCGCGCTCTTCTACCAGACGACGCTGCTGCCCACGGTCTTCTGGCGCTTTGTCAGCAGGATGAAGCGGCCGGTAGAGATTCCGCCCGCCTCGGGCATGCGGGTCGCGCTGATCACCCTGTGCGTACCGGCCCACGAATCACTCGACGTGATCCGCGCCCAGCTCGACGCGCTGCAGAGCGTCAGCTATCCCCACGACAGCTGGATTCTCGACGAGGGCGACTCGGCGCAGGTCCGTTCACTCGCGCACGCCCGCGGCGTGAGGTACTTCACGCGGTGGGGAATTGAGGCCTGGAATCAGCCGAGACCTCCCTTTCAGGCCGCCACCAAGGCGGGGAACGTCAACGCCTGGCTCGACCATATCGACAGGCCGGGCCTCGACTACGAGGTGTTCGTGCAGCTCGACATCGACCACCGACCACGGCGCGATTACCTCGATCGCGTGCTCGGTTACTTCCGCGACGCGACCGTCGCTTGGGTTCAGGCCCCGAGTGTGTGCGGAAACCTCGACAACTGGGCTGCCCGCGGTCTCGCCGAGCAGGACCTGGTCTTCCAGGGCCCATTGCAGATGGGTTTCTACGGCGCCACGGGCACACCGTTCATCATCGGCTCGCACACGTCCTATCGCACAGCCGCGGTCCGGGAGATCGGCGGGTTCCAGCCGACTCGCGCCGAGGACCACCTCGACACGGTCGTACTCGCGGCACACGGGTACACGGGGGTGTTCGTTCCGGATCCGATTGCGGTCGGCGACGGCCCGCACGACCTGGCCACCTACCTGCGCCAGCAATTCGCCTGGGCGTACTCGATGATCCAGATCTTCTTTCAGCACACCCCGCGGCTGATCCGCCGGTACACGCCCGGCCAGGTACTGCAATTCCTGTTCTGTCAGAGCTGGTACACCCTGTGGTCGTGCTCGCTCGGGGTTCTGTGGCTCCTGCCGGCGCTGGCGGTCCTGGCGAACCGCTCGATCGCGTCGGTCGATCTCATACAGTTCCTGCTCTATTTCCTGCCGGTCATGCTCACCTCAAGTGTCATGTGGTGCGTGGCGCGGAGATGGTTCCAGCCCGCGGGCGTCCGACTGTCCTGGCGCGGGATCGTGCTGCAGACCGCTCGCTGGCCGGTGGTGCTGTGGGCGTTGATCAACGTCATCCTGCGCATCAAGCGTCCGTACATGATCACTCCGAAGGGGAAGGACGCCGGCGCGGGTCCGCGTCCGTTCACAGTGTACGGCCCGTACATCTTCCTGACTGCATTTCCGCTCCTCGCGATCTGGGTCGCGGTCACCGCCGGGGCGAGTGTCATCAGCGGCTACGACGGGTTGGTGCTCGTCAACGCCGTGATGGGTGCGGCGGTGCTCGCCACGACCCTCGGCATGGACATCAAGCAGGTCGCGGCCAGGCAGGGTGCCTCGCTGGCCACCTTGCGAGGGAGGGCGGGCATCGTCGTCGCCCTGATCTGCCTCGTCGCCCTGCTCACAGTGTCGGTGGCCGACTTCGGGCATCAGGCCCTCCACGCGATGAGCACGGCGCCGCCACAGGCATGAAAACGCTCGCCACCTCCATCCTGCTCGTGACGGCCGCGCTCGGTCTCCTTGCCTACCAGGAGGGCATCATCGGCCACTCGTCATCTCCGGCCGTCGTACGCGCCTCGCCGGCTCCGCGGGGGCCGCTTGAGCTGGGGGTCACGACCGGACCCCTGGCCCAGAACTGGTGGCGGCCATGGAAGCAGGCCGACCTGTCCACCGTCCGTACGTTCGAGAGCGAGGCGGGTAAGCCCGCCGCGATCGTGATGTGGTACGCGGACTGGCAGCACAACGGGCTGCCGCTCGTCTCGCAGCTGAACGACATCGCGCGCCGCGGCAGCGTGCCGGAGATCACCTGGGAGCCGTGGGACGCCAGCAAGGGCCTCTATAGCTCGCAGCCGCGCTACCGGCTGTCCAACATCATCGCCGGCAAGTTCGACGCCTACATCGCGGCCTGGGCGCGAACGCTGGCGACGTGGAAGCGCCCGGTCTATTTGCGCTTCGCGCAGGAATCGGACGGAAACTGGTTCCCGTGGGCGGACTACGCGAACGGAAACCAGCCCGGCGAGTTCATCGCCGCATGGCAGCACGTTCACCGCATCTTCGAGCAAGCCGGCGCCGTGAACGTGAAATGGGTGTGGAGCCCGGCGTTCGCCTCCACGGAGGTGTTTCCCGGCACCGGCTACGTCAACGTCGTGGCGACCACGTGTCAAAACGGCGGTCGGAAGCTGTTCGCTCGCGGCTGGCAGAGCTTCGCGCAGGGCTGCGGCAAGACGATCGGGCGCCTGCACGCGCTCGCGCCGGGCCTACCGATCCAGCTGGCGGAGACCTCGAGTGCCGAGACCGGCGGAAGCAAGGCCCAGTGGATCGAGCAGATGTTTGCCTACCTCGCTGTTCACCCGGAGGTGACGAGCGCCATCTGGTTCAACCTCGTGAAGGAAACCAACTGGCGGATCGACAGCTCGCCCTCGGCCGAGCGCGCGTTCGCGGCCGGCGCCCGGGCGGCCTGGGTCACCTAGGTGCGCCCCATGTTGGCGTTCCGTTGCGTCACAAATTGGTCACAGCGCTCTGAAACCCGGCTCATACGGTGCGGCGAATCCATTCCGAGCCCGAACCGATTGGAGTCATCATGTCTCGAGCTCGCCAGCCATTCCGAGCCGCGGCCGGCGCACGACCGCGGACGGTGGTCGGCCTCGCCATGGCCGCAAGCGCGATGGCGCCATTCCCCGCCTCCGACAGCGACGCGCTGGCCGTCGTGCTCGCCATCATCGCGCTCGTGCTGGCGGCGGCTGCCGGCGGCTTCGGCCTCATGCGACGCCGGCCCGGGGCCGGCTGATGGTCAGCCGGTGCTCGGACCCGCTCCGGCGCGGGACCAGTGGTCGAGCACCATGAGGGTCTTGGTGCCGGTCACCCGCCCGGAGCGGCGCAGGGCGTTGACGACGTCCTTGAGGTGCGCGACGTTCTCCAGACGGATGTGGACGAGCGCATCGGGATCGCCCGCGACGGTGAACACCTCGCGCACCTCCGGCACCTGGGTCACCGCGCCGATGATCTCGTCGATGCCCGCGTTGCCGGCCATCCGCAGCTCGACGAACGCGTCGACGGTGGGGCCGAGCTTGGCGTGGTTGAGCACCACGGTGTAGCCGGAGATGACGCCGAGCTGCTCCAGCCGGTCGATCCGGCGCTTGACCGGCGCCGGCGAGAGGTTCACGAGACTGGCGATGTCGGCGATCGTCCGGCGCGCGTCCCGGCGCAGGAGCTCGAGGATCTGGCGGTCGGTGTCGTCCAGTGCGGCCCAGTCGGTCATGGGCCGCGACCATACGACCTCGAACGTCGCTGCGCAAGAAAGCGCACGCGCCCGGCGACGAGAAGCCGGAATTGTGCGTCTCAGCCTTGAATGCTGCGAATTAGTTGCGCGCGGGCGGGCGTCTCGCTTTGATCCGTGTGCGGACGCCATTGGACCCCGGGAGGAAGGCGGACCATGGATCAAGGAGAAGTAGAGGCCCCAGAGCTCTTCGGGCCAGAGCAGCTCGTGCTCTGCCGCGACGACGCGGTGGGGTTGCGAGCGGTGATCGCCATCGACGACACGACGCTGGGGCCCGGTCTCGGCGGCGTTCGCTTCCGCGCGTACCCCAGCGAGGCGGCCGGCGTCATCGAGTGCCGGCGACTCGCTGCCGCCATGACCCTGAAGAACGCGTTCGCCGAGCTGCCGTTCGGCGGCGGCAAGTCGGTCATCCTCAAGCGCGGTCCGATCCGCGACCGCGCCGCCCTGATGCGGCGCTTCGGCGACTTCGTCGCTCGCACCGGCGGGGCCTACCTGCCCGGCGTCGACATGGGCACGACGGTCGAGGACCTGGCGCACATGGGCGAGTCCGGCGCCGTGGTCTCCTGCTCTGAGGAGGATCCGTCGCCGTGGACGGCGCTGGGGGTGGCGGCCGCGGTGCGTGCCGCCGTCGAGCATGTCGACGGGCGGAGCGGCATCGACGGCGTCCGCGTCCTGATCCAGGGAGCCGGTCACGTCGGCGGAACGCTGGCCCGTGACCTCGCCGCCGACGGCGCCCAGATCATCCTCGCCGACGTCGCCGCCGAGCGTGCGGACGCGCTGGCCCGGGAACTGGGCGGCGCCACGGTCCCGGCCGGCGCCGTCTTGCAGACGCCGTGCGATGTGTTCGCGCCCTGCGCCGTCGCGCGCGTGGCCACCCCGGCCACCGCCGGCCGGTTGGCGTGCCGGATCATCGCCGGCGCCGCCAACGACACCCTGTCGAACCGCTCGGTCGCCGGCCTGCTCCAGGCCCGTGGGATCGTCTACGTGCCGGACTTCGTCGCCAACGCCGGCGGCGTCATCCACATCCACGCCCTGCGGGCCGGCTGGGATGAGCCGCGCCTGCGCGGCGCCGTGACGGCGATCGGCGACCGCGTCGGCGAGGTGCTGAGCCGGGCCCGGGCGTCGGACCAGATGCCACTGGAGGTGGCCGAGCAGCGGGCCAGACAGATCCTCGTCAAGGCCCGCGGCCGCAGCGGCGTGGCGGTCGACGTCCGTCCGCGCGTTGCCGCATGAGCGTCTCGGCCGCCCGCCCCAACGGCTCTGCGCCCGGGGCGTCTTCAACCGGGACGCTGCGTCTCAACGTCACGCTTGACGACCGGTACGCCGCCGAGTCCGGGCCGATCCTGCTGTCCGGCATCCAGGCGCTCGTGCGCCTGATGCTGGACCAGCGCCGGCTCGACGTCCGCCGCGGCCATGACACGGGAGTCTTCGTCAGCGGCTACCAGGGATCACCCCTGGGGGGCCTGGATCAGGAGCTGCGCCGGTCCCAGCGCTGGCTCGACCCTGCCGACGTGGTGTTCACCGCCGGCATCAACGAGGAGCTGGCGGCGACTGCCGTCGGCGGTACTCAGCTGCTCGGCCAGCTTGCCGGGCGGCGCAAGGAGGGCGTGACGGGGTTCTGGTTCGGCAAGAACCCGGGGCTCGACCGCGCTGCGGACGCGATCCGTCACGCCACCCTGAGCGGCACCGCTCCGCTCGGCGGCGCGGTTGCCCTGATCGGCGACGATCCGTCGGCCAAGTCCTCGACGGTGCCGAGCTCATGCGAGCCGATCTGCCGCAGCCTGGTGCTGCCGCTCCTTGCCCCCGGCAGCGTCGCCGAGATTCTCCTGTTTGGGCTGCATGCGGTGGCGCTGTCACGTCACGCCGGACTGTGGACCGGCATGAAGCTCGTCGCCGACATCGCCGACTCGTCGGCGACCGTGGATGCCGACGGGGCCCTGGAGCAGATCCCCGTGCTGGCGTTGCGCGAGGACGGGGCGCCGCCCGTGCTGCTGCCGCCGCACAACCTCGATGCCGAGCACGACCTGATGACCGCGCGGCTGGCCCGGGTGTTTGAGTACGCTCGCCTGACCTCGCTCAACCGGATCGTGTTCGAGCCGGCACGGCCGCGGATCGGCGTGGTGGCGGCCGGCATGGGGTTTCAGGCGACGTTGCGGGCGCTGGACGACCTCGGGATCGACGAGGACGCCCGCGAGGCGATCGGCCTGCGAATCATCCAGCTGGGGATGCCGTGGCCGCTTGACGCCGGCACCGTGCGCGAGCTGACCGACGGCCTG
>DASZMK010000164.1:0-1723 GCA_035551855.1 Solirubrobacteraceae bacterium
TACGCCCGCCGGCGCCGGCTGCGGCGGCCCGCCGGGTGCGCATCTCGGCCGAGGATGGCCACGGCTCGGCTCGCCCGGAGCGCCAGGCCGGCGGGACACCGGTCGGCCAGCGCCCGGAGATCAGGTAGCCGACGGCGAGCAGCCAGAAGGCCTGCACCACGGGCACCTGCGTGATCTGAAACAGGAACAGGGCACCGGCGAACATGCCCAGGTAGCCCATGAACCGCGACAGCAGGCCCTGGTTCATCGCCTGGAGCGAGACGAGCACGAACGCCACGGCGACGAGGAGCGCGGCCGCCTGGCCGAGCAGCTGCAGTGCCAACAGCCCGCTGCCGCTGGTCAGACGGTTGGCCTCGCCATAGGTCTGTGTCCCGGTCGTGGCGAACTCGTGGACCTTGATGGCGACGATGATCGCGTAGGCGATCCCGGCCACTGCCGTCAGGACGCCGGCGGCGATGACGATGATCCGGAGGTACGGTCTGACCCGCTCCGGATTGCGCGCCCGCGCGCTGCGGTAGAGGTAGAGGAGCGTCCACGCCGCCGCCAGCGTCGCGACGGCATTGAGGACGGCTGCGATCAGATCGAGCGGAAAGCGCTTGTTGGCCGTCAGGAGGTCCAGCGTCAGCTCGTTGACGCTGGTGTGCGGCCCGCTCAGCTGGATGACGGAGGCGACGATCAGCAGGACGCCGGCGACTACCGCCGCCGCGGCGTACCGGTTGCGCACGCGGGATTCGTGGGCGAGGGTCTCCTCTGGGCTCATCGGCCGCCCCATGCTAGTGGGCCGCGGCGGAACGGTCCGCCCGGTGTGGGCTCGCCAGACCGGAGGATCGTGTCGGCGCGCCCCGGTGTCGGCGCGTGCCCAGGCCCGACTGCAGGGCGCAAGGATCGTGTCGGCGCCCCTCGGTGTCGCCGCACGCCCAGCCCCGACTGCAGGGCGACGGACCCCTGGTGTCGCCGCTCGCCCAGGCCCGACTGCAGGGCGAGCTACCATTGGTCGCATGGAAGGAAGTGGTTTCGGCGGTCTGTTCGGCGACCCGGATGACCTGCAGCGCCGTCTCGGCGAGTTCGCCGAGCAGATGCAGGGCGCGCAACGGCTGGCGTGGGCTGACAACGCCATCAAGCTAGCCGTCGATCTGACGGTCGCGGCGATGAACCGCGCCAACATCCAGGGGACGACTGAACAGCAGGCCGAGCAGCTGCGCGCTGTGATGGCCGTGATCTTCCCCGAGGCCGTTACGCTCGTGCGCGAGGCGCGCGAGGGCCTGCAGTAGCTACCGTCCGCGCTCGAGACTCCCAGGGACAGCGTCGGCTCGGCTTCGGCGTGCCCGGGAAGGAGACACGCCGTGATTTCGAAGCTCACAGGAGTCCTCGCCGCGCTCACGCTCGTCGTCGTCGCCGCTGGCTGCGGCGGCCAGGCGTCCACGACCACATCGCGCGCCACGACCCAGACGGCCGCCTCCGCCGGCACCACCACCTCGACACCGACGACGAGCTCGACGAGCTCCACGGCGACGAGCTCCACCCCCAGCACGTCATCGTCGACGTCCGGCGCGGTGGCGCCGACCACCACCTCGGCGACGTCCGCGGCTCCCTCCGGGGGGGCGCCGGCGGCGCCGACCACGACCCAGTCGCAGTCCACGACCCGGACCACCGGCTGCGGCAGCGACTGCCAGGCCCCCGGAACCCCCACGGTCTCCGGCAGCCGGGCGCCGGTCAACGGCAA
>DASZMK010000165.1:0-10323 GCA_035551855.1 Solirubrobacteraceae bacterium
GCTTGCGACCGGGGCGCACCTCGTCCTGTGCGACGACTGCTATCAGGGCGTCGCCGGGATCGCCGAGGCTGGCGCCCGGGCCCACCAGTGGCGGGTCGAACGGCTGCCGGCAACCGACGATCGCTGGCTGCAGCGCGCAAGTGAGGCCGATCTGCTCTGGCTGGAGTCGCCGTCGAATCCGCTGCTCGAGGTCGCCGACCTCACGGCGATCTGCGCCGCCCCCCGGGGTCCCCGGACGCGCGTCGTCGTCGACAACACGTTCGCGACGCCGCTCGTGCAGCGGCCGCTCGAGCTGGGGGCGGACATCGTCGTGCACTCGGCAACGAAGCTGATCGGCGGCCATTCCGACCTGCTGCTCGGTGTGGCCATCACGGCCGATGCCGAGGAGCTGCGGCGGCTGCGCTCTGCCCGGAGCCTGAACGGCGCCACTCCCGGAATGCTCGAGTGCTTTCTCGCCCTCCGGGGGGCGCGGACGCTGCCGCTGCGCCTGGAGCGCGCGCAGGCGACGGCGGGACAGCTGGCGGCGCGGCTGGCGGAGCACGATGCCGTTCGTCGCGTGCGCTACCCGGGCTTCGGCACGATCGTCAGCTTCGAGCTGGCCGACGCCGCGGCGGCGGATCGAGCCTGCCGGGCGACGCGGATCATCCGGCACGCGACGAGCCTCGGCGGCGTGGAGACGTGCATGGAGCGGCGCAACGCGCATCCGGGCCAGGAGCACATCCCGCCGGGCCTCATCCGGCTCAGCACCGGCTGCGAGGCCCCGGAGGATCTGTGGGCCGACCTCGACGCCGCGTTGACCGGCCCGTGACCGGCTACGGCTCCTCCGCCCGCAGCCCGGCGGCGTTTCCGCCGTCGATGAGGAGCACGGCTCCGGAGACGAAGCTCGCCTGGGGACTCGCCAGGTAGACGACGGCTCCGGCGACGTCGTCGGCGGTGCCGACCCGGCCAAGGGGCGCCGCGGGCCACTCCGCGGGGTCGTCCCCGCGATCCGGATCGGTGGCCGGGCCGATGTGGCGCATTCCCGGCGCCGTCGCTCCCGGACAGACGCAGTTGGAGCGCACACCGTGGGGGGCACCGTCGAGCGCGAGCACCTGGGACATCATGACCACGGCTGCCTTGCTGACGGAGTAAGCGCCGATCGGCTGCTCGGCGCGCAGGCCGGCATCCGAGCCGATGTGGACCATCGACCCCCGGCTCGCGGCGAGGGGGGCGAAACACGCTCGGGCATACAGGAACGGCCCGCGGACGTTGGCCGCCATCACCCGGTCGAAGGCGTCCACCGGCGTGTCGACGAGCCGTTCGGTCACAGCGATGCCGGCGTTGTTGACGAGAACGTCGAGGGCGCCGAAGTGCTCCAGGGTGGCATCGACCGACTGCTGGACGGCGTCCGGATCCGTGGCATCGGCCTCGATGAACCGTGCGTCGGCCCCCAGCTCGGACTCCGCTGCCGCCCCGCGCCGCGCGTCGCGGCCGGTGATGGCGACCCGTGCGCCCTCACCGAGCATCCGCCATGCCACTCCCAGGCCGATGCCGCTGGTGCCGCCGGTGATCAGGGCGACCGCGCCGGATAGCTGTCCGGCCCCATCGCGATCAGTCAGGGGGAAGCTCCTGGTAGACGAGATCGAGGTCGATGCCCTGGGACCGGCGCACAGCGCGCGCGATGTAGTAGATGAGCAGCCCCACGACGACGATCCCACCCATGAACGCCGGGATCTGCCACCGGTTGCCGGTGTTCCCGCTGAGTGCCAGCGCCGGGTAGTGCCACGCCTCCCAGGTGAGGAACGCCACGACGGCGATCGACAGCGGGGCAACGATCTGGAGCACCGGGAGGCCGAGCAGCTTGATGTTCGCCGGCGAGGCGCCGTACAGGTCCGGCCGGCGGATGGGGAAGGCGAACGCGGCGACACCGACGATCACGACGCACACCACACCGGCGAGCACGCCGAGCGCCAGCAGGGTCTGGAACGTGGTGGCGGTGACGCTCCAGGCAAGCATCAGGGTCACCAGCGTCATGACGACGAGGATCGCCGCCACGGGTGAGTGGAAGCGCTCGTTGACGTTTGACAGCCGCTCCGGGAGCACCCGGTCGAAAGACCACGCGAACACGCTGCGGATCGGCATGAACGTGTTGCCGACCATGGCCGGCAGGCTCCAGAACAAAAACGAGGCGACGATGATCGTCGTCAGAACGTTGCTGTTGACCGCCAGGCCGGCGAAGAAGTGGTAGAAGGGCCCGGTGGGCAGCACGTAGGCGCCGTTGGGCACGGTGTTGGCGCCGACGATGAACTGATAGCTGGTGACCTTGTAGAGCAGCAGCACGCCGGCGATCAGGCCGATCACGTTCCAGCTCAGCGCGCCGAACATGATCGACATCTGGCGGTTGCGGTTGGAGGCGCTCTTGAGCTCGCCTGAGAGATACACGCTCCACCAGTTCCAGATCATGAACGTCATGATCACGAAGATCGCCGGAGTGGTGGCCGAGCCGAAGGCGTGGGGATGCGCGTTCTGCGCGTGCGCCGTGTGGATGACGGCCTGGTAGGCGTTGCCCTTCGCGCCGAACGTGTGCGAGATGGTGTTGAAGTGATGCTGGAAGCCGCCCTTCGAGCTGAACAGCAGGACGACGAACGCGAGCAACGTCCCGGCGCTGGCGATGACCCAGAAGACGTTCTGCCATTTGAACGTCGTCTTGGTGCCGGCGATGAGGATCGCGGTCATCCAGACGATCATCAGCAGGCCGCCCAGGAAGATCCAGCCCTTGTCTGCCTGGATGTGGGTCCCGGCGGTGACGAGGGTATGGCTGTGGAAGATGGTGCCCAGGGTGACGAGCACCGGCCCCAGCGCGAACACCGGGAAATAGCGCGCCCAGAACGTGGCACCGATCACGGCCGAGAAGGCGGCGCCGAAATTTGACACGAGAGCGGCCGGCGGACTGAGGATCCGGCTCACCCACACGTAGTCCCCGCCGGTCTTGGGCATCGCGGAGGCCAGCAGGGACATCATGATCAGGATCGGGATGTTGAGGACGAACGACCACAGCGTCGCCGCGACCAGGTCCGAGCCGGGGAAGGCGGTCAGGGCGAAGAAGACGCCCCAGGCCAGCGTCGCCCCCACCGGTGCCGAGAACACCGCGTTGAAGATGGTTGCGTCCACCGCCGAGGCCTCGCGGACGAGGCCCGTGCTCCGACGTACGAACAGCTGGCTCGACTGACGGCTCGGCACTTCGGCGCTTGGTGCTTCGAGGTCTGCCATGGATCTCCCCTCCGGCTCAGGCTCGCTGAGTGATGTATATAACAAGATCGAACATCCCGCACAACAAAATCTCGATATACATTGGCCCCATGTCCGTCCGTTCTTGCTGTCCAGCCGTCTGAAAAGATGACGCCGTGCTAGCCGTCGACCGCCGTCACCGGATCCTCGAGCAGGTCGCCGAACATCAGACGATCTACATCGCCGAGCTGGCCGCGGAGCTCGGCGTGTCGGAGATGACGATTCGTCGGGACATCACCCGGCTGGAGCGAGACGGCTTCCTGCGCCGCACGTATGGCGGCGCGACCGCGCACATCACCCGCTCGATGGAGCTCCTCTTCAACGCCCGCGCCCTGGAGAACGCGCCCGCCAAGCGGATCATCGGAATGCACGCGGCCGAGACGCTCGCCCCTGACCGCACCATCTTCGTGGGAATTGGGAGCACGACCGAGCAGTTCGCGATGTTCCTGCCACCGCGCGACGACCTCACGGTTGTGACCGGATCGCTCCCGGTGGCCAGTCTCCTGGGGACCCGCAAGGGACGGGTCGTCGTGCTCGGCGGGTCGGTGCTGACCGACGAGCTCGCGTGCGTCGGACCGGTGGCCGCGGCCACTGTGCGCCGGTACCACGCCGACATGGCGGTCCTCGGCGCGGCCGGGCTGTCGGCTCGTCACGGGATCACCGAGCTGAGCGACGAGGCCGCCGAGATCCAGCGGCTGATGATCGAGCACTCAGACCGGCTGGTGGTCGTCGCCGATGGATCGAAGCTGGGGCAGACCACCATGGCTTCGGTCGCTCCGGCCAACCGCATCGCCACGCTGATCACCGACCACGACGCCCCCACCCAGGAGCTGGTCGAGCTGGAGGCCCTGGGGGTGGAGATCGTGCTCGTCCCGCGCCGCACCGGGCGTTCGGCCGACCGCCGCGGCGATGCCGCCCCCACCAGGTCGCGCGGGTCCTAGAGAAGCTTTTGCTCCGGCCAACCAAAGGGAGAACGACAGATGCAGACCCTCAAGGATCTCTTCGGCGTCGAGAAGCCGATGATCGCGATGTGTCACCTCGAGGGTCTGCCGGGAAGACCTCGCTACGACTCCACCGGCGGCGTGGAGGCGATCGTCGCCTCGGCCGCCCGCGAGGTGACGGCACTGCAGGACGGTGGCGTCGACGCGATCCTGTTCTGCAACGAGAACGACATCCCGTACTCGACGTCGGTCGGCATGGAAGCCGTCGCGACCATGGCGTACGTGATCGGCCGTCTCAGCGACCAGCTGCGCGTGCCGTACGGCACCAACCTCCTCTGGGACGCGACAGCGAGCATCGCCGCCGCGGTGGCCAGCGGCGCGTCGTTCATCCGCGAGGTCCTGACCGGCGTCTACGACAGCGACATGGGCCTGCTCGCACCGGACCTAGGGAAGCTCGCCGGCTACCGCCAGGCGATCGGCGGCTGCCGCATCGCGATGTTCGCCAACATCACGCCGGAGTTCAGCCGCTCGGTGGGCGGCCGCTCGGTGGCGGACCGAGCCGCCAGCGCGGCATATCTGGGGGTCGACGCGTTGCTCATATCCGGCCCGGCGGCGGGGGTCGACGCCAGCATGTCCGACCTGCGCGAGGCCAAGGAGGCGGTCGAGATCCCCGTGCTGGCCAACACCGGGGTCAAGCACGAGACCATCGAGGACGTCCTGGCGGTGGCGGACGGGGCGATCGTGGGGACCAGCCTCAAGGTCGACGGTGACACGTGGAATCCGGTTGACCCCGAGCGGGTCGTGGACATGATGCGGCGGGTGCGCGAGGTGCGCGGATCGCTCGTCGCGACCTGAAGGCGCAGCGTGGCCAAGAAGACAAAGCTGTTCTTCGCCACCGACGTCCACGGGTCGGAGATGTGCTTTCGCAAGTTCCTCAACGCCGGCGTCGCCTACAAGCCGGACGTGATGGTGCTGGGCGGCGACATCGCCGGCAAGGCCGTGCAGGCGATCGAGGACCTGGGCGGGGGCCGGTTCACCACGACGTTCCGCGGCCACCGGTACGACGTCGAGGACCCCGAGGCGCTCGCCCGGGTCCAGCGGACGATCTCCGACGTGGGGTACTACCCGTGGCGCTCGCAGCCGGGGGAGCTCGATGAGCGGATCGCGGACGGAACCGTTGAGGATCTGCTGCTCGACCTGATGCGCCAGCGACTCGAGCGCTGGATGGAGATGGCCGACGAGCGGCTTCGGCCGATCGGCAAGCCGGTGTTCTGGATGCTCGGCAACGACGATCCCCCGTCGCTGGCCGAGCCGCTGAAGGCCGCGCCGTGGGGCGAGCATGCCGAGGGACGCGTGCTTGCGCTCGATGACGAGCACCAGCTCGTCTCCTGGGGCTGGTCCAACCCGACGCCGTGGCAGAGCTTCCGGGAGATGAGCGAGGAGGAGTTGAGCGAGCACTTCGAGGTGCTGTTCGCGGAGGCCGCAGACGATCGCCGCGTCGTCTTCAATGCTCACGTGCCTCCCTTCGATACCGGGCTCGACGCGGCTCCGGTGCTCGACGCCAACCTCACGGTCACCCAGCAGGCGGGGCAGGTGAAGCTGGGGCCGGTGGGCAGTACGGCCGTGCGCGGGGCGATCGAGCGCCACCAGCCGGTGGCAAGCCTCCACGGCCACGTCCATGAGTCGGCCGGGTTTCGCCGGATCGGACGGACCCTGGCCCTCAACCCGGGCAGCGACTACGGCACCGGCTCACTCAACGGCGCCCTGGTGACCCTGTCCGGGGACAAGCTGAAATCACACCAGCTGGTTCGCGGGTGATGGCCGGCGATGCCCTATTCGTAGCCATCGATGTCGGGACGACTGGGGCCCGCGCCTGCGCCGTCGATCTCGACGGGCAATTGCGAGGCGAGTCGCGCCGGCCGTTCGCGACGTCCACGCCACGCCCGGGATGGGCCGAGCAGGACCCCCGTGGCTGGCGGGACGCGGCGCTGGCGGCCCTTGCGGATCTCGCCGTCGCTCCGGGGGTTGCCGGCAACGAGGTGCGCGCTGTGGGATTGACCGGCCAATGCCCCACGATCGCACCATTCGATGCGGCGCGGAAGCCGGTCGGTCCCGGCCTGCTGTATCGCGACAACCGTGCCACCGCAGAGGCGGTCGCCATGCGCCGGCGCATCGGCGATGAGGCGATGCACGCGCGCACCGGACATGTGGCGTCGGCGTTTCACGTCGGCCCCAAGGTGCTGTGGCTGCGAGCCCACCAGCCGGAGACCTTCGCCGCGACGGACTGCTTCATGCAGCCGCGAGACGTCGTCCTGCACGCGCTGACGGGCGCGACGGCGACCGACGAGACCCACGCCAACTCGACGGTGCTCTTCGATCTCCGGCAGCGTGACTGGTCCGAGGATCTGCTTGAGACCTTCGGCCTCGATGCCGGGCTGTTCCCGGAGGTCGCGGCGCCGTGGGCGCAGATCGGTCCGGTCGCCGATCACGTAGCCCGGACCACCGGCCTCGCCGCCGGCTGCCCCGTCGTGATCGGCGCCGCCGACAGTCAGTGCGCGGCGTACGGCAGCAGTGTCATGGGGCCGGGACCGATCAGCGAGATGGCCGGCGCCTCCTCGTGTCTGAACTCCGTGATCCCCGAGCCCAGCTCGGACCTCCGCATCACGCACTACAGCTACCTGATTCCCGGCTGCTATTGCACCGAGCTCGGCGTCAACGTGACCGGAGGCGCGCTCACCTGGGCGATCGATCGCCTCCGGATGGCCAGTTTCGACGAGCTGGAGGCGGGCGCGCGCCGGACCCTGTCGGCTCTCGCGGCCGGTCGTATCGACTCGCGTTCGGCGGCGCCCCTGTTCATGCCGTACCTCGGTGACGGCGAACGAGACGATCCGGCGCTGCGAGCGGCGTTCATCGGTCTCTCCGACCGTCACGGCCGCGACGAGCTGGCATACGCGGTGCTCGAAGGGATCGCGTTCGGTGTCACCGAGACCGTGTCGGTTCTCACCAGCGCGGGATCGCCGCTTGACGAGCTGCGCGTGGGGGGCGGCGGAGCCCGCCTGGCCACCCTCGGCCAGCTCAAGGCCGACGCGCTGGAACGGCCGGTGCGGCACCTCGAACACGATTCGGCGCCGGTCGGCGTCGCGCTGCTTGCCGCCGGGATGACCGGGTGGCGCGCCGAGGCCGAGGCGGCTCTCGCCGCCAACCTCGAGCGAGCCCGCTGCTTCGAGCCCGGCGCCGGATCCGGCGAACCGATTCGCGAGCGCTACCGGTGGTTCCTGTCCGTTCGTGACTCGCCGGCGCTGAGGCTGCAGACATGAACGTGACGCTCGGGATCAACAACTGCTTCGCGGTCAAGCGCTGGCCGCGCCCGGATGAATGGGCGCAGATCGTGGGGGAGGAGCTCGAGCTGGAGATGGTGCAGCACAGCCTCGACCTCTCGAACATCGATCATGACCTCGATGGTCAGGCGGATGCCGTGAGGAGTGCGTGCGCACAGGCCGGGCTGACCATCCACTCGGTCTTCACGGGCCTTATCGCCTACTCGATGAACCTCATGCTGGCACCCAGCGCGGCTGAGCGGGCCCGCGCCGTCACCTACTGGTCGCAGGCCATCCGCTTCGCCTCCAGGCTCGGCGCGACCAGCGTCGGCGGCCACGTCGGCAGTCTCTCCAGGCCGGACGCCGACGATCCGAAGCGGCGCGATCTTCTGTGGACAGAGCTTGGACGGCATCTGGTCAAGCTCAGCGAGCTTGGCCGCCGGTTTGACATGGACGCTCTCCTGGTCGAGAACATGGCGTGTGACCGGGAGCCCTGCCGGATGCCTGAGCTTGCCTCGCTGATGCGCGCGGGCGATGCCGAGCATGCGACCGTCGCCCTATGCCTCGACGTCGGGCATCAGTGCGTCCCGGGATCGAGCGGAGCGGATGCCGACCCCTATGCCTGGCTGCGGCAGATGGGACGTCACGCGGCCGTCGTCCACCTCCAGCAGAGCGATGCGCACGGCGACCACCACTGGCCGTTCACCGCCCAGTACAACGCGCACGGGCGGATCGTCCCCGGTGCCGTCCTCGATGCGCTCGCCGCCTCCGGCGCCGACGACGTTGCGCTCGTCATGGAGATCATTCCGTCATTCGAAGCCGACGACGCGCTCGTGCTCAGCGAGCTGCGCGAGAGCGTGTTGTATTGGCGGCAGGCGCTGCGCGACCATGGACATGCCTGATCAGCGGGAGCTGGTGCATATGAACGATTCCCCACCCAGCCGGACCCTGGAGGACGTCGCCGCCGAGGGGCGACGCCTGGCGATGGCGGCGCACGACAACGACCTGCGACTGCGGTTGCTCGGCGGGGTGGCGATCTGGTGTCACTGTCCGAGCGCCCGTGTCCCGCCGCTCAAGCGCGACTACGGCGACGCCGACTTCGTTGGCCGGGCGAACGACCGCAAGCGGATAGCCGCCTTCATGGACGAGGAGGGCTACGAGGCCGACCGCATGTTCAACGCCCTCCACGGCGCGACGCGCCTGAACTTCCATGACCGGGCTCGGGGCCGGCCGATCGACGTGCTCCTGGATCGCTTCACCATGGCCCACGAGCTCGACCTGCGCGACAGCGCATCCGGCGACGGCCTGACCATCTCCCTGGCGGACCTCCTGATGACCAAGCTCCAGGTGGTGAGCATCAACGAGAAGGACGTGAAGGACCTCCTGGCGATCCTCGTCGACCACGGCTTCGGCCCGGAGGACATCCAGCTGGACCGCATCCTCGACGTGACCCGCAACGACTGGGGGCTGGAGCACACCATCCACGGCAGCCTCGCGACTCTGGACCAGATGCTGGGCCAGTTCGCGCTCGAGCCGGGCCACGCGGACCGCGTCCGGGAGCGGATCGGCGAGCTGACGCGGGCCCTCGACGCAGCCCCCAAGGGCGCGAAGTGGAAGATGCGTGCCCGGGTTGGCGAGCGAGTCAAGTGGTACGAGGAGCCTGAGGAGGCTCGCACCTGATCGCGGCTGTCAGCCCGGGAACCGCCGCAGTGGCGATCGGTCCCCAACCGACCACACATGACCGAAGGGATCGACGAACCCGCCCTGGCGGTGCACCCCCCACGGCGCCTGGTGGTCGGTCACCGCGCCTGAGGCCTCGGCGCCGGCGCGGACCGCGCGGTCGACGACTGCATCCGGGTCCTCGGCGAACAGCTCGATGCGTGTGCTCGTCATGCCCACCTGATCCGGGCTCGCCTCAGTGGCGTTGAGCGGGTTGACCTCGTGCAGGAAGAACGGCGAGCCGTCGAGCTCAAGACCGGCGACGCCGCCAAGATCCCACAGCTGCGTCGCGCCGAGCGCCTCCTCGTACCAGCGCACCGCGGCGGACGCATCCGGCACGATGAGCATCACGGACACGGCGCTTTGCTCAATGGGCATCGCGAACCATTCGGCGGCAGGAGGTGGCTCAGCCCATCTCGCGCTTGAGCTTGCGCCAGCCGCCGGCACGGTTGTTCGCGATGATGGAGCGGAAGATCGCCGTCAGCGCCCGCGTGTTGACGTCCTCGCCTCGGCGGATGGCGACGCAGCGGGCGGTCTTGTTGTCGTGGCCTGAGGTGATGATCCCGTCCGGATCCGGCACGATCGCGCCGTCGTAGAGAAACACGTTGACGTGACCCTTCGCCGCCAGGAGCGCGCACACGTTTCCGTTCAGCACGAAGTAGGGAAGCTTCGTCCGCTTGATCGTCTCCGCCACCTCCGGATCGGCTGCGTGAACGAGCTCGCGGACAGCGCGACAGATCTGCTGCTGCCACTCGGGGAGCGAGTCGATGTACGCGTCGACGCGAGGATCGGCGGCGAAGGCAGTCACCGCCGCACCATACGGTCCGTCGCCGGCCGTGCGCAAGTTAAACCGCCCGGATAGGATGGGCTGCGTAGTCCGCGACCGGAGGGGTGATGACCGTGACCGGAGTGGCTGGGCGGCGGATGGCGGCGGAGATCGATGGCGACTTCGTCGTCTTTCTCATCGGCGCCCGCTTCAACAACAAGCTCGAGTTCGGCCGCAGTCTGATCGACCTGGGTGGCCGGCGGGGCATGAAGCACATGCTCGACTATCTCGTCGCCCATCCGGAGAAGGGTCT
>DASZMK010000166.1:0-5152 GCA_035551855.1 Solirubrobacteraceae bacterium
CTTCTGTCCACCCCTTCGTCCTCACCTTGAGCAGTCCGCCGCAGCGGACTCCGCGTCAACTGGGAACGGCCCGCGTCCACCAAAGGGGAAGCGCCAGATCTGCGCCCTCAGTTGCCTGGGCTCACTCGCGTCGGTCAGCAAGAACCGTGTTGAGTTCGTCGATCGGTCGCTGCACCGATGCGCCATCGCGGGCCCAGGTCGATGTGGAAAGGCCAAAGGTGGGGAGCTTTTGGCCGTCGCGGCGAACGACGTAGCCGACGTATGGGTAGCGACCGAGCGGCATCACAGCGAAGTGGTCGATTTCTCCCCAGGCAACCCGGCGCGTCCCCAAGAACGTCACCACCTTGACGCCCTGTGCGCCGACCTGCATGCCGACATTCCACATCCGCCACGAAATGAGAGCCAGTAGCGCCGCGCCCACCGCGCCGGCGACGTGTCCCTTGTGGGCGAAGATCGCGACCAACAGGAAGATGAGGGTCCCAGCGGTGCCTCCGACGGCAGCCCAGGTTGTCCCACCGGCTCGGTAGACCCGTCTCGTCGCGTGCCGCGAGCTGACGGGGGAGTGCTCATCCACGGCCACGAGCATAAGCGCCGCGACGGAGGGAGGAGGGCTTCGCCTCTGGGGTAGCAGCAACTGGCGTCGACTTCCGCCTTGATCCAGAGGGAGCCGCGACGGCTCGGGGTTCGGGCTAGGAGGCCTCGCGAGGACCGTCGCCAACGACGAGAAATTCAAGCTCGTCGGCGAAGTCATCGAAGCACTGGCGACAGACCCAATCGAAGCCCGAGCCGCTCGGCTCGACGGTCGCATAGCCGTCGAAGTAGACCGCGTCCTTGCTTTTGCGCCAGCCACTCCTTGCCCCGCTCGGACATGGGCACGAACTTAGCCCAACAGAAGACGCAGTGGTCGTGATCCCAGTCGGCCCTCGGCGCGACGTAGTCGCGCCACCGGAACCGCGTTCCTCTCTGTGCACCTGGGCTGGTCCGTCGCCAGTCATCGGCTGCTGCGGGCATCACCCGATGCTATTCGCAGCGCTTCCGCAATGATCGCGGAATGCGAGCATCCGCCGGGCCGGCTCAGCCGCCGCCGAGCACGACGGCATTCAGTCCCGCGCGATCACGAAACCGGGTCTTTCAGCCGCGCCCCCGTAGCCCTCATTGTTCTCTTTAGAGGAATCGTGTCGTACCGTCCGGCGTGTCGACCCGATGCCCCCGCCATGGCCCCTTGCTCAGTAGACCCGTTCCAATCTCCAGTCGATGACGACGCGAAAACTACCACGATTTGCGGGGATTCTGCGAAATGGAGCCAGCCGGGATCGAACCGGCGACCTCCTGCTTGCAAAGCAGGCGCTCTCCCAACTGAGCTATGGCCCCTTCAGGGGTCAGTCTAACCGCGGGGTTGCGCGGCTAAGAGCCGGTGAGCGCTGCCGCGGGCGTCAGGGAGAGAGCACCGCCTAGTTTCCGGAGCGTTTTGACGCCGGTGGAGCCGGGTATGCGAAATGGCGTCAGATGAAGCGGGTTCGCACAGCGGACGTCGCGAGGGAGGGTTGATCGGATGCGCAAGTGGCTGGTGGTCGTCGCTGCCGGGGTCTGCTTCGGTGTCTGTGCCGCGGCTGCGGGGGCGGCGCCGCTGCCTGTCATCTACAACAGCGCCTACGGCTTCGCCCACGCCAGCCCCACGGCGAGCCCTCCGGGCGCCAACAATTGGTCCTGCAAGGCGACGGCGGCTCACCCGTACCCGGTCATCCTGGTGCACGGGACCTTCGAGGACATGGCCGACAACTGGCAGGCGTTGTCGCCGCTGCTCTATGACAACGGCTACTGCGTGTTCGCGCTGAACTACGGCTCGTACAACGGCAGCGGCGCGATCGGGATCTACGGCACCGGTCCCATCCAGAACTCGGCCGGCCAGCTGGCGAACTTCGTGACCCGGGTGCTGAACGCCACCGGCGCTTCGCGGGTCGACATCGTCGGCCACTCTCAGGGGGGCATGATGCCGCGCTACTACATGAAGTTCCTCGGCGGGGCGGCGAAGGTGCACACGCTCGTTGGCCTCGCGCCGTCCAACCACGGCACGACGCTCGACGGCCTGTTCACGCTCGCCGGTTTGATCCCGGGAGCCAATGCCGCCCTGGTCGACTGTCCGGCCTGCGCCCAGCAGGAGGGCGGGTCACCGTTCATGATCAAGCTCAACTCAGGCGGGGACACGGTAAGCGGGGTGCGCTACACGGTGATCGAGTCCGCCAACGACGAGGTCGTCACGCCGTACACATCGGCGTTCCTGACAGGACCCGGCGTCACCAACATCACGCTCCAACAGCAGTGTCGACTCGACCAGGGCGAGCACCTGTCAATGGGCTATGACCACATCGCAGACGCCGATGTGCTGACGGCGCTTGACCCGCAGCATCCGGCGCAGCCGGCCTGCGCCCCGGTGGCGCCGGTCACCGGCGGGTAGCGAGCCCACACCGGCGGACGGGCCGGCTCACTCGTCGAAGTCGAAGTCGCGCGGCGGCCGCTGCTCGAACCACAGGCGATCGTGGTCCGGAGTGTCCTGAAGGAACTCCGGAGTCTCCTCGAGCATATCCTCGTCCCCCTCATCGGCGTGAGGACCAGCCGTCTCCTCGATGTGGTACTCGGTCGTCTCGTCGCCGCCAGGGTCGGCGGGCCGCCGTGTCGAGCCGGAGGTGGTGGGGAACGGCTCGGCGCCGAGATCATCGTCCCCGGCGGCGGTCCAATCCTCGAGCGGAGCCGGCTCCTCAGGATGCGCCCCTGGCTCATCCTCGTCGAGATCGTCGATCAGACCGCGATGGAGGTCGGCGACGTGGTTGCCGGCGGACACGTCAGTGTCCCATCCCTCATCGTCGTCCTGGTCGTAGGCGAAGCCACCGGCGACCGCGTCCTCATCCTGCGGATCGACCCCATCGTCGGGGTCGCGGTTACGCCGCACGGGGCCCAGCGCCTCGTGCTCAGCGCGTTCCACCTCAGCCGGATCGGCGCCACGGCGGCGCTTGAGGTCGAGGTGCTCTCGTATCGCGTCGTCAAGAAGACCCATACGCCTAAGGCTACTCGCCGCCCACCACGTTAGCGGTCCGCGGCTCGGCTTTCATCGTCCGGTTCTTACCCTCGCGCTTGGCGGCGTACAGGGCGCCGTCTGCGGCGGCGATCAGCTCATCCTTGTCCCCCTCGGACGACGAGGCCGCCCCGGAGCTGGCGGTGACGCCGAGGGATCCGTGCCCGTCCGTCAGGGGGATCTCCAGTGCCTCGATCGCCGTGCGGGCGCGCTCGGCCATCTCGTAGGAACCCGCCAGATCGGTGTGCGGGAGGATCAGCGCCAGCTCCTCGCCGCCGTACCGGGCAGCGATGTCGACGTCACGGGAGGTCTCACGCAGGGCGTCGGCCACCGCGCGCAGCACCATGTCGCCCTGTTGATGGCCGTAAACGTCGTTGACGGACTTGAAGTCGTCGATGTCAAGCATGATCAGGCCGACCGGGTACCGGTAACGCCGCACCTCCTCCATCTCGGCGCTCAACAGCTGCTGGAAGTGACCGTGGGTGGCCAGGCCGGTGAGATCGTCAGTGATCGCCTGGCGCTGGATGTCGTGGTGCAGGTTGACGTTCGCCAGCGCCAGGGTCGCCTGAGCGGCCAGGGTGCGCAGGAGCTCCAGGTCGTCGTCGGTGAAGCGATCCTCGCGGCCGACCGTGATCAGGCCGTGCGCGGGACCCCCGCGCACGATCGGTCCCAGCGCGACCGTGGCGACGTGCACTCCGTCGGCCGCGGCCTGACCGGCTCCGCCGGCGCCCAGCGCCCGCCGCTCAGCCTCGCGGACCGGCGTCTCCACATCGGTCAGCCGGCCAATATGCCCGGCCTCGGTCAGCGGCTCGGCGGCGGTTTCGCGCGCGCTCACCCGCCCGTGCTGCGCGTCGGTGGCATCCATCGCCGTGCGCAGCGCCAACTCGAGGAGCGCCTGCCGGTCGAGCCCTGACGCGAACGCCTCACCGATCCGGCGGATCGACTCCCTGACCCGGATACGCTCCTGCCCCAGCTCGTCGAGGCGGCGCTCGAGCTGCCGGGACATGGTGTTGAACTCCTCGCCGAGGAGGGCGAATTCGTCCCGGCCGGCGGTCGGCACCGGAGAGGAGAAGTCGCCGCCGGGCAGGCGCCGGGCGGCGTCGAGGAAGCGAGAGAGCTCCGCCTGCAGCGCGCGCCAGGAGAGCAGCGAGAAGCAGAAGGCGAGGACCAGGAAGCCGACGATGAAGACGGCTGCCAGCATCCGGTCGGCGGCGACGGATCCGTTGGCGGCCTCATCGGAGAGGATCAGGACGTCGACTCGGCTGTTGCCGAATCCCGCCAGCCCAGAGCCGGTCGTCGCCACCCGATAGCTGCGGGAGCCGATTGTGACCGTGCCATGCCGTGCCGGCAGAGAGCGCGCCGTCGTCGCGCGCAGGGTCGAGGCCAGCACCCTCCTCCCGGAGCGCACCACGACCTGGGTCCCGGGACCAGCGAGCTCGCGGGCATACTGGGCCGCGGTCAGCTGTGAGACCTCAACCGTGCGGATCGGCCGTCCGGTCGACCCGGTGACGAACGCACTGCCCGGGGCGATCGACGTGGCGTTTCCGACCGAGGCGACGACAACGCGGCCGGCCGTGACCGTCACCCGCTCCAGTCCGGCGCCGCCGGCGAGCTGGGCGGTACGACGGGAAAGCTGGGCAACCGGAACGAGCGCGAGCTCCCGCGCCAGGGTCCGGGCCGTCAGGCTCGCCTGCGTACTGGCGTGCGCGTAGACGCTCCTGGCCACGCTGGCGACGCCGTTCGCCCTCGCATCCGCCTTGCCGGATTGGCTCTCGTCGATCAGGCGAAAGACGAGGAAGGCCATCGCCGCCATGGGAACGACGACGATCACGACGAAGAAGGAGGTGAGTCGTGTGCGAAAGCTCATCAGTGGCCAAGCTGAGCGTACCCGCCGATTCCCAGCGTTTTCAAAGGCTGGGCGCGCTCGTACAAAACGCATTGGCCACCGGGAAACGAACGCGGGGGGCGACTACACTAGGCGCGTACCGCGCGGCCCACAGCCGCCGCTCGGGGCTATAGCTCAGTTGGGAGAGCGCCTGGATCGCACCCAGGAGGTCGGGGGTTCGAGTCCCCCTAGCTCCA
>DASZMK010000167.1:0-33979 GCA_035551855.1 Solirubrobacteraceae bacterium
AATGGGTCGCTGAACGGGCAACCGTCAGGCGTCATCATGCTCGCCGGTGCGCTGCTCGGTTAGTCCGCGGCTCGGTTAGAGGCCCACCGCAGCGTCGAGCAGCCGCGGCGGGCCCGCGGCAGGACGCAGCAGCGCGCTAGCTGACGCGGTCGCGGCTGGAGTGAGGAGGGCCGGGCCGCGCGGGGGAGAGGCAGTGGGCGGGGCGGGGCATGACAGACCCGGCGCGACGGTCGCGTTCGATCCTCACCGGCCGGCGGTGGGGATGCGGGGCGGGGGGTTGCTCAGGGTCGCCGAGGACGTCGTCCACCAGCGTCATCAGGGCGCGGATTCGCCTTATGGATACCTGGAACATATGTTCGTAAGCCTACGCCGGGGGGCGGACGGAATCGCCGGTGCGGAGAGCTGCCGCATCGCGCTTGGCGATGGGCGATACAGGCGACGCGCCGCAGGACGGGAACCCGGGTGCGTAGCATTAGCCCACGTTTGGCAATATTTTGTTACTATGTGCCGACACGGGGGCTGGGGCATGGGGCGCGACGTCGCACCGACGAATGTGAGGAAGGGGCGAAACCGGATGGGGGACAACGCTTTGTCCAAGCGCGGGGCTCGCGGCCAGCGACGGACTCGCGTTCTCTGGCTGGCCGCGTTGACCACTCTGGCGACGATGGCGCTGCCGGCCGCCGCTGCGCAGGCCAACGCTGTCTGGACCGGAGCCGGCACGACTTCGGAGTGGTCCAACGCCACCAATTGGAGCGGCGCGCCGCCGGCGGCGAACCGCTCGGCGGGAACGCTCACGTTCCCCACGCTCACCGGGTGCGCGGCGCCCAAGACCTGCTACACCAGCCACAACGGGCTGACGGGCGTGAGCGCGACCGGCCTGGTGCTCGGCAACACCAGCAACCAATATCGGATCCTCCAGACCAACTCCCCCGCGTTGACGGTCGGGACCGGTGGGGTCTCCGACACCCCCGGCGGCGGCACCGGCGATGTGATCTACGACCCGCTCGCCCTGTCCGAGGCGCAGACGTGGATCGTCGGGTCGACGATCAACGGCTACAACAGCCTCACCGTGCTCGGCGGCATCACCAGTCCCAGCACGGCCCCGGTCAGCGTTTCGACGCCGCGCGGCGACCTATTCCTCGACAGCAACATGGAGGTCGGCCCCGTCACCTCGAACGGCCCGGGCACGCTGCACATCGGCGGTGCCCCGGGCTCAGGCCACCCCGGTTCGGTGAACGGGACCAACGGGCAGCCCCTCACGATCACGGGCGGGACCCTGATACCCAACCCCAGTTCGACCTCGGGCCCACTGACGATGAACAGCGGCACCACGCTGCTGCTGGGTACCAACACCACCAATACGGGCGCCACGACGCTGGACGTCAACGGGGCCGCCACGCTCAGCTCGTCCACCACGACCAAGACGTTCATCGACGACAACGGGTCGACGGCCGGCACCTCCTTCTCACAGCTGAGTGCCAGCGGAAGCATCACGCTCGGCGGCAAGCTGGTGCTCGGCCAGGGTAAGAGCAACGGCAGCTGCGTTGCCCTGAACATTGGCGATGTGGCCGCGCTGGTCACGACGACGGGGACTCTGTCCGGGACCTTCTCCAACGCCCCGGAGGGAACCATCCTCACGATGGCCGCGTCGTGTCAGAGCACCCTTCCCAAGCTTCAGATCCACTACACCGGCAACAGCGTCAGCGCCACCGTGGTCGGTAGCGCAACGTCCACGCCGACCACAACGACCCTGGCGACGCCGGACCCGTCACCGGCGAGCACCAACCAGGCGGTCATGTTGACCGCGACGGTATCAACGAGCTCCGCCACCCCGTCGGGCACGGTGGCGTTCTCGGCCAACGGAACCACCATCTCAGGCTGCACCAGCCAGCCGGTGGTCGCGAGCGGAACGTCGGGAGCGGCCACGTGCTCGACGTCGTTTGCGGCCTACGGCTCGCCTGAGTCGCTGACCGCAACGTTCACGGGCGCGAGCGGGTCCGGGCAGGCGAGCTCGACCAGCTCGGCCCAGACTCTGACCGTCAGCCAGGGCTCCACTACTACCGGCCTGTCCGCGTCCGACAGCAGCCCCACGGCGGGTAGCAGCGTCACGTACACGGCCACCGTGACCCCGGGGACCACCGGTGCGAGCAAGCCCTCGGGCACCGTCGCCTTCCAGGACGGGGGCAACGCGATCTCAGCCTGCTCGGCGCAGCCGCTCATGGCGGGGTCGTCCTCGGCCACGGCCACATGCACGGTCACGTACGCGACCACCGGGTCGCACTCGATGACCGCCAGCTACGGGGGCGACGGGAACTTCACCGGCTCGTCATCCTCGACAACGACTGTGAATGTCCAGCCCGGAACGATGACGACGACGACGTCGTTGGCGACTCCAAATCCGTCGCCGGCGAGCACCAATCAGTCCGTCACGCTGACGGCTACCGTGTCCACGAGCTCAGTGGCGCCCTCGGGAACGGTCGCGTTCTCCGCCAACGGATCCGCGATCCCCGGCTGCACCAGCCAGCCGGTGACCGCCAGCGGGTCGTCTGGAACCGCCACCTGCTCCACCGCGTTTGCCGCGTCTGGTTCGCCTGAGTCGCTGACCGCGGCGTTCACGCCCGCCAGCGGCTCCGGCCAGGCGGGGTCGACCAGCTCGGCCCAGACCCTGACCGTCAACCAGGGTTCCACCACCACTGGCCTGTCGGCGTCGAACACCGGTCCGACGGCGGGTGGCAGCGTCACGTACACGGCCACGGTCGCACCAGGGTCCACCGGCGCCACCACGCCCTCCGGCACCGCCGCGTTCCAGGACGGGAGCAGCTCGATCTCAACCTGTAGCGCGCAGCCGCTGACGGCCGGATCGTCGTCCTCGACGGCCACGTGCACGGTCTCTTATCCGAATGCCGGGTCGCACTCGATCACCGCCAGCTACGGAGGCGATGCCAACTTCACGGGGTCGTCCTCTTCGGCAACGACCGTGACCGTCCAGGCGGGCGGCACGACGACGTTCCCCACAACCCCCATTCTCGACACGTTCTCGCAGTCCGCGGGCCCACTGAGCAGCAACTGGCAGTCGCCGGGCCTGCAGGACGCGGGCACGGTCAGCGTGGCAGCCTCCGGTCAGACGATCAGCAGCGGCGGCGCGGCCTCCGCGATCTGGAAGGCGACGAGCTTCGGCGCCAACCAGGAGGCCTATCTGACGGTCCCGGTGCTGCCGGCCGCCGGACACTATTTCCAGGTGGCGGGGCGGGTCAGCTCACTGACCGGCTCCACCGTATCGATGTACTTCCTGCAAGTCACGCCGTCCAAGAATCTCTGGGACCTCCGCAAGAAGCTCAACGGTGCCTCCTCGACGTCGATGGGGACGTTCACGGCACCGTTTGCCGCGGGGGATTCTGCCGGGCTTCAGTTAAACGGATCGACGATCACCGCCTGGCACGAGTCCGGGGGCAGCTGGACGTCGGTGGGGTCGGTCACCGACACCTCGATAACGGCCGGCGGCTACGTCGTCTTCACGCTCGGCGACACCACGATCCGGGGGGGCGCGTTCGGCGGCGGCAACGGCGGCTGAGGCTGATTGGCTCGAGCGCGTTGGGGGAGACATAGATGTTGCGCCCGCGCGGCAAGGGTCTATCGTGTACATGCAGGGGCCGGGAGTATCTGCTGCCCCGGGTCGAGACGCCAGTCGACAGGAATGTGGAGGGCGGGGCAGATGGGGGATGCAAGCTTGCGCGCCCGGAAGGCTCGCAGCAACGGACGGATCCGCAGCCTGGCACTGGCCGGGCTGACCATTCTCGGCCTGATCGCGCCGGCCGCCGCGGCGCAGGCCGCCGCCACGTGGACGGGCGCCTCGAGTTCTCATTGGTCTGATCCCGGAAATTGGACCGGCACGCCGCCGGCGTCGAACACCGCCGCCGGAACGTTGTCCTTTCCCACGCTCACCTGCAATACCTGCTACACGAGCCAGAACGACCTGACCGGCGTCAGCGCGACGGGCCTGGTGTTGGGCAACAGCACCGAGCAGTACTCGATCCAGGGGACCGGGTTCACGCTGGGGACCGACGGGATCACCGACACAGCGGGGGGCGGCACCGGGGACTTGATCCGGGCCCCAATCGCGCTGACAGACGGGCCTCAGACGTGGGTCATGGGATCGTCCACCAAGGGCTACAACAGCCTCACGTTCCAGGGCCCGATCACGGGGAGCCCTGGTGCGGCGGTCAGCGCCAGCACGCCGCGGGGGGATCTGTGGGTCAACAGCAATATGGAGGTCGGGCCGGTCACCTCGAACGGACCGGGTGGCTTTCACATCGGCGGTCCGCCAGGCTCAGGCAAGCCGGGCTCGGTGAACGCGACCGACGGGCAATCGTTCACGATCAACGGAGGGTCCCTGGTGATCAACCCCGGCTCGACGACGGGCCCGCTGACGTTGAACGGCGGCACGTTGCTGCTGGGAACCAACCCGCAGAACAACGGCACCACGACGCTGCAGGTCAACGGCACGGCGCGACTCAGCTCCTCCTCCACCACCGCGGCGTTCATCAATGACAACGGATCAACGGCGGGGACCGACTTCTCGCAGCTCAGTGCCAGCGGCAACGTCACGGTCGGCGGCCAGCTGATCCTCGGCCAGGGTCCGAGCAACGGCAGCTGCGTCGCGCTCCACCCCGGCGACTCCGCGACCCTGGTCACGACGACCGGGACGCTCATCGGCACGTATGCCAACGCCCCGGAGGGCGAGATCCTCACGCTCGGGAACGCTTGTCCGGGCGCCCAGGTCCAGATCAGCTACACCACCAACAGCGTCATCGCGATGGTGCCCGGTGGCACGACATCGGTATCGACCACGACGGGGCTGGCGACGCCCAGCCCGTCGCCGGCGACGACCAACCAGGCGGTCGCGCTGACGGCGACCGTGACGACGAGCGGCAACGGCACCGTCGCTCCCGCCGGCACGGTGGCTTTCTCGGCCAACGGAGCGGCAATCTCAGGCTGCACCAGCCAGCCGGTCACGGCCAGCGGGTCGACCGGGACGGCCACCTGCACGACGACCTTTGCCGCCACCGGGTCACCGGAGTCGCTCTCGACCGCGTTCACGCCCACCAGCGGATCCGGGCAGACGGGCTCGGCCAGCTCTGCCCAGACGCTGACCGTCAACAAGGGCTCGACCGCGACCACGCTGGTGGCGTCCAACACCAACCCCGTGGCCGGTGGCAGCCTGACCTACACGGCCACGGTGCCCCCGGGCATGGGCGGGCCGAGCATGCCGTCGGGCACCGTGGCGTTCCTGGACGGCGGCAAGCCGATCTCCGGCTGCGCCGCCCAGCCGCTGATGGCCGGCTCATCGTCGGCGGCGGCCACGTGCACGCTCTCCTATCCGAGCGCCGGGTCGCACACGATCACCGCCACGTACGGGGGCGATGGCAACTTCACGGGCTCGTCGGCTCCGGCGGCGACCGTGACCGTTAGATCCGTCGGGATCTCGGCGACCACATCGTCGGCGACGGGTATCGGCACGACGCAGGGGACGCTGAACGGCAGCGTCTCGACCGGCGGAGCGGCCGTGACCTGGAAGTTCCAGTACGGGCGCACAACCGCGTATGGCCAGACGACCGCCGCCCAGGCGATCGCCGCCGGACGGCTGAGCGCCGTGAAGGTCAGTCAGGTGGTCAAGAGGCTCTCGCCCAACGTTCGCTACCACTACCGGCTCGTCGTCGGCACGACGGGCCACACGGCCAACGGCAGAGACGCGACGTTCACGACCAAGGCGACGGGCACGCTGATGGGCCCACGAGCCCCGCTGGCGGTCACCGCACGGACGATCCTGGTGACGGAGAAGTGCGAGAGCAGCGTCCCCTGCCGCGGACGTTTCTCGTTCACCGGCACGGTTCGGACCGGGAAGCACGGGGAGCTTGCGACCGTGCGCTGCGCGAGTACGAGCGTCCGAATCGGCGCCCACCGTTCGCTCACCATCCGGGTCAGGATCAGCGTCACCTGCCTGCGGCTGCTGCGCGCCCGGCCCCACCATCGGTTGACCGTCCCGTTCACATTCCAGTCCCAAACCGGGCAGGTGGGGGAGCGCGAGCGGGTGATGCTGGTGCTCAAGTCAGCAGGGCCCCCCGCGCCATAGGCCGGCGCGTCCGGCGCAGATCAGGGCCAGACGCTCGCAGCCGGGGCGGCGAGGGTCTATTCCGTGGACAGGTGCGGCGGGGCATCCGCCACGCGCGGCCGGATTTCGCATCCAAACGACCAAGGACGGAGCATATGGGGGACTCAACCATGCCCGCACTGCGGCTGGGCGGCCGTCGGCGGATTCGCGGCCAGTTGCTGGCCGCACTGACGATTCTCGGCGTGATCGCGCTGCCGGCTGCGGCCGCGCAGGCCGACGACACGTGGTCCGGCCTCTCGACGACGACCCAGTTCTGGTCTGACACCGGCAACTGGGTCGGCAACGTTGCGCCGGTGCCGGCGACAGCCGGGACGCTGACCTTCCCGGACCTGGGGTGTACGGCGCCCGCGGCGTGTTACACGAGCCACAACGACCTGTCGGGCGTCACTGCGACCGGCCTGGTTTTCAGCAACACGACCGCCGGCTCGCAGTACCGCATCCTCGGCAACGGACTGGCGCTCGGTGGCGGGATCACCGACAACTCCGGCGGCGGCACGGGTGACGTCATCAACACACCGCTCGCCCTGAGCGGGACGCAGAACTGGTTGATCGGGAACAACTTCGCCCTAGGTATAACAGCCTCAGCCTGGCCTCGCCGGCGAACGTCACCGGCTCTGTTCCGGTCAACGTGACCTTCCACTCCAATCCCCGGCACGTCCAGCACCGGAGACCTGTTCGTGGGCGTCGACATGGAGGTCGGGACCGTCGCCGTGACCGGGTCTGGAGGCCTTCACATCGGCACTGCGAGCACTCCGGGCTCGGTGAATGGGATGAACGGACATTCTGTCTCGCTCACCAACAAAGCGACGCTGGTGGCCAATCCGCAGGCGAACGTCGGAGCGCTGAGCATTGCCGGCGGCCAGCTTCAACTCGGGACCAGCACGACCAACACCGGCGCAGCCTCCACGCTGGCCGTCAATGGCACGGCGTCGCTCGATTCAACCAGCACCACCACTGCGCTGATCAACGGCAACGGGTCGACTCCGGGGACCGACTTCTCGCAGCTCAGCGCGAGCGGCAACGTCGCGCTCAACGGCACGCTGAAGGTGGTCCAGGGCTCCGGCAACGGCGGTTGCGCTGTGCTCAGCCGCGGTGACGTCTTCACCCTGGTCACGACGACCGGATCGCTCAATGGCAGCACGTTCGCCAACGCCCCGCAGGGCCAGATGCTGACGATGGCGAGCTCGTGCCAGAGCACGGCTCCGCAGGTCCAGATCAACTACACATCCAACAGCATCACCGCGACGGTCATGAGCGGGACCACGCCGACCACGACGACGCTGGCGACGCCGAGCGCGTCGTCAGCGAGCACCAACCAGAAGGTCACCCTGACCGCCACGGTGGCGACGAATATCAACGGCACCATCGCCCCCGCGGGTACGGTGGCGTTCTCGGCGAACGGGACGCCAATCTCAGGCTGCACCAGCCAGCCGGTCACCGTCAGCGGATCGAGCGGAACGGCCACGTGCACCACGTCGTTCGCAGCCGGCGGCTCGCCTGAGTCGCTGACCGCGACGTTCACTGGGGCGAGCGGGTCCGGGCAGGCGACGTCAGCCAGCTCGGCGCAGAGCCTGACCGTCAACAAGGGCTCGACCACGACCAAGCTGGCAGCGTCGAACACCAGCCCGGCGGCCGGCGACAGCGTGACCTACACGGTCACGGTGGCCCCGGACGTCTCCGGCACGACCAAGCCGTCAGGCAATGTCCGGTTCCTCGACGGCGGTAACCCGATCACAGTTTCCGCATCAAGGCGAACCGCTCCGCGACCATCCGGGTCACGCTCAGCAAGGCCTGCCTGCGCCTGCTGCAGGCCCAGCGCGGCCATCGCTTGACCGTGATCTACACCTCCCAGTCCTCGACCGGGCAGGTGGGTCAGCGCCGGCGGATCACCCTCGTGCTCAAGTAGACGGGTCGGGACGAGCGGCAGGTCGCGCTGAGCCAGGCTCAGCGCGGCCACGCTCGCGCCCCGGTGTCCGGGGGGCCGGATCAGATCCGGACCCCAGCCGGGGCCCCGAGGCTGCGCTAACGCCATGGTCGCAACCGGCGCGCCGCCAACGGCGACCGGTCTATCCTCTGGACGAGCGGGCGGGGACCGTCACGCGCGGTCGGATATCGCGCCCGCGAACCGAGGAGCGTGACAGACGGCGTATTTGATCTCACGCACGCAGGGACCTGGCGGCCTGCGACCGATGTGCCGCCTGTGGCTGGCCATGCTGAGCAGCGTCGGCCTGATGGCGTTGCCGGCCGCGGCCGCGCAGGCCGACGCGACCTGGACCGGCGACGGCACAACCCCGGAGTGGTCCAACGCCACCAACTGGACCGGCACGCCCCCGGCATCGAACACGTCCGCGCGAACGCTGACCTTCCCCACGCTGGGGACCTGCGGCACCTGTTACACGAGCCACAACGGCCTGACCGCGGTCAGCGCGACCGGCCTGGTGTTCAGCAATACTTCCGGCCAGTATCGGCTCCTCGGCAACAGCCTGAGGCTCGGCAACGGCGGGATCTCCGATACCCCCGGGGGTGGCACGAGCACCACGATCAACGCTCCGCTCGTCCTGTCGAGCCCCCAGACCTGGAGCGTCGGCTCTACCAGTCGCTACAACCTTCTCACGCTGCTCGGCGGGATCACGGGCAGCAGTGCGGATGCGCTCTCCATGGCCTTCCCCAAGGTCCGCGACGCTGATCTCTTCGTCGACAGCGACATGGAGGTCGGTCCGGTCGTCGTGAACGGCCTCGGCGGGTTTCATATCGGCGGTCCGACCTGGGCCGGCTCGGTGAACGGGACCGATGGCCAGCCGGTCACGATCAACGGAGCGACGCTCGTCGCCAACCCCAGCTCCACGTCCGGTCCACTGACGCTGAACCGGGGCACGCTGCTGCTTGGGACCAACCCCCAGAACAACGGGACCACGACGCTGCACGTCAGCGGCGGCGCCACGCTCGGTTCGGCCACCACCACCGAGACGTTCATTAACGACAACGGGTCGACCCCGGGGACTGACTTCTCGCAGCTGGGCGCCGGCGGCAACATCACGGTCGGCGGCACGCTGGTCGTGGGCCAGGGACCCGTCAATGGCAGCTGCGTCGCGCTGAACGCCGGGGATGTGGCCACGCTGATCACGACGGCGGGGACACTGTCCGGGATGTACGCCAACGCGCCGCAGGGCCAGATCCTCACGATGACGAGCTCGTGCCAGGGCACCGCTCCCCAGGTCCAGATCCGCTACACGAGCAACAGCGTCATGGCAACGGTGGTCGGCGGCACGACGACGACCACGACGCCGGCGGCGCCGACCCCCACGCGCGCCAAGAAGTCATCGGGCCGGCTCCTGGGTCCCGGAGCGCGCCTGACGGTCATCGGACGGAGAATCCGGGTGAGAGAGAAGTGCCTGAGCAGCGTGGTGTGCCGCGGACGCTTCTCATTGACGGCCACGGTCCGAGCTGGACAGCACAAGAAGCTCAAAGCCGTGGGCTGCGCGAGTGCGAGCTTCCGAATCAGAGCGAACCATTCGGCGACCATCCGGACCAGACTCAGCACCGGCTGTCTGCGCCTGCTCCGGGCCCAGCGCCACCACCGGTTGACGGTGATCTACGCCTCTCAGTCCCAGACGCGGCAAGTGGGTCAGCGCAAGCGGATCACACTGGTGCTCAAGTGAGCGGTCGCGCTGGGAGCCTGGATCAGGTCCCCAGCGTGGACCAGACGTCGAGCTTGGTCCGAACCCGGTCGACGACCGCGGTCGTGAACTCCGTGGTGCCGGCGCTGCCGCCCAGGTCCGGAGTCTTCACCCCGGAGGCGATCGTCTCCAGGGTCCCCTCGTAGACGGCCCGTGACGCGCGCTCGCACGCGCTGCCGAACCGGTCGGCGGCGTGACGGAGCAGGGCGCCGCAGGCGAGGATCATCGCCAGCGGATTGGCCAGGTCCTTGCCGAGGAGCGCGGGAGCGGTGCCGTGCGGCGCCTCGGCCATCGCGACCGTGGTGTCGTAGTTCTCATCGAATGTGAGCAGCACCGATTCGGCCCCGGCGATCGAGCCGAACATCGGCAGCACGAGGTCCGACAGGCAGTCGCCGTCGCGGTTGAGCGCCGGGATGACCAGGGGCGCGTCGGTGGCGCCGGAGAGGAGGCCGGCGTAGGTGGCGTCGATCAGCACCGGCTGATAGGCGACGTTGGGGTGACGTGAGGCGGCGGCGTCCATCTCCTCCTTGAGCATCCCCTCGTAGACGGGTGACACCGTCCACTTGGGGCCGCCGTACACCCGCGCGCCCATCTTCACCGCGGCTCGGAACGCGTACTCGGCCACGGCCTGGCAGGTGGAGCGCGTGATCCGCTCCCGCCGGAACGCGACCTCGCCGGGAGACCCTGTCGCGCCCTCACGGTGCTCCGCCGCCCCGTAGGCGTCCTCGACCGCCATCCGCACGACCGCAATGGGGTGGTGGACACCGGCGACCGGCGCCACGCCGGGCAGGCGGCGGCCCGTCCGGACGATCACCTTCCCGTCGACGCGCTCGCGCAGGATCCGGTTCGGCGAGCCCACGTCGCCGGCGCCCTCCGGAGTGATCGTCGCCGCCTTCAGGCCAAGACCGGCATTGCGCATCGCCGCGGCCGCCTCCTCGACGACGCCATTCGATGTCTGACGGCGATTACCCAGCGAGAGATCGAAACGCTCAAGCTCCAGGTCGAGGCCGAGCAGCTCGCCGTCGAGCACGCGCAGGGACTGCTCCAGCAGCTCCTGGCCGGTCTCGTCGCCCTCCATGACGACGACCTGAATCCGTGACGACGCGTTCTCTGCCATGCGTCAGGTCGCGTCAGGTCGCGTCGGCGGGCGCCGCGCTCGTCGGCTCAGCCTCCCGCCCGTCCGGCGCCGCGCTCGTCGGCTCAGCGTCCCGCGCGTCCCGCGCCGGCATCAGCTCGTCGCGACGCTCGGCCAGCGCCCCGATCACGATCGACAGGTGCTCGTCGAACTCGACGCCCAGCTCGGCGGCCCCGGCCACCAGATCCTCGCGGCTGACGGCCGCGGCGAAGGCGGCGGTCTTCATCTTCTTCTTGACCGACTTCGGCGTCATGCCGACCAGGCCCTCCGGCCGTACGTAGGCGACGGCCAGCACGAACCCGCTCAGCTCGTCGACGGCGAACAGCGCCTTCTCCATCGGGGTGTCCCGCGACACCCCCAGGTAATCGGCATGGGAGGCCACCGCCCGTACCAGCTCCGGCGGATACCCGCGCGCCTCCAGCTCGCGCAGCGCGTACCGCGGGTGGCCGTCCTCGAGTGACGGATACCGCTCGTAGTCGAGATCGTGGAGCAGCCCGGTGAGGCCCCAAAGCTCCACATCTCCATCAAAACGTGCCGCATATGCCTGCATCGCCGCCTCGACCGCCAGCATGTGGCGACGCAGCGAATCCGACCGCGTCCATTCGCAAAGAAGGTCCCAGGCGTGGGCTCGCGAATCCTCGAATTGCATGGCCGTTACCCTAGCTCAGGACTCGGTCTTCGCTCGCCCCCAGCCGCCTGTGGCGCCGCCGTGTCCGCACTCACCAGCTAGGCTGACGGGCGCCCAGCCACCAACCACCTCAGCGGGGTCGATCAAACTGGAGAAGTTCGTCATCGAGGGCGGTGTTCCGCTGTCCGGAACCATCACCGCCTCCGGAAACAAGAACGGAGCGCTGCCGATCCTGGCCGCCTGCCTGCTGACCGACGACGAGGTCATCCTGCGCAACGTTCCGCGGATCAGCGATGTCGAGGCGATGGTCACACTGCTGCAGATGCTCGGCGCCCGCGTCGAGTGGCTGGCCGCCAGCGAGGTTCTCGTCGACAGCTCGTCGATCGAGTCGACGAGCGTCGATCGCTCCTTTGCCGAGCGGATCCGGGCGTCGTTCCTGCTGGCCGGACCGCTGTTGGCACGCTTCGGCGCCGCCGAGATGCCCCCGCCGGGCGGCGATGTCATCGGCCGCCGCCGGCTGGATCCACACCTCGATGCCTTCCGCGCGCTGGGCGCCCATGTCGATGACCGGCCTGAGAGCATCGTCCTGACCGCATCGTCGCTCGGCCTCAGCCCGTGTGACTTCCTGATGGACGAACCGTCGGTGATGGCCACCGAGAACGCGCTGATGGCCGCCGCGCTGACGCGGGGCCCGACGGTCATCCGCAACGCCGCCTCCGAGCCCCATGTCCAGGACCTGGCGCGCATGCTCACCCAGATGGGCGCCGACATCGACGGCATCGGCTCAAACGTCATGACGGTTCACGGCCGCGCCAGCCTGCGCGGCTGCACGTACGACATCGCCCCGGACCACATCGAGATCGGCTCGTTCATGGCACTGGCCGGCGTCACCGGCGGGGAGCTGATCATCAAGGACACCCGTCCCGACGACCTGCGGATGATCCGGATGGTGTTCGACCGTCTCGGGCTGCGCACCGAGGTCAGCGGCAAGGACATCATCGTCCCCGGCAATCAGGATCTGACGGTCCGCAACGACCACGGCGACCACATGCCGAAGGTGGAGGACGGGCCGTGGCCCGCGTTCCCGGCCGATCTGACGAGCATCGCCCTCGCGCTCGCGACCCAGTCATCCGGATCCGTCATGATCCACGAGAAGATGTTCGAAAACCGGCTGTTCTTCACTGACAAGCTGGTCAGCATGGGTGCCGCGATCACCATCTGCGATCCGCATCGCGCGATCGTGCTCGGGCCCCGTCCGCTGCGCAGCGCCCGTGTCGAGTCGCCGGACATCCGGGCTGGGATGGCGATGCTCATCGCCGCACTGTGTGCCGACGGCGTCACCGAGATCGGCAACATCCGTCAGATCGACCGTGGTTACGAGCGGATCGACGAGCGCCTGAGAGATCTCGGCGCCCGCATCACCCGGTTGGAAGACGCTCCCGTACCGGCGTGAGCTCGCCTCGCGCTGCCCAGAGCAGCAGCGCAATCGACCGCATCCCCAGCGGCACGCGCGACGTCCTGCCGGACGAGATGCGGGAGCTGCGGGCAATGACCGACCGCATCCGAACCGTGTTCGACGACGCCGGGTACGGCGAGGTGTACACGCCGGCGCTCGAGTATGAGCAGACGTTCGACCGCGCGGACACCGTGGGGGCGCGGCCGGCGTACCGCGTGTTCGACGAGCACGGCAGTGTGCTCGTGCTGCGCCCGGACATGACCGTGCCGATCGCGCGGCTCGTCGCGACGCGATATGCCAGCGCCGATCCGCCGCTGCGATTCAGCTACGTCGCCCATGCCTACCGGGGGGTGCGGCCCCAGCGCGGACAGTCGCGCGAGCTGTTGCAGGCGGGGGTGGAGCTGATCGGCGCTCCGGGCGCTGCCGGCACCGCCGAGGTGCTCGGCCTGTTGTGCGCGGCCCTGGACGCCGCCGGACTGCAGAACTACCGCGTCGGTCTCGGCGACGCATCGCTGTATCCATCCGTGCTCGAGGCGATGGGCGTGCCGCCAGACCGGCGAGACCTCATCCTGACCGAGCTCGTCGCCGGCGATTTCGTCGGCGTGGACCGAGAGATCCACACACTCGGGCTGCCCGCCGCCGATGTCGGGCTGCTTCTGCGCCTGGCTCGGACTCGCGGCGGCCCCCACGTCCTGGAGGGGCTGGAGGGCGCACTCCATGATGCGCTCGGCGGGATGCGCGAGGTCCATCGCCTGCTCACGCCCCGGGTGGCGGAGCGGATCATCTTCGATCTCGGCCTGGTGCGCAGCATCGGGTACTACACGGGGGCCGTGTTTCAGGTCTACGACCCGGCGTACGGCGTGCCGATCGGCAGCGGCGGGCGCTATGACGAGCTGCTCGGCGCGTTCGGTCGCCCGCTACCGGCCGTGGGGTTCGCGCTCAACGTCGAGCGGCTGCACATCGCCCTGACCGGCGAGGAGCGCACGGCCCGATGACTGAGCTGCGCATCGCCGTCCCCCGGGGCGCACTCCTCACCGACACGCTGGATCTGCTGGACTGCATCGGCCTCGACACGCGAGAGGTGCGCGACAACGACCGAAAGCTGTTGTTCGAGGACAGCGGCATCGTGACCATGCGGCCGTCCGACGTCCCCATCTACGTCGAGGCGGGTGCGGCCGACATCGGGATCACCGGCAAGGACATCCTGATGGAGCAGTCCGAACGCGAGGTCTACGAGCTGGTCGACCTCGGCTACGGCCGCTGCCAGATGGTTCTGGCGACCGTCGCCGGGGAGGACCGCGCCGCCGAGGCGCTGCGCCGGCTCGGGGTCGTCAGGATCGCCACCAAGTACCCGCGCATCGCCGCTCGCCACTTCCTCCAGACCGGCCGGCAGGCCGAGATCGTGGAGGTGAAGGGGTCGGTCGAGCTGGCTCCGCTGACCGGCCTGGTGGAGGCGATCGTCGACCTGACGGCGACCGGCACCACTTTGCGGGAGAATGGTCTCGTCGTTCGCGAGGAGATTGCGGTGTGCACCGCGCGGCTGATCGCCAACCCGGTCGCGCACAAGCTCCGCGCCGCCACCATCGATCGACTGCTGGAGCGCATAGATGCCGTGTGATCGGCTGACGCTTTCGGGCGACCCACGTACGCTGGCCCGGGAGCTGCGCGAGCTGGTTCCCACCCCTGAATCCGTGCGCGGGCAGGTGACCGAGATCATCGGCCGGGTGCGCGCCAGCGGCGACGACGCGCTGCGCTTCTACACCCGCCAATACGACACCGGCGGCACCACCCCCAGCGCGCTCCGGGTTCCGGAGGCGGAGCTGGATACGGCGGCGGCGCGCCTCGACGGGTCGGTGCGCGCCGGGCTGCAGAAGGCCATGGACAACGTCGGCCGGGTCGCCGAGGCATCCCTCACGGGAGACCGGAAGGTCGAATTCGACGGTCATGAGGTCACGCTGCGGGAGGTGGCGGTCGACCGGGCGGCCGTCTACGTTCCCGGCGGGCGCGCCCCGTACCCCAGTACGGTCGTCATGGGCGTGATCACCGCCCGGGTGGCGGGCGTGAGCGAGATTGCCGTCTGCGCCCCGCCGGGGGCCAACGGCGAGGTCAACTCGGCCGTGCTCGGCGCCTGCCGGCTGGCCGGGGCGACCGCCGTGTACCGCATGGGGGGCGCCCAGGCGATCGCCGCGCTCGCGTACGGAACCGAGACCGTCACTCCGGTCGATGTGATCGTGGGCCCGGGAAATCTGTACGTCCAGGAGGCCAAGCGTCAGGTGTTCGGCCAGGTCGGCATCGACGGGTTCGCCGGGCCCAGCGACCTGGTCGTGCTCGCCGATGGCGACGTCGACGCCGACGTCCTGGCACTGGATCTGCTCGCGCAGGCCGAGCACGGCGAGGGCTCCATGGTGGTGGGGATCTCGAGCTCCGGCGATCTCATCGACGCGCTCGCAGCGCGGATCGCGCAGGAGCCGGACACCGAGGCGGTGACCCGGCTCGTGCAGGTCGCCGATCTCGAGCAGGGCCTGGTGCTTGCGGAGAGCTTCGCCCCGGAGCACCTGCAGCTGGTCGGTGCCGGCGCGGAACGGCTGGCCTCCGTGGTGCGCCACGCCGGGTGCGTCTTCGTCGGACCGGCCAGCGGAACGGCATTCGGCGACTACATCGCCGGCTCCAACCACGTCCTGCCGACGAACGGCGCTGCCCGCTTTGCCTCGGCACTGTCGCCGATCCACTTCCGCCGCCGCTTCACGGAGATCAGGATCGAGGACGACGCGGCCGCGCTGGCCCGCGCGGCGGCGCCATTGGCCCGGGCCGAGGGCTTCGAAGTGCACGCCAGGTCGATGGAGGCCCGCATTCGCGACAATGGCACGTAATGCGTGCCGGCGAGATTCAACGCACAACTGCTGAGACCGAGATCCACGTCTCGCTCACGCTCGACGGTGACGGCCGCGGCGAGCGCGAGACCGGGGTGGGTTTCTTCGACCACATGCTCGACCTCCTGGCCCGCCACGGGCGCATGGACCTCTCCGTCCAGGCGCGCGGAGATCTGCAGACGGGAGCCCACCACACCGTCGAGGACGTGGGCATCTGCATCGGCCAGGCCCTCGATCAGGCGCTCGGTGACCGAGCCGGGATCAGCCGGTACGGACAGGCGACGGTGCCGATGGACGAATCTCGCGCCGCGTGTGCGATCGACATCTCCGGTCGTGGGCTGTGCGCGTTCGCGTCACCGCTGCTGCCGGGCTCGATGGGCAACTTCGATCACGAGCTGACGGAGGAGTTCTTCCGGGCGCTGGCGACCAACGCCAAGCTGACGCTCCACATCACGGTCGAGGCCGGAACCAACGCGCACCACGTCATCGAGGCGTCGTTCAAGGCATGCGCACGTGCGCTGCGGGGGGCGGTCGCCCTGGATCCGACCGAGCGCGGCGTTCCCAGCACGAAGGGAACCCTCGTATGACCGGACAGGTGACCGTCGGGATCGTCGACTACGGGATGGGCAACCGCCGGTCGGTGCAGAAGGCGCTGGATCACGTCGGCGCGCGCAGCCTCCTGACGGCCGATGCCGATCAGCTGCGCGCGAGCGACGGTCTCGTGGTCCCCGGGGTCGGGGCCTTCCCGCAGGGGATGCGCAACCTCGGCGAGCTGGGACTCGACGAGCTGATCCGTGACTGCGCCCGTGACGGCCGGCCGGTGCTCGGCATCTGCCTGGGAATGCAGCTGCTCTTCGACCGGTCCGACGAGCTCGCGCTGACCGGTGGTCTCGGCCTGATCCCGGGCCATGTGAGCCGGCTCCAGACCGGGGGGTTGCGCGTGCCCCACATCGGCTGGAACGAGGTCAGCTTCCACCGGCCGTCTCCGCTGACGGCAGACCTGCCGCCGGGAGGTTGCCCGTTCTACCACGTCCATTCGCTCGCCACGCGTCCGGCGGAGGTCGACGACGTCATCGCCACCGCCGGCTACGGCGAGCGGTTCGCGACGATCGTCGGCCGCGGCAACATCTTCGGCGTCCAGTTTCACCCGGAGAAGTCATCCGCCGACGGGCTCCGGCTCCTGCGCAACTTCGTGGAGATGTGCGGACTCGTCGCCGGCGGGACCGGGTGGACGGGGTCGGTCTCGCTGCGCGCATGATCCTCCTGCCGGCGATCGACATCCTCAACGGCAAGGCGGTCCGGCTGACCCGGGGGGACTTCGCTCAGCAGACCGTCTATGACACCGACCCGGTGGATGCGGCGCGGCGCTGGGTCGCCGCCGGTGCCCGGGCGCTGCACGTCGTCGACCTGGACGGCGCACGTCGCGGCGAGCCCGTCAATCTCGAGCATGTCCGCCGCATCGTCGCCGCCGTCGAGGTCCCGGTCCAGGTTGGCGGCGGTCTGCGCACCATCGAGTCCGTGCGAGAGGTGGTGGCCGCCGGTGCCACGCGCGTCATCCTCGGCACGGCGGCCTACTCCGACATCGATTTCCTGGACGCGGCCGTGACCGAGCTCCGCGACCGGCTCGTTGTGTCCGTCGACGCCCGGCGCGGACGTCTGGCGGGAGCGGGGTGGACAGAGCAGACCGAGATCCCGGCCACCTCCGTCCTGGAGACGCTCGGCCGCCGGGGCGTGCGGCGATTCGTCTACTCGAGCATCGAGCGCGACGGTACGCTCAGCGGGCCGGACCTGGAGGAGGTGACGGCGATCGCGAGGGCGGTTCGCGGGACGTTCGTCTACTCCGGGGGCGTCTCGTCCGTCGACGACCTCAGGGCGCTGGTGGCCCTGCGACAGGTCAACCTCGTGGGGGTCATCGTCGGCAAGGCGCTGTATGACGGGCGCTTCGACGTCGGCGCGGGTCAGAGCGCGCTGGTCGGTGCGGCCGGTCAGGCGGAGTAGTGCACTACAAGCGCGTCATCCCGTGTCTGGACGTCGACGGCGGGCGGGTGGTCAAGGGCGTCGGATTCGCCGATCTGCGCGACGCCGGTGATCCGGTCGAGCTCGCCGCCCGCTACGACGCCGCGGGTGCCGACGAGCTGGTGCTCCTGGACATCACCGCGACCTCCGACAAGCGGGCGACGGTGGTCGAGCTCGCCCGCCGTGCCGCCGACGAGCTGTTCATCCCGTTCACGATCGGCGGCGGGATCCGCTCGGTGGCCGACGCTCAGGCCGTCCTCGACGCCGGGGCCGACAAGGTGTCGGTCAACTCGGCCGCCCTCCGGCGGCCCGAGCTGATCAATGAGCTGGCCGCCACATTCGGCGCTCAGTGCGTCGTGCTGGCGATCGACGCCAAGAGGAAGGGGAAGGGAGCCGAGAGCTGGGAGGCCTACCTGGCCGGCGGCCGAACGCCGACCGGTCGCGACGCCGTCGCGTGGGCGGCGGAGGGCGAGCGCCGTGGTGCGGGCGAGATTCTGCTCACCAGCATGGACCGGGACGGGACCAACAGCGGCTACGACCTGGAGTTGACCGCAGCGGTGGCCGGGGCGGTGAGCGTTCCGGTGATTGCCTCAGGCGGCGCGGGAACGCTCGAGCACCTCGTGGCGGCCGTGCAGGCGGGAGCCGACGCCGTGCTGCTCGCGTCGATCCTGCATTACGGACGCCACACGGTGGGCGAGGTCAAACGCCATCTCGCCGGCAACGACGTTGCCGTGCGGTTGAGGGAGGTCGCCTGACGGCGCTCACGTCATGCCGTGACCGCCGGGCTGAATGCAGTTTTTGTTGGGGCCCTCTGCTGCGAACGGCCGCGGCTAAGCGGCTTCTTCCACGTAGCCCGCGGCGGCGCACGTGTCACAGTACGCAGCGGGGGGGACGCGAGGCTCGTAACAGCCAGGACGACAGCAGGTGGACGAACGCTTGGGCCGGCCCCGACCGATGCGGGCTGCGGCGGCATCCTTGAGCTCCTCGCGCATGCGAGCGAGCTCTGCCGCGTGCTCCGCGCAGAACCGACGGCCCTTCTCGGCCGGCTGCTGACAGTGACTTCCACTACGACAACGCATAGACCTATAATGATAGCAAGACGGGGCCCACTTGGCCGCGATTGCGGCTGTTTTGGTGCGGGATTGTCTCAAGGCTACCCCGGGGACGTGGCTGCCCACGCGCCCACCTCACGCGTGCTTGCCGCCGGCCCGTTTGCCCGGCGTCCGGTGGGTGCTCCGGTGTGTCCCGGGGGTGACGCGCGACCCGCCGGCGTGGTGGCGCGCCGCGGGATGCTTGGCCGGCCCGGCCGGCAGCATCTGATAGATCGTGTTGTACCCGTCGAGGTAGATCGCGTGATAGTCGGCGATCACCGGGTTGAACGCGCCGTCCGGGAAGGAGAAGACCTGCCGGCCGGTCCCGGCGTCCAAGCCCTCCGTCGTCCGGCTGCCGAGGTCAGAGAAGTAGACGACGTTGCCGACGATCGTGGCCGCCCCGGAGATCCGGCCACCCGCGTGGTGCGTCCAGCGGATGGCTCCGGACTGGGCGTCGAACGCGTACATGTTGCCGTCGTAGGAGCCGACGTAGACCGTCGGACCCACCCCCTTGGGATCGGCGACCGCTGCCGAGCCGTAGACGTAGGCGCCGGTCGTCGTGGCCCAGGCGAGCGCTCCGTTGCGGGCGCCGAATGAATACACCCGCCCGTCGGTGTTGCCCATGTACACGCGCCCGTACGCGACCGCCGGGGTGGAGTAGAAGTTGCCGGAACCGAAGCCGAGCGCTGCGCCGCTGGTCGACACCGCCCACACCTGCCGGCCGTTGACGGCCCGCACCGCGTAGGCGCGTCCCGCGTAGTCGCCGAAGTAGAGCACGCCGTTGACCAGCGCCGGTCCGCCCTTGATGGCGCCGCTGGCGTGGTAGGCCCAGTACAGATGCCCGTTGGAGACGTTGCGCGAATACAGGGTGCCGCCCTGGTCTCCGTAGTAGACGGTTTGGCCGCTGACGATCGGCGAGGTCTCCGTCCCGGGGCCGACCGGGCGCGACCACATGACGCGTCCGTCCTTCATCGACAGGGCGAAGAAGCTGCCCCCGCCCGGCGAGCGCCCCTTGAAGGACAGCACGGGCATGAGCACGATTCCGGCCTTGGGCGCAACGGCCGGGGAGGCGGCGGACAGCGTGCCGATCTTCCGATGCCAGAGCACGTGGCCGTTGCGCACGTCGATCGCCCGAGCCGACCCGTCGTCGTCGAGCACGAACATCGTCTCGTGATAGATGACGGGCGGGAACTCGAGCAGCGCTCCATCGAAGAACTTCCAACCGACGTGCAGCGGCGGGTGCAGCTGCGGCGGACCGGCGAAGAACCGGGTGCGCGACGCGTCATAGCCGTACCAGGGCCACACGAAGTTGTCGACGGCCTGCTTCTTGCGCGGCGGGGGAGCCGGCGCGGTCGTCGTCGTCGGCGCGGTGAACTGGAGGTTGGGATGTGAGACGTTGTGGGGCTCGTGCAGGAGCACGAAGGCGACAGCGGCGGCCGCCAGCACCAGGACGACGGCCACCGCGACGAGCCCGCGCCGCAGCAGCCGCCGCGAAGGGGGACTCGGCATGCCCGCGCATGCTAGACGGATCGTTGCCGGCCGAGCCGCCCCGCCCGGGATGCTCGATACGCCAACCAGACGCAGCCGCACCGCACCCCGCGCCGGCCGGCGCGGGAGAATGCGCCGGGTGCCCGGACCAGATCCAGACGCGCTGCTGCAGCGCTTCGCCGAGCTCCCCGCTGCCCGGCCGCTGCTGGAGCGGGTGGGCGATACCGACCGGGTGTATCTCGTCGGCGGTGCCGTGCGCGACCTGGTGCTCGGCGGCTCGCCCGTCGATCTCGATCTTGTGGTCGACGGAGAGCTCGCGCCGATCACCGCGCTCCTCGGCACGCCAACCCGCGCCCACGACCGCTTTGCGACCTGCACCGTGATCCTCGACGGCTTCACCTACGACGTGGCGCGGGCGCGGCGGGAGACCTACCTCCATCCCGGGGCGCTCCCGACGGTGGGGCCGGCCTCGATCGATGTCGATCTCCGGCGCCGCGACTTCACCGTGAATGCGCTCGCGCTCGGCCTGGGCGGCGCGGCTCGCGGCCGGCTGCTCGAGGTGCCGGGCGGACTGGAGGACCTGGACGCGCGGCACCTGCGGGTGCTCCACGACGGCAGCTTCGTCGATGACCCCACCCGGCTCCTGCGCCTGGCCCGGTACGCTGGACGGCTGGGGTTCACGATCGAGCCGCGCACCCTCGAGCTCGCCCGGACGGCCGCGGCCGCACGCGTCACCGACACGGTCAGCGGGGCGCGGCTGGGCGCGGAGCTGCGACTGCTGGCGGCCGAGGCGCAGCCGGTGAGCGGGGCCCGCGTGCTCGCCGAGGTCGGCGTCGACGCGGCGATCATGCCCGGCTTCGGGATCCGCACCGGCGAAGCGGCGGAGCTGGCCGAGCGGGCGCTGGCCCTGCTCCCAGCCGATGGTGACCCGGGGGCGGTCGTGCTGGCGGTGGCGACGATGGCGCTCGCGCCTGAGGCGCGGGCGCAACTGCTCGACCGCCTGGCATTCCCGGCGGGGCAGCGCGACGTGATCCTGGCCGCCGGCGACCAGGCGCCGGCGCTTGCCGAGGCGCTGGGACGGGCCGAGACGCCGTCTCAGATCGCCGCTGCCGCCCGGAAGGCGCCCGTGGAGCTGGTCGCGCTGGCCGGGGCACTCGGCCCCGAGCGGCCGGCCCGCCGGTGGCTGGACGACCTGCGCCACGTGCGCCTGGAGATCGACGGTCGGGATCTTCTGGACGCAGGGGTCAGACAGGGGCCGGAGCTGGGGGCCGGGCTGGCCCGGGCGCTCGCGGCCAAACTCGATGGCCGGGCGCAGGGACGCGACGCGGAGCTTGCCGAGGCGCTGCGCGGCACCGGCGGCACGGGATAGCCTGGGGCGGATGCAGCCACCACAGCCGTTCTACGAGCTGGGCGGGCACTACGCGATCGAGCTGGCCGGGGCGCGCGCGGTGTTCACCACGCGCCGCGGCGGGTATTCCACGGGGCCGTACCGCAGCCTCAACCTCGGCGCTCACACCGACGACGACCTCGAGGTCGTCGCGCGCAACCGCGACGCGCTCCGCGCGGCCGTGGACGCTCCACCGCTGAGCTTCGTGCATCAGGTGCATGGTGCTGAAGTGCGGCGGGTCACCGGGCCGACGCCCTTGCCGTTCACGCACCCGCGCGCCGATGGGCAGGTGACCGACCGCCCCGGGGTGGCGGCGGCCGCACTCGCCGCCGACTGCCTGCCGGTGGCGGTGGCCGGCGACGGCGGCGTGGCGATGCTGCACGCAGGCTGGCGCGGACTTGCCGCCGGGGTCATCGCCCAGGGCGTCCGGGCGCTGCGGGAGCTCGGAGCCGATGGTCCACTGACCGCCGCCATCGGTCCCGGGGCGGGACCGTGCTGCTATGAGGCCGGCGCCGAGGTCCACCGGGCGTTTGCCGACGTCCCAGGTGCCGCCCGCGGGGCGAACGTCGACCTCAAGGCCGTCGCCCGCCATCAGCTCCGCCGCGCCGGGGCCGCCACCGTCGCCGACATCGGAATCTGCACCATCTGCTCGGACCCGGAGCTCCTGTTCTCCCACCGCCGCGACGCCGGTCTCACGGGCCGCCAGGCAGGAGTGGCGTGGTTGACCTGATCCGTGGCCTGACGGCCGACCGCGTCCGCTCCAACCTCGAGCGGGTGCGCGAGCGGATCGCGGCCACCGGGCGCGACCCGGCCGATGTGGAGATCCTGGCCGCGGTCAAGTACCTGCCGGCGGAGGAGCTCGGCACGCTGGCCGATGGCGGCGTGACCGTCGTGGGCGAGAACCGGGCGCAGGAGCTGGCGGCCAAGGCCGCGGCGGTGCCCGGCCGCTTCACGTGGGACTTCATCGGCCGGCTGCAGAGCCGCAAGGTGCGCGATCTCGTCGGCCGCGTGCGCTACATCCACTCGGTCGCCAGCGACTCGGCGCTCGCGCAGCTGGCGCGCCACGCAACCCCTGACACGCAGATCATGGTCGAGGTCAATGTTGCCGGCGAGGCGGACAAGGGCGGGGTCCTTCCGGCGGAACTGGGGGCCTTCCTGGCGCGGAGCCCGGTCGACGTCGTCGGGTTGATGACGATGCCGCCGCTGGCCGCCCGCCCTGATGACAGCCGCCCCCATTTCGCCGCTCTGCGGGCACTCGCCGAGGAGCACGGGCTCCGCGAGCTGTCGATGGGAACGAGCCAGGACTACGTCGTGGCGGTGGAGGAAGGAGCCACGATCGTGCGTCTCGGAACGATCCTGTACGCCAGCGCGTCATAATCCGCGGCAGGGAATTGCCGCGAATGGGCGAACCCTGAGAACGCAATGGCCTTCCGAGATACCTGGCACCGAACTCTCGTCTACTTCGGGCTCGCCGAGGACGACGCGTACGAGGACGACGAGCTCGAGCCCTACCACGAGCCTGAGGCGGAGCTGCAGGACAGCTACCGCGAGCGTCCCAACGTCCGCAAGCTGAGCTCACGCCGGCGGCGCGACGAGTTCGACGACATCTTCGCCGACGATCCGGTCAGCGAGCGCCGGACGACCTCCCTGCGCCCGGTCGGCGGCGGCAGGACGGGCGGGCGGGCGCCGAATAACCGCAACGGCGGCGATGTGCGCGTCCACTTCGTCGCCCCCAAGAACTTCAATGACGTCCAGGACGTCGCTGACAAGTTCAAGGACACCATCCCCGTGATCCTCAACCTCCAGAGCACCGATACCGATCTCTCGAAGCGGCTCATCGACTTCTCCAGCGGGCTCACCTACGCGCTGGATGGCGGGATGCAGCGGATCGCCGACAAGGTGTTCCTCTTGACGCCCCGGAACGTCGAGGTGTCTGCCGAGGAGCGGGCGCGGCTCGTCGAGAAGGGCTTCTTCAACCAAAGCTAGAAGGGAATCGCCCGAGGCGATTCGATGGTCCCCGTGGTTCGTCCGCCAGGGTTCGGATTGGCTTAAGCCGGGGGGTTGCGCCGAACTCTTACCGAGCGGACCGCCCGCCCCGGTAGATTTCAGCGGATGCGTGTCGGTCTGATCGGCTCCGGGAACATGGCACGGGCGCTCGCCCGTGGCTGGGGGGACCCCGTTCTCTGCTCCGATTCCGGGTCCGGACGCGCCGCCGAGCTCGCGGCGGAGCTGGGGGGCCGGGCGGCCGGCAACCGCGAGGTCGCGCAGGAGTCCGACCTCGTCGTGCTCTGTCACAAGCCGTACCAGCTCCAGGCGATCGCGGCTGAGATCGCCGGGCACGTCTCGGCGGTGGCCTCCGTTCTCGGCGGGACCTCGACCGTGCAGCTGCGGAAGGCGTATCCGGGCGTGCCGGTGTTCCGCCTGATGCCCAATACCCCGGTCGAGGTGCGTCAGGGGGTCACCTGCTACGCGCCGGCCGGCGACGTGGACCCGGAGCTCGAGAGCGAGGTGCTGGAGTTGTTCGGCCGCGTCGGCAGCGTGATCACCATCGAGGACGCGCTTCTGGAAGTCGCCACATCGGTCGCCGGCGTCGGCCCGGCATACCAGGCGCTGCTTGCCGAGGCGCAGGTCGACGCCGCGGTGCGGCTGGGGCTCAAACCGGCGCTCGCCTCGCGGCTCGTTGTGGAGACGATGGCCGGCAGCGCGGCGCTCCTGCAGGCGCGGGACTACGACACGCTTGCGGTCCGTCGCGAAGTGACCTCTCCGGGCGGCTCCACCGCTCGCGGGCTGGACGCGCTGGAGCGGTTCGGCGTGCGCGCCGCCTTCCAGGCGGCGATCGACCGCGTGTGCGAGGTGGCCGGCTGATGCTGGCGCTCGCGACCACGCGGTCCGACGTCGCCAGCTACGTCCAGGCCCTGTTTGAGGTCTACATCGCGATCATCTTCATCTACATCCTGCTCAACCTGCTGTTCTCGTTCGGCATGCGGCTGCCGTACGCCAAGTGGAGCGATGCGCTGCTGAACTTCCTCCGTGACGCCTCGGAGCCGTACCTGCGCGTCTTCCGTCGCTTCATCCCGCCGCTGGGGGCGATCGACCTCTCGCCGATGGTCGCCATCATCGTCCTGTACTTCGTGCAGTCGCTCGTGGTCAGTGTCATCCGGGGCTGAGCAGGTCAGAGCTGCGGTGTCCGACGACTCCGTGGTCAAGACGAGGCCGGCGCGCCGAGCCGCCCTCGCCCGAGCTCTGGCGGTCATCGCCGCCATTCTCATCGTCGACCGGATCACCAAGCGCGCCGTGGTGAGCGGAATCCGCATCGGCGACGTCCACAAGCTCCTACCGGGCGTCAACCTCGTCCACGTTCAGAACAGCGGGGTTGCGTTCGGGTTCTTCTCCGGCGGCGGCGCGCTCGTGTTGATCCTGACGCTCGTCGCCCTCGGAGCGCTCGTCGTCTACTTCCTGATGAGACCGACGCGAACGGGCCTGTGGGTGCCGACCGGGCTGCTCGTCGGCGGGGCCGTCGGCAACCTCATCGACCGCCTGTCCAGCGGCTCGGTGACCGACTTCATCAAGCTGCCCCTGTGGCCGGCGTTCAACGTCTCGGACATGGCGATCACATTCGGCGTGCTGGCGCTGCTCTACGTGCTGGAGGGTCCGGCGAACCGCCACCGGGCGGAGTGACCGGGTCGCCGCTCACCCTGACGGTCGGAGAGGAGGCGGCCGGGATGCGGCTGGACCGCTTCCTCTCGGAGTCGCTCGGGTCGCGCTCGCAGGCGCAGGCGGCGATCGAGGCCGCCCGGGTGCGGGTTGACGGCCGGGCGCGTCCCAAGCGCCACCCCGTCTCCCCGGGAGAGGTGGTCACGGTGGATCCCGGCGGGGCTGCCGCCGAGGTCCCCGGCGCGCCGGCGGCGGACTTTCAGGTCGCCTACGAGGACGACCACCTCCTGGTCGTCGACAAGCCGGCGGGACTGGTCGTGCACCCGGCGCGCGGCCACCGCAACGGGACCCTGGCGCAGGCGCTCAGCGGCCGGGCCGCCGGCGGCGAGGACGCCCGGCGGCCCGGGATCGTGCACCGGCTGGACCGTGACACCTCCGGGCTCCTGGTCGTCGCCAAGAGCGACGACGCCCACCGCCGGCTCAAGGAGCTCCTGGCAGCGCGCCGGCTGCGGCGGGAGTACATCGCGCTCGTCGACGGCCGGCCGGCGGCCCGCACGGGAACGATCGATGCCCCAATCGGCCGGGACCGCCACGACCGGGTGCTCATGTCCATCGACACCGACGAGCCGCGCGAGGCGCGGACGCACTTCGAGATCGAGCGGCGGCTGCCGCAGGCGACGCTCCTGCGCGTCCAGCTGGAGACGGGGCGGACCCATCAGATCCGGGTTCACATGGCCGCCATCGGCCATCCCGTGTCCGGCGACCCTCAATACGGAACGGCCGGCGAGTATGGCCTGAGGCGGCAGTTCCTCCACGCCGCCCGGCTGGCGTTCGGCCATCCGATCACCGGCGAGCCGCTCGACATCAGCTCACCGCTGCCGGATGACCTGGTGGCCGCGCTGGAGGTCGCCGAGGCCGCGCTGTCGAACGTGTGAGCTGGGCGCAGGCGGCCTCAGGTCGGCCCGGCGGTGCTCCTCGGCGGGACGGGACGTCTGGCCTGGAGGGAGGGGACTTGACGCACCGCGCACGCGGAGAATCCGGTGCGGTGGGCCGGGGCGGGTGCCGGGGCGTGTTCATCCGGCGACGGCCGAATAAAAGCGGCGGAGCGGCCCGTCCAAAGCCGCCCCGCCGTCCTGCTGCGAACCGGCCACCGGAGGTAGGGGAAGGGAGGCCCGGTTCGCGTCTTCGGGTCACCGCCGGGGGGTATGGGGGACGGCGACTCGATGCACCCTGAAACGAACCAGGTCGGAAAAACTTGCGTAGACTCGAAGGAGAACGCAACACAACCCCGCCGACCGCGCGACTGCGCCCCTGCCCCGGATGCTCCGGGGTGCGCAGACCGTCCGGCGGGCCAGTACCTGTCATCACCGTAAAAAAGGGAGCAGTATCAGTGGCTGATATCGGCATCAAGGAGCTGCTGGAGGCCGGCGTGCATTTCGGCCACCAGACGCGCCGTTGGAACCCCAAGATGCGCCGCTTCATCTTCGGAGAGCGCGACGGCATCTACATCATCGATCTGCTGCAGACGGAGGCGCTGCTGCAGAACGCCCGTGATTTCGCCTCCGAGCTGTCTCGCCGCGGCGGAACCGTGCTGTTCGTGGGCACCAAGAAGCAGGCGCGCGACGCGATCAAGGACATCGCCGACTCCGCCGAGATGCCCTACGTCAACCATCGCTGGCTCGGTGGCCTGCTGACGAACTTCCAGACGATCTCGCAACGGATCAAGCGACTGCATGACCTCGAGCGCTATGAGACCGAGGGTCAGCTGCAGCTGCTGCCGACCCGGGAGCGGATGTCCGCCCAGGCCGACCTGGAGAAGCTCCGCGCCAACCTCGGCGGGGTCAAGAACATGCAGCGCGTGCCTGACGCCATGTTCGTCATCGACCTGAAGACCGAGGCGATCGCCGTGCGCGAGGCGCAGCGGCTGCGGATCCCGATCATCGGACTCGTCGACACCAACTGCGACCCCGAGGGCATCGACTACGTCATCCCCGGCAACGACGACGCCATTCGTTCCTGCGCGGCGGTCACCCGCGCCATCGGCGACGTCGTCGCCAACGGCCACAACGTCTTCCGGGCCGAGGAGGAACGGGCTCGGCTGGAGCGCGAGCGCCAGGAGGCCGAGGAGCGGGCCCGCCGTGAGGCCGAAGAGCAGGCGCGTCGCGCGGCCGAGGAGGCCCGGCGTGAGGCCGAGGAGCAGGCCCGGCGTGAGGCCGAGGAGCAGGCGCGTGCCGCGCAGGCGGCCGCCGAGAGCGCTTCGGCCCCGGCGCCACCGCCGCCTGCTGCCGAACAGCCGGCCGCGGCGGCCCCGGCGGCCCCGCAGCCCCCGGCCGAGCAGCCGGCGGCTGAGGCTGCCCCGGCCGAGCCGGCTCCGGCCCCGGCCCCGGCCGAGCCGGCTCCGGCGCCGACCCCGGCCGAGCCGGCTCCGACCCCGGCCGAGCCGGCTCCGACCCCGGCCGCACCCCAGTCCGGGAGCGAACCGGCCGCGGCCGAACCCGCCGGCGGCGCCGCACCGGAGCCACCCGGACCGCCGGCTGAGCCCGAGGCCGCCGAGCCGGAGCCCCCGGCGGCGGCCGAGGCGCCCGCACCTGCGCCGGAAGCCGACGCCAACGAGGCTGCGACAGCCGCCGCCCCGCCTGCCGACACTCCCGCCGACGCCAACGCAGAGGGGCGGTCATGAGCGCCATCACCGCCAAGGACGTCAAGGAGCTGCGGGATCGCACCGGCGCGGGCATGCTCGCCTGCCGCGATGCCCTCACGGAGGCTGAGGGCGATCTCGACAAGGCCGTCGAACTGCTGCGTTCCCGCGGCGAGGCGCAGGCCGCCAAGCGGGCCGGCGAGGAGGCCCGTGAGGGCGTCATCCAGAGCTACATCCACGCCGGCAACAAGATCGGCGCCCTCGTCGAGGTCGACTGCCAGACGGACTTCGTTGCCCGCAACGAGAAGTTCGTCGAGTTCGCCCGTGACGTGGCTCTCCACGTCGCCGCCTCCAACCCCATCGCCATCTCCGAGGAGGACGTCCCGGCCGAGGACCGCCAGCGCGAGGTGCGCATCGCCACCGAGCAGGCCGCCGACCGGCCGGAGAACGTGCGCGAGCGCATCGTGCAGGGCAAGCTCGACAAGTGGCTCGACGAGGTGGTGCTCCTCCGGCAGAAGCACGTCAACGAGGACAAGCACGGCGGCAACACGATCGAGGAGCTGCGGGCCGGGCTGTCGGCCGAGACGCGGGAGAACATCGTGATTCGGCGATTCGCCCGCTTCACCGTCGGCGGCTGAGAGACTGAGGTAGTGTCGGAACAGCCGTGCGACGAGGGGGTTGTAGATGAGCGAGATGACCGATGAGCTGCTGGCCGACGCTGGTGAGCGGATGGCCAAGTCGGTGGAGTCGATGCGCCATGAATTCGGCTCGGTGCGGACCGGGCGCGCCACCCCAGCGCTGCTCGACCGGATCTCGGTCGACTACTACGGCGCGGTGACGCCCCTCAAGCAGCTGGCGACGATCAGCGCGCCGGAGCCCCGGCTGCTGACCGTGCAGCCGTACGACAGGAGTTCGATCAAGGCGATCGAGCGCGCCATCCTGGAATCGGATGTCGGTCTGACTCCGGGCAACGACGGCAATCTGATCCGGCTGAGCATTCCGGAGCTGACCGAGGAGCGACGCCGGCAGCTCGTCAAGGTCGTCCGCCAGATCGCGGAGGAGGGGAGAGTTGCCATCCGCAACATCCGCCGCGACGTGATGCACGACCTCCGCGAGCTCAAGGAGGCCGGCGAGGCCGGCTCCGACGACGAGCACCGTGCCGAGGTCGAGCTGCAGAAGCTGACCGATGCTCGCGTCGCCGACCTCGACGACCTGCTCAAGCACAAGGAAGAAGACATCCTCGAGGTGTAGCCGGGTGGAGCGCAACAGTCCCACCCGCCACGCCACGCCGTCCCCAACCGCCGACCCCGGCGGAGGCGGCGGGCGGGCCCGTTACGTCGCGATCATCACCGACGGCAACGGCCGCTGGGCTCAGCGCCGCGGGCTTCCCGTGATCGCCGGACACGAGGCCGGCGCCGACGTCGTCAAGGCCCGCCTCCGCGACGCGGTGCGCCTCGGCGTCGAGGAGCTGACCGTCTACTCGTTCTCCACCGAGAACTGGTCCCGCGACGAGGCCGAGGTCAGCGGGCTGATGGAGATGTTCGGCCGGCGTCTCGAGCTCGAGACGCCGGAGCTGCACGACGAGGGCGTCCGGATGCGGTTCATCGGACGACGCAGCGCCCCGGTGGCGCCGGAGCTGGTGGAGCGGATGGAATGGGCCGAGCGGGTCACCGCCGAGAATCGCCGGATCACGTTCTTCGTCGCGTTCAACTACGGCGGGCGGGCGGAGATCGTCGACGCAGCGCGAAGCTTTACCGGCGGCACCGAAGCGGAGTTCCGCGCCCACCTGTACGCCCCGGACATGCACGACCCAGACCTCCTGATCCGTACCAGCGGAGAGCGGCGGCTCTCGAACTACCTCCTGTGGCAGGCGGCGTACTCGGAGTTCGTGTTCCGCGACGAGCTGTGGCCGGACTTCTCCCGCGAGGTGTTCGAGGATTCGCTCGAGGAGTTCGCCGCCCGGCGACGCCGCTTTGGGGGACGCTGATGCCCGCCGCGCGGAGGCCGCCCGCCGACCGTCGCGCGCGGCGCCGCAGTGAGGCCGCCGGCGACCGGCGCGAGCGCGCGGCCCGGCGCGAGCGCCGGACCCGGTCCGAGCGCGACGGCACGCCGCGCCGCCGGTCGGACCTGTTGGCTCGCATTCTGGTCGCGATCCCCGCGGCGATCCTGGCGATCGCCTTCGTCGACCTGGGGGGCACGGCCTGGGCGATCCTGATGATCGGGGTCGCCTGCGCCTGCCTGTATGAGCTGTACGCGCTCCTGTCGCGCTGGCGGCCGTCTCCGGTCGTCGGATTCGCCTCCGCCATCGCCATGGTCCTGGCCGCCCGCTTCAGCACCGATCGCGCCGTGCTGGAGGTGGCCATGGCCACGCTCCCGGTCGCGTTCCTGATCGTCATCGCCCGCGGGGCGGGCGGCGTGGCGACCGTGTCGATCGCCGGCACGCTGCTCGGCGTGTACTGGATCGGTTTGGCGTTCGCGCATGCCGAGCTGCTGCGCCGGCTGCCGCACGGTGGCGGGATCCTGATCGACATCATGGTCGGCACATTCCTGGGCGATACGTTCGCCTACGTCGGCGGCCGGTTGTTCGGCCGCCGGCCGCTGGCGTCGAGCATCTCCCCCCACAAGACGTTCGAGGGGCTCGTCTGCGGGATGCTGGTCGCGATCCTGGCCGTGTTCGTGGCCGGTCTCAACCAGCCGTGGCTGACCCAGGGGGACGCCCTCATCCTCGGCCTGACGGTCGCGGTGCTCGGTCCGGTGGGGGACCTGTTCGAGTCGATGGTCAAGCGCGACGCGGGCGCCAAGGACGCCGGACGGCTGTTCGGCGCCCACGGCGGCGCGCTCGACCGGCTCGACGCCGTGATCTTCACCGTCGTCGCCGGATATTACGTCTGGCTCGCCCTCCTGCATTGAACGCGGAGCGCCCGGGAAGGGTGCCTACAATCGGGCCCGTGGCGCGCCGACTGGTCATCCTGGGGTCCACCGGCTCGATCGGTGTGCAGGCGCTTGACGTCGTCAGCCGCAGCGGCGAAGGTGAGCTGGAGGTCGTCGGCCTGAGCGCCGGGCGCGACTGGGAGGGACTGATCGAGCAGGCCCGCCGACACGGAGTCACGCGGGTGGCCCTGGCCGACCCGCACGCCGCCGCCCAGGCTGCCGAGGCGTGGACCGACGGCGAGGTGCTGGCCGGGCCGGACGGGCTGGTTGCACTGATCACCGAGGCTGCCTGCGATCTCGTCCTCAACGGGATCGTCGGCTCGGCCGGACTGGTGCCGACCGTCGCCGCGCTGGGGGAGGGGATCGACCTCGCGCTGGCCAACAAGGAATCGCTCGTCGTCGGCGGCGAGCTCGTCACGGCCCTTGCCGAGGCGACCGGTGCCGCCATCATCCCCGTCGACTCCGAGCACTCGGCGCTGCACCAGCTCCTGGGCTCCGAGCAGCCCGGCACGGTGGAGCGGCTGATTCTCACCGCCTCCGGCGGCCCCTTCCGCCGGCGCACCGCCGTGGACCTCGAGCACGTGACCGTGGAGCAGGCGCTGGCCCATCCGACCTGGACGATGGGCGGGAAGATCACCATCGACTCGGCGACGCTCATGAACAAGGGCCTGGAGCTCATCGAGGCCCACCACCTGTTCGGGACGCCGTACGCCGACATCGATGTGATCGTGCATCCCCAGTCGATCATCCACAGCCTGATCCAGCTGTGCGACGGAGCCACGCTGGCGCACCTCGGCTACCCGGACATGCGCGTGCCCATCTCCTACGGCCTGCACTACCCCCAGCGCGTGGACGTGCCCGTCCGGCCGCTCGACCTGGCCGAGCTCGGCGCGCTGACGTTCGAGCCCGCCGACCTGGACACGTTCGCCTGCCTGCGCCTCGCCCGCGAAGCCGGTGCGGTGGGCGGGACGGCCCCCTGCACGCTCAACGCCGCCAACGAGGTCGCCGTCCACGCATTCCTGGGAGGCCGGCTGCGGTTCCTGCAGATCGCCGAGGTGATCGAGGAGACGCTGACGCGCCTGCCGGAGCAGCAGGTCCACTCGTTCGATTCGCTCGCGCAGGCCGACGCCCAGGCGCGCCGGGTCGCCGGTGAGCTGGTGGAGACTCTCACGCGCGCTTGATCATCAGTTAACGACGCGCCTGCCACACTCGAGAATCCCGAATGTCCTACCTCCTGGCGTTTCTCGGCTTCGCCGCCCTGATCATCCTGCACGAAGCCGGACACTTCGCGGCGGCCAAGGCCGTCGGCATGCGCGTCGAGCGCTTCTCCCTCTTCTTCGGCCCGATGCTGGTCAAGCGCAGGCGGGGTGAGACCGAATACGGGATCGCCTCCATCCCCCTCGGCGGCTACGTGAAGATCACCGGGATGAACCCCAACGAGGACATCCCGCCGGAGGTCGTCGGCCGCGCGTACTACAACCAGCCCGTCTGGAAGCGGGTCGTCACGATTCTGGCGGGCCCCGCGGTCAACATCCTGATCGCGTTCATCATCTTCGTCGGGATCTTCATGTCGCTCGGACAGGACGTCTACACCAAGGCCGGCCAGCCCGTGATCAGCAGGACGATCGCCGCCGTCGGGCCTCCGGCGTCGCAGTATCTGAAGCCCGGCGACCAGATCGTCGCCGTCGACGGACGGCGCGTCACGGCGGTGTCGCAGATCACGGGCGAGATCGAGAACCACAAATGTGCCGGCGCCCAGACGGAGGGCTGTGTGGCGGCGACGCCGGTCAAGCTCACGGTTCGCCGGAACGGCCGCCTGGAGACGTTCTCCATCTCCCCGCGCTACAGCACGAAGGAGAAGCGGGTGCTCGTGGGCGTCAGCTTCAACCAGGCGACGGCTCCGGTGGGGCTCGCCAGCGCCGCGTCGGGCAGCGCCAAGTACCTGTGGTACGTCACCCACACGACGGTCTCCACGATCGTCCACATCTTCCAGCCCAAGGACCGCAAGCAGCTCAACGGGATCGTCGGCGGGTACACGATCACCCAGAAGTCCGTGGCGGCCGGACCCCGGCAGGCGCTCGAGGTCCTGGGGCTGATCTCGCTCTCGCTCGGCGTCATCAACCTGTTCCCGTTCCTGCCGCTCGACGGCGGCCACGTGTTCTGGGCGCTGGCGGAGAAGGTCCGGGGGCGACGGATTTCGTTCTCGGTCATGGAACGCGCCGGGGTGGTGGGCTTCGCGCTCATCATCCTTCTGTTCGTCATCGGCCTGAGCAACGACATCTCCACCCTGACCGGACCCGGCTTCCAGACTCCCCGCTGATCGGCGCCGGCGCTGCTTTACTGCGCGCAGGCGACCCCAGTTTGGGTGAGGAGAGAGACATGGAGAGCAGCACGAGTGGCGAGGCGACGGCCTCGCGGGCGGCCGATTCCCTGACGTTCGCTCAGGCGGTGCGCGCCACCGCCGGGCAACACCCGGAGATCGTCGCCGTTCGCACCCCGGACGATTCGATCTCGCTGACGTGGGCGGACCTTCTGGAGCGCGTCGACGGTCTCGCCGGCGGCCTCGCCGGACTCGGCGTCGGCCGCGGCGACTCGGTCGCGCTCATGCTCGGCAACCGGCCGGAGTTCCACATCGCCGACCTCGCGGCCGTCACCCTCGGCGCCACGCCGTTCTCCATCTACGTCACCTACCCGGCACCGGAGATCGAGTTTCTCATCCGCGATGCCGGGGCGCGTGTGGCGATCGTCGAGCAGGCGTTCCTGGAGCCGATGCTCGAGGCTCGCCGGCAGCTTCCGGACCTGGAGCACGTGATCGTCGTCGACGGCGCTCCGCCGGACG
>DASZMK010000168.1:0-5334 GCA_035551855.1 Solirubrobacteraceae bacterium
TTCCGCCGGGTTCGGTCTGGGCCGAGGTCGTGGATGACCGTGGGGAGCGGGTTGTGGCCGGGGTCGGCGGCGGTGCGTACGCCGCGGTCCTTGAACAGCCCAACGATGGTCACGAGCCGGTCGTCTGCTGCCGTGACGCGATCGGAACTGCGGTCCGGCGGCCACTCCCGGCCGACTATCCGAGCACCCCGGTGGACGATGCCGATGTTCCGTGCCCGGCGTGTGGAGAGATCGACTACGAGGAGCCCGTTCCGACCGAGCAATGGCGCGGCGGTACACCTGGGCCCGACGGCACGGTGATCCCGAATCCGATCGTGATCTGCCGGCGTTGTGGGCACGAAGAGCGTGAGGGCACATTCTTCGCGGGCGGTGCCGCCTGTGACGATGATGAGGACGATGCGGCACGTGAGGCCCGGGTCGCTCGCGCGCGCGAGCACACGGCAGTAAGGCGGTGGCTGTCCACGACGATGACGCTGCGCGCGCTCACCTTCCCGGTCTATGCCGCGGAGGGCTGGCCGGCGGTGATCGGCGGAAGCGGCTCCCACGGTGACCGACTCACCAGTCTCACGATCGCTCACCATGACACGCCAGACGCCGACCCCTACGCGGGGGATCGACCACGGTTTGAGATCACCACCTCACGGGAGGACTCGCCCGTGAACGGCGAGCTACATCAAGCTCGCTGGACCCTTGACGGCTGGCTTCACAACAACGACGACGACGCTCGGTCGTCGTGGCCCGAGGCTTCGCCGGCTGCGGTCAGCCTATGGCTGGCCGCCCGCGATCGCACCGTGCGCGGCAAGGTGCTGGGCGCCGTGCGCTCTGAGCAGCCGATCAGCATCGACGGAACACCCAAACCCTTCCTGAGCCTGACCACCCCCAGCGGTCATTGGGTCGCGGTCCGCCACCACGGCGATCTCGTGATCACGGTCGCCGCCAGCGATCTTGACCCCACATCGATCACCATCGAGCCGATCCCGGACCCGGCCGCCCGCCTCCTCGGGCCCAAGCCGCCAGGCGCCGACGTCTGGCCGGAATGGCCTGATCCCGGAGCCTGAGCACTCCCGGACCGCACACACGCTGACAGCACAATCGCACCGTCTGCGACTTGCACCGCACCAACTCCCTGCGAGCCAAAGGAGCGCAGACACGCTAACCAACGCCATCTGCATGGCTACCCGCACGAGCGCGAGCGGCGCGGGTAGGCGTCTGCTGCTCTACTTCGTCGCCGACGCGGGCTGATGGCTTCCGCTTTGCCCCGTCGGCCACCCGGAGCAGAACGCTGGGGCCGCCTGTGCGGAGCCAACGACACGCCTCAGTCTGCGTGTTTGCAGAAGCGGACGATCGCCTCGTGCTGCGATGTTGAGCGCGTCGGCCAGGACCGTCCTCTTGGTCTCCCCGCCACTGCTTATGTCCGCAGCAACAGTCTCGCGCCGGGGTTCGAGCTGTGCCGGGATTCAGCGCTTGATCTCGACCAGGTAGCACCCAGCTGTTGATGAGGCGCCTCAGGGGGATGTCCTACCTACCGCTTTGCAGGAATTTCGTCAGATTGCCTTGGCCCGGATGAGGTTGAATCTGCACGTTTTGGTACCCGTTTGGTACCCGGTTCGGCCCGTGGACATCGAGGTTGACTCCGCGGTGCCCAAGGCTTGATCCCGATCAGCTCGCTGCTGGCGCCCTAAGGACGAAGCGCGTGCGCACATGCGGGTGCCACAGATTGTGCCTGGCCGCCGGCCCGACGGCTGTCGCGATTCCAGCGGATCATGGGCCGGGTTTGCCCGAGACGACCCGTCGCTACGTCGACTGACGTAGACGTGCTCGGCATCGAGCGCGACGTCGACGTGCGCGGCATCAAGCGCCAGGCGCATCGACCGGCTGCACAGCGACGCACTCGCCCGGCACCAACAACGGCGCCATGAGACGTTAAGACCCGGCTAAAGCCAAGTAAGACGGTTGGCTTGCGATCGACAGGCCGGCGACCTCGGGTGATTGTAGGACACGAAAGTTGTCGCACAACCTGATGCGTATGAGGATGAAGCTGCCGGCATTTGAAGATGCGCCGACCGTGTCTGCGTCAGAGCTTCAAGCGGTCATCGCCCCGGTTTGCGACGCCATTTTCCGACGGCGACCCCCGCGGTTGCTGACGTTTGGCGCACGGGTACCCGGTGGAAAGGGCGTTCTCTTGGGTGCTGTCCGGGGCACGGCCTTCATCCCGGTCGCCTCGTTCGTGCCCCAGACGCCGTCGAGCCCCCGCAGGCTCGCCGCCCACGAGTTACCCCAAGCCAGGCGCCGTGTAGTTTGCGTCCGATTCGTCCGTGCAGTACAGCTGCATCACGTACGAGTTCGCATGGGTCTCCCAGTTGGTCGCGCTTGACCAAGGAGACGCGGAGCGCGTGCCAGCCGCCCCATTGTCTGCGTTGCTCGCTGGAAGGGTCTCGGTGATGGACATGCCGATTGGGCCGAGTCCGATGACCGCGACACCCTTCGGCAGGGTGGTGCCGGCGGGCGCGAGGTCCTCGTCGTCGAGATAGCCCGCGCCAAACCTGCCTGCGCAGTAGTAGGAGGGCACCGCCTCGTGTGACCAGAGCTTTTGGAGAGTGCGTGCCGGGAACCCCGGCGTGTAGCAGATGTCGTTGAGCGCGGGAGTGCATGGCTGCTGGTAGGGGTTGGTTTCGCTGCCATCCCCGCTGACGGCGTCCGTCGTGTGCGCCACAGGCTCCATCGCCGCGCGGCCGACGATCCCGGTTGCCGTCCGGCTGAAGATGCGGCGTGCCGCGCCGGCCGTCATACGACGGCAGCCGCGCGACAGCCGGTCTCCGCGGTCCGCCAGCACGCGGGTCTGTCCGCCCGCGGCGCAGCGCACGCGGTCGTTGCCCTGACCGTCGCGGACGTCCACCGACGCCGCCCCGGGCCCGGTCGTCACGGTCGTGACGCCGTGCAGGTCCATGATTCGATCGTTGCCGCCGCCGCCGTTGATCGTGTCGTTGCCCAGGCCGCCGTAGATCGTGTCACTGCCCGAGCCGCCGTTGATCGTGTCTGCGCCGGGGCCGCCGTAGATCGTGTCGGCGCCGGGGCCGCCGTAGATCATGTCGTTGCCCGCGCCGCCGGACAGCCGCTGATCGAGGCCCATGCCATGGATCAGATCCGGACCCCCGCCGCCGGAGATGCGCGCCCCCCGGATCCCGATGTAGGCGCCAAGCTCGTCATGGGTCGCGCCGCCGATGAGCACCTCGCGATTGCCGAGCGCCATCTCGAAGTTGATCCGGCGTCGCGCCCCCCGCACCACCGCCCCCGTCTTGGTCGCGACCAGCGTCTCACCATCGACCTGCTTGCCCGGGTCGCGTTGGCGCAGCACCTTCGCCAGCCGCTCCCGCGCCGAGCTCGCCCGCGCGACACCCACCAACGGCGAGACCGACACTGCAGCCCACACCACCAGTAAACCCACGACGACCAGCCGAGTCGCCGGAACGCCGCAGCGGTTCCTAGCCAAGCGAACCCGGAATCGAGAAGCTGCGAGCACCCCTGACCTCCGTTGAAGGAACCGCGAGCGCACCAGACTACAGGATCTCTCCTCCCGCGTGAAGCGCCGGACGACGGGAGAAGGAGCGGCCTCGGCAACCACTAATTCCATGCAGTGACCGACGGCCTCGGTCCACTTCCAGGCCGCTTCACGCGCGATACCAGAGCCACCACCGCCGGCTCGTGCTGCTACTCGTAGCAAGGCCGGGAGCGGCAAGCTGATCCGGGCAAGCCCGGAAAGCGCACGCAGGGATTACTTGGGGACGCGGAACCGGAGGATGGTGACGGCGCCCGACCGCGTGCTGCTGACAGGTTCCAGGTCTATCCTGGGGAGGCCCGGGGGTGAGAACCGGATGCCGTCGCCGAGCAGCACCGGCAGTACATACACCAGGATCTCGTCGACGAGCTCCCGCCGCAGGCACTGGCCGGCTACGTCGGCGCCGAGGATCTCCAGGTTCTTGCCGCCCGCGGCGCTGCGGGCCGTGGCGACCGCTTCCCCGATGTCACCGGTGAGGTACGTGACCGCCCGGCCCGGCGACTCTGGCGGCCTATGTGTGAGGACGAACACGGGTCCGGAAAAGGGGTGGTCCACGCTGCCCGGCTTCTCGGCTTCCATCCTGGCGCCTACGTCGGCGGTCCGCCGGCCGACGAGCATGGCGCCGGTGGCCGCCGCGATCTCCCGGAACTCGTCCGGCGCCACGAAATCGACGAGTTGGCGACCAGCGCCCCAATCCATCACGTGGCCGGGGGCGGCGATGAAGCCGTCAAGCGACATCGCCCTGTTCACGACCATCTTGCCGTTTCCGGTACTCGTATCGCTCATCCTGTTCCTCACCGCGACAGCTTACGCGGACGCAGTCACGACAGGAGGCAGCTGGCTACCGCTTTGTCGCCGAGGCAGCGGCGGTGGGGCGGCCGCTGGTTAGGCCCTCGGGACGGGCGAAGCAGCAGTGGCGCTCCGCCCGTCGACCGGTGGTCGATTAGGGCTGCCGCGCGTGATCGCGCCAGGGTTAGAGGGTGAGTCCGGCGGTGGCGGGGATGGTGGGTGGTACGGGTGCGGACGGCGTCGATGATTTCGGTCGGGTCGATGCCTTGCAGGTAGGTTGAGGTCGTCCCGAGGTCGGTATGCCCGAGTTGGCGTTGGATGATGTTGACCGCGACTCCTTCGCGGGCGAGCTCGACGGCATGGGCGTGGCGAAGCTGGTGGGGCGCGAATCGTCGCCGCACGCCGGCCTGGATGGCGAGCTGGCGTAGTTCGCTACGGGCGGCTGTGGCCGACCAGCGCCGGCCGCGGGTGGCGCCGTCGATGACGCAGAACAGCGGACCGGGCGGAAGCAGGACGCGGTGGGCGAGCCAAGCGTTGAGCTGTTCGAACCCGAACTGGTCCATGCCCGCTTCGCGGCGTTTGTCGCCTTTGCCGTGGCGGATGAGCAATGAGCCGCGGCGTTCGTCGACGTCGGTCTCGTTGAGCGCCAACGCTTCGGAGATCCGCAGTCCGCCGCGCCACAACACGGCGGTCAGCGCCCGGATCCGCAGCCCGTGGCGATCGCCGCCGGCTTGACGCATGACCAGGATGATCTCCTCGGCGCGAGGCGGGTCGGCCGGGTACTCCATGCCTTTGTTGCGTGGCGAGCGACCCGCGAGGAACCCCGGGAATGTCGCAGGTGATCGCCGCCGCCCTGCCGCGTCGAGCAGCAGGATCGAGGTGTCAGACATGAGCCTCTCCTCTCAGAGAACGGGCGTCCAGGCCAGTCCAGGACGCATCACGAGCATCCTGAGCCGACAACTGCCGTCCGCCAACCGCTTCCACTCGCT
>DASZMK010000169.1:0-1569 GCA_035551855.1 Solirubrobacteraceae bacterium
AAAACGGCCTTGGGCTGCTTGAACGGGCTCGCGGCGGAGCCGTGGGGGGCGCCACTCATGAAGCTGTACTCCTCAGTGCTGTGCGATTCCGTGCAGGGGCTTGATCCGGTGCACGCGTGATTCCCTCAGCGCGCCGCGGCCCTGGCCGGGTCTTCGTCGCGGGGGACGCTGGCGAGCGCGTCAAGCGCCGGCAACGCGATGGCGAGCGCGGCGCGGTGCTCCGGGTCGAGCTGGGCGATGATGGCGGCCATCCGGTCGCTCCTGACGGAACGGCGGCGCGCGAGGATCGCCCGGCCCTCGTCGGTGATGACGACCAGGACCACCCGCCCGTCCTCGGGGCTCGCGTCCCTACGGACAAGGCCTGACTCCTCCAGCCTGCTGATCAGCTGGGTCATGGCCGGCTGGGTGACGCCCTCGCGGGCGGCGAGCACGGTCAGCCGCTGCGGCCCGAGGCGCTCGATGGCCGACAGCGTGGCGGCGGCGGTCATCGACAGCCCGTTCGCCGGGCTCAGATAGCGGAACAGGCGGAAGATTCCCTCCAGGTCGGTCGTGAGTGCGGTCGCGAGCTCGTCGAGCGGCATCGTTCCGGAAGCAATCTCCATAAGCAACTTATATCACATGCTTATGTAACCAGGCTAGGGCGCTGCCGCCGCGCCGGTCGCAGGAGGCCCGCACGTCCGCGCAGCGTTCGCCGGTCGCGTCCGCATCGCGTCGCGACCGGCCGCGGGTATGCGCCGGCGCGGGGTGAGTCCTCCCGAACGGGTGCGTGACTTCGCGCCAGGGCGCCCGTTACTTGCGCGCGGAGGAGACCAGGGACGCGAATACCACGACCGAGCTAAGGTAATGGCCGGTCGTACCGTCGAAGCCGCCGCCGCAGGTGATGACCCTGAGCGCGGCATAATGGGCCGGGGCGTAGATAGTACTCGCCGGGTATTCGGCCTTGGCATATTCCCGCACCCCGGTCACGCGGAAGACAGCGGTGATTCCGTCGGCGAGCGTCACGTTGATGTGATTGCCGGGACGGAGCACGCCGAGCCGGAAAAAGACCGCGGCACCCTGGTAACTGTCGACGTGACCTTCGATGACGGCCGTTCCGATCTGGCCCGGTGTCACCGAGTACTTGTACCAGGCCGCCTCATTGGCGCTCGTCGTCAGGTTGGGCACTTGCATCGTGCCGTCCTTGTTGCGCCCGAGGTGCAGGAGTCGCGACTGGACGCCGATCGCGGGGATGGCGACCGACACGGGCGCCGACTGGTGCAGCACCGGAACCTTCGCGCCGCCCGGCCCGATGTCGCCGGCGGCCGACGCGGCCGGGGCCGGGGCGTGCTGCTGCGTGAGCGTGGCGACGAGCATCGCGATGGCGCCGCCGAAGACCAGGGAGATGCCCGCGAGCCCCGCCAGCCTGACACGGGCACGGCCACGCGGTGCCGGCTGGGGAGCGAACTGGCTGTCCGGCCAGGACATGACCACGCGCAGCCCGGCAATACGCGGCGAGCCTCGCATATGGCGTGCCTTCCCTATATCTTCCGCATGGCGTGCTACTCGCGTAGCCTAATGTTCCGATGGAAG
>DASZMK010000170.1:0-1609 GCA_035551855.1 Solirubrobacteraceae bacterium
TCCGCGTGCGCCGTCTCGCACACCTCGGCCATGGCGTTGATGAACGAGATCTTGGTGGCCAGGAACGCGTTCGCCGCGACCTTGACCAGCTCGGCGGTGGGCAGGTCGGTGACCAGGAACGGGGAGCCGGCCGCGATCGGCTTGGCGTAGACCTCCCGCAGCACCGCCTCGGCCCGCGGCGAGGTCACCCCGGCGACGATCCGGTCCGGCCGCAGGGTGTCCTCGACGGCGTGCCCCTCGCGGAGGAATTCGGGGTTCCATGCGAGCTCGCACCCGTCCCCGGCCGGTGACATACGCGACAGCCGTTCGGAAAGAATCGCGGCCGTCCCGACCGGCACCGTGGACTTGCCGGCCACCAGGCACGGCCGGTCCAGCAGCGGGCCCAGCGCGTCGATACAGCCGTAGACCTGGGACAGGTCGGCGGCGTAGCTGCCGTCCCGCTGCGGCGTGCCGACACAGACGAAATGCACGTCGCCGAACGCGGCCGCCTCCTCGTACGACGTGGTGAAGGACAGGCGCCCGGACTTCAGGCCGGCGCGCAGCAGCGCTGCGAGGCCCGGCTCGTAGAACGGCAGCTCGCCCCGCGTGAGCGTGTCGATCCGGGCCGGGTCGACGTCGACGCCGAGGACCTCGAAGCCCATCTCGGCCAGGCACGCGGCGTGCGCCGTGCCCAGGTAGCCGGTGCCGAGCACCGTAATCCGGCGGCCTGCGGCGCCGTTGTGGTGAGCCACTATGTTCCCTTCCACCGGTCAGCTCCTACGATCGGGTCCATGGACATCGATTTTCCGGCCTTTGCTCTGCCCGAAGAGCACCAGGCCCTCCGCGAGTCGGTCCGTGCCATGGCCGACGAGAAGATAGTTCCGCGCGCGGGTGACATTGACCGGAACGCAGAGTTTCCGCAAGACGTATATGAGGCGCTGGTCAAGGCCGATCTTCATGCTGCCCACATCCCGGAGAGTTATGGCGGGACGGGCGCAGATGCCATCGCGACGGCGATCATCATCGAGGAGGTCGCCCGGGCCTGTGCCGCCTCGTCGCTGATCCCGGCGGTCAACAAGCTCGGCACCGTGCCGCTGCTACTGGGCGCGTCCGAGGAGGTCAAGCAGCGGTACCTGCCGCCCGTCGCGCGGGGCGAAGCGATGTTTTCCTATGCGCTGTCCGAGCCGGAGGCGGGCTCCGACGCCGCGGCCATGCGGACCCGCGCGGTGCGTGACGGAGATCACTACGTGCTCAACGGGGTCAAGCGCTGGATCACCAACGCCGGGGTGTCCAAGTACTACACGGTGATGGCGGTGACCGATCCGGACGCCGGCGCGGGCGGGATCTCCGCGTTCGTCCTGGAGTCCGGCGACCAAGGGTTCTCCTTCGGGGCGCCGGAGCACAAGCTCGGGATCAAGGGCTCGCCCACCCGCGAACTGTACTTCGACAACTGCCGGATCCCCGCCGACCGGCTGGTCGGCGACGAAGGCACCGGGTTCCGGATCGCGCTGCGCACCCTTGACCACACCCGGGTCACGATCGCGGCGCAGGCCCTCGGCATCGCCCAGGGCGCGCTCGACTACGCCACCGGCTACGTCAAGGAGCGCAAGCAGTTCGGCCAGGCGATCGG
>DASZMK010000171.1:0-4453 GCA_035551855.1 Solirubrobacteraceae bacterium
GTCGTCGTCGACCATCACACCGGGCGGCTGGTGTGGGCCGCGCCGGGTCGCGACCGCCGGACGGTCCTTCAGTTCTTCGATGCGCTGGGCCAAGAGCGCTGCCAACAGCTGGAGTTGATCTCCGCCGACATGGCCGCGTGGATCAGCGGGCCGATCGCCGAGCGAGCGCCGCACGCGGCCAGGTGCGTGGACCCGTTCCACGTCGTGCAGCTCGCCACCGACGCTCTGGATGTCGTCCGCCGCGAAGTCTGGAACGAGGCGCGCCGGCAGGGCAACCTCGAGCTCGCCCGCGAGCTCAAAGGCGCCCGGTTCTGTGTCTACAAGAACCCGGAGAACCTCACCGACCGCCAAGCCGCCAAGCTCGCCACCATCCAGCACACCAACGGACGGCTCGACCGCGCGTATCTGCTCAAGGAACAGTTGCGGCAGATCTACCGGCTCCCGGCCGCCGCGGCCGAGCGACTGCTCGATCGATGGCTGGCGTGGGCCCGACGGTGCCGGCTGGCGTCGTTCGTCAAGCTCGCGCGGACAATCACCGAGCAACGCGACGGGATCCTCGCCGCAATCCGTCACGGCCTCTCCAACGCTCAGATCGAGCAGGTCAACACCCAGATCCGGCTGATCGCGAGGCGCGCGTTCGGATTCCACACACCCCAGGCGCTGATCGCACTCGCGATGCTCAAACTCGCCGACCTCTGTCCACCGCTACCCCGGTGACACAACCCACGGAAACGTCAGGAGCGGGGAAAAGGGCGTAGTTGACGTGTTGTGGGCAAGTGCCGGGATGGGCGAGCAGAGCAGGCTGGGCGAGATCACCGAGGAGCACTTCGATGCCGCCTTCTCGCTGAACGCGCGCGGCACGCTGTTCACGGTCCAGAAGGCGCTGCCGCTGTTCAACGACGGAAGCTCGATCTTCATGACCGGGTCAAACGCTTCGCTCAGGGGCTACTCCAATTGGGGTGTGTACGCAGCGAGCAAAGCCTTGCTGCCCGCCTACGCACGGGTGTGGATGTCCGAGCTGAGAGACAAGAAGATCCGGGTGAATGTTCTGACCCCCGGCCAGGTCGCCACGCCGGCTCTCGAGGAGGTGATGGACGAGGAGACAAAGGCGCAGTTCGAATCCGTGATCCCGCGGGGAAAGATGGGCCGCCCTGAGGAGATCGCGTCGGTCGCGTTGTTCCTCGCCTCGGACGACTCGAGCTATGTCAACGGCATGGAGCTGGTTGTCGACGGCGGCACCACAGTGATCTGACTGCGACGCCGGTGGTCGTCAACGCTCGCCGCGCGCAGGCCGAACGCGCGGAGCGACGCTGACGACCACCGGCGAGTACCCGAGTTCGAGCAGGTAGGTGTTGCCAGAAGTTCGTCCCTCCGCCACCGTCCGCTCGCCCAGACGTCAAGAACAGCGCATCGAAGGAGGGCGAGCGGCGGCCGCCGCCTGTGCCAGACGACCGCCGCCGTCGCCGGGCGACCGTCGCCGTTGCCCCGGCCTCCAGCGTGCACCGTGCGCCAAATCACGCACCCGGTAGATGATTTGGCACCACGCGCACGCTGCACCCCCGTGTTTGCGCCAGATCGCAGAGAGAACTTCTGATTTGGCGCCTGTGCACGCCCCCTCACCGTGCCACGCCCTTCCTCGCCCCTTCGCTGCCGGACGGTCGCCGGCCCGGCACCCGGATCAGCCGAACGTAGCCCCGCTCAGCCCAGCGCCGTCGTCGTGTTCAGCCGTCGGCATTGCGCCACCTTGCCGGCGGGGCTGTTGAGGGTGCGCACCTGCCAGCCGGCGCCCTTGGGCTCGAACAGCAGGATCGGCAGTCGCCGCCGGATCGATGCCTGCGGCTGCCAGCCGACCTGGACGACGTTCTCGTCGAGCTCCCAGGCGAGGATGCTCTGGTAGGAGACCTCGGTGACCGCCTGGCCGCAGGCCAGCATCGCCTTGGGGCCGCCGTCCGCGGCGATCACGCCGTGCAGCCGATCCAGCTGGCGCGCCCAGGTGCGCCCCAGCTCGATGCCGTTGTGAACGAGCCGGCCGCGAAGACGTGCCGGCGATGCCAGGCTGACCATCAGCGCGCCGAGAGCCGCGATCGCGGCCAGCCGGATGAGCGGAACCCGGTACGCCCGGAGGGTAAGAGGCGGTACCCGGTGAGGCTCCAGCGCCAGGAGGCGGCCCAGCCCCGCGCCGGCGAGCACGATGAGCACCGCGGCCGGCTCGAACGTGTACCGGGGAGCGATGCCGGAGCCGTGCAAGGCCAGGCCGACGTCGACACCGAGCCAGACGACCGCCGCGCCCGTCATCAGGAGCCAGATCCGTTCCCGCAGCACCAGTGCCAGCCCCAGGGTGAACAGGACCGCCAGCTGCATCGGCAGCTCATACAGACCGGTGAATCCGTCCATCACCGCCACCACCTTGTTCCCGGCAAGCGGGTTGGTCGACTCGTCGAGGACATTCCCCGCGATCAACCAGCTGTAGGACGTGAGCGCCGGAATGCCGAACCAGAGCGCCGGGATGGCGACGATGCCGCCGACGAGGAGTGGGCGCGCCACCACCCTCCCCCGCCACGCCCAGACGGCGAAGACCAGGACGAGCGGAGAGGCCTCGGGCCGGCCCAGGCTGGCGAGGACGAGCAGCAGCCAGGCGGCTCGCGGCCGCCCGGAGGCGATGGCGTCGATCGCGGCCAGGCACAGCGCGACGATCATCGGATCGGCGGTGGCGATCAGGAGGAAGTGCCAGTAGCCGCCGATGCCCAGGACCCCGGCCGCGGCAAACGCAGACGCCGCCACACGGGCGTAGCGCGGCGCCGCCGCCGGTCCGGTCAGCCGGTAGGCGATGCGCGCCGCGAGCACGGGCGCGGCAAAGCCCGCCGCCACCGCGGTCACCATCCACAGCCAGACGGCCCCGCTGCCCAGGAGCAGCGCGTACCAGAACGTGAACAGGAAGGTGAGCGGCTTCCACGACGGCGCGGCACTCGTGTTCAGCCTCAGGTGCGCCGCCTGCCGGCCCCACACGAGCCACCCGTACGCATCGTACGCAGGTCGCACACGCACCAGGCCGACGAATAGGACGGCGAAGCCGACGACCGCGAGGGCGACCACCGCCGGCCATGCCCCCGGAAGGGCCGGACCGCCCCAGCCTCCGGCGAGGCGACGGCGGACCATCGGCGGGGACCGGGATGCATCGACATCCGCTTGGGTCAGCACGCGACGGCAACCTAACAAGGCCATCCCCGGCTCCGCCGCGCGCCGGGACCTCGATCAGACGGCGACTTTATGGCGGTCGATCAGCTTGCGCGCAGCCGCCACATCATGCTCGGTCAGCGATGCCGCCGCCAGGTCGTACCGCCCGTCGTACTGCGCCAGGAGCGCCCGTTGCACGCCCTGGATGCTCACCCCGGAGAGCTCGTTGGCAACCGAGCCGGTGGTGGCGGGATCCCACGCCAGCCCCAGCTGGGCGTACACGTCCTCCAGCACCGGACGCAGCGTCCCGGCGGAGTTCACAACGACGACGGTCGAAAACAGCCAGGCGCCGCGGATGATCCGCTGGGCCGAGCCGATCAGCTTGACGTCGCCGCGCGCGTTGACGCTGAACTCCCCCGGGCAGTACTCCCCCGCCACCTGACCGACCCGGGCGTCGACGCCGAGGCCGCGCAGCGCCCGCGCCTGATGTTCGGCGCCGTCGGCGAACCGCTCGCCGATCGCCGACATCGAATCCGCCGCGGGCATGATCTCGTCGAGCACCAGACAGCCCCGGTCATAGGCCGCCGCCCGGCCGCCCGCGGCCCGGATCACCGGGACGAACCCGTGCCGCCCGGCGGCCGCGGTCGCGCCCGGGAACCCGGGCAGGAACCGGTCGCGGCTGCCGAAGGCGACCGTCGGGAGCGGGCGGTAGCACCTGAGCACCGGAGGCCGCTCACGTGACGCGACCCGCGCCAGCAGCGCCGCCGACAGCGCGATGTCCAGCGTCGCGTCCGCCCCGGCCCGCTCCTCGACCAGCTCGACGCGGGGGCGTTGCGGGCTCACCAGCACATGGTGTCAGTAACGCCCCACCGCTCCCGTGGGGGGCGGCACCGGCGATGGTGTCGATTGCGGCACCGATGATGGTGTCGATGCTCAGGTCGCCGCGGCCGCCCGTCGCCCGGGCGCCGTTGCGCCGTTGCGCCGTTGCGCCGTTGCGCCGGCATGGTGCTTCCTCCGTTCGCTGGTGTGAGCCAGATTAGGTTCGGCGGGTCGAGGCCTGCCGGCGTCCTCTCAACCCCCTGCACCGGGGACACCCGGGACGTGTCGAAGGATCACCACCAGACTGCCGTCCGAAACGCAGGCGACGGCTTCGGTGCGCCGCTCGCGGCTACTCCGACAGGATGGTGACCACTCCGTTGTCGCCGTCGACCCGGAGCATCTGACCGGTCTGGATGCGCTTGGTTCCAAACCCGGTGCCCACGACCGCGGGCAGGCCGTA
>DASZMK010000172.1:0-3009 GCA_035551855.1 Solirubrobacteraceae bacterium
CGTGGTGGGGCTCATCACCCCGTGGAACTTCCCGGCCGCGATCCCGGCCTGGAAGACGGCACCGGCGCTCGCCTACGGCAACACGGTTGTGCTCAAGCTCGCGCAGGACGCACCGCTGACCGGGCTCCACCTGGCGCGGGCGTTCGCCGACGCAGAACTCCCCAAGGGCGTGCTCAATGTCGTCATCGGACGGGGCGCGGAGGTCGGTGAGCCGCTCATCACCGACATGCGCATCCGGGCGATCTCGTTCACCGGTTCGGTGCCCGTCGGCCACGGCGTCCGCGACCTGGCCGCCGGCGTCGGCAAGCGGGTCCAGCTGGAGCTCGGCGGGCACAACCCGCTGATCGTCGCCGAAGATGCCGACCTCGACCGGGCCGTCGAGGCCGCCTTCGCCGGAGCGTTCTGGTCGGCGGGCCAGAAGTGCACGGCCACGCGCCGGATGTACGTCCACGACGCGGTCTACGAGAGCTTCCGGGAACGACTGACCCACCGCATCTCCACCGCAAAGGTGGGCGATCCCACCGATCCGGAGACCGAGGTTGGCCCGCTCGTCAACAAGAGTCAGTTTGAGGAGGTGCTCCTCGGCATCGCCCGTGGCCGCGAGGAGGGCGGGACCATGCTGACCGGCGGCGAGCGCGCCCACGACGAGGCCTACCTGATCGCGCCGACCGTCCTCGAGAACGTGGGCAATGATGACTTCCTGTCCTGCGAGGAGGTGTTCGGTCCGGTCACCTCGCTGTATCGCTTCGACAGCCTGGACGAGGCGATTCGGCGGGCCAACGCGCCCCGCTTTGGGCTGTCGGCCTCAGTCTTCACCACCAGTCTCGCCACCGCCCAGCGCTGCGTCGACGAGCTGCAGGCCGGGATCCTGCATGTCAACTCCCAGACCGCCGGCGCCGACGTGCACGTCCCCTTCGGCGAGTCCAAGGAGTCCGGCTACGGCCCGCATGAGCAGGGCCGGGCGGCGATCGAGTTCTACACCGAGGAGATCACCGTCTACCAGGACGTCTGAGCGGCGCGCCTGGTCGCCAAGGTGGTCGAAACGTCCGGCCACCAGTATTGTTGAACGTTCAAGATGAAGATCACGGGGCTCTCGACGGTCGTGGTTGGCGCGGAGATGCGCAACTGGGTGTTCGTTAAGGTGCGGACCGACGAAGGCCTGGTCGGCTGGGGCGAGGCGACGGTGGAGTGGAAGACGCGCGCGGTGGTGGGGTGCGTGGAGGACTTCGAGACGCTGCTCGTCGGCGAGGACCCGCGCCGGGTCGAGCATCTGTTTCAGATGATGGTGCGCCAGCACTTCTTCCGCCCCGGGATGGTGGAGGGGTCGGCGATCTCCGGCATCGAGCAGGCGTGCTGGGACATCCTCGGCAAGTCGCTCGAGGTGCCGGTGTGGCAGCTGCTCGGCGGCAACGTCCGCGACGAGCTCCGGCTGTATGACCACCTCGGCGGCGGCGAGAAGGACTCGGTCTACCACGCCCTGGACCCCCAGCGAGCAAAAGAAAAGGCGCTCGAGTCGCTCGAGGCCGGCTTCGATGCGATCAAGCTGGAGGTGGTGATCCCGCGCACGGCGCCGCTCGACGGCACCGCCGCCCTGCACCACGCCGACGGGATCATGGGTGCGGTGCGCGAGGCGGTCGGCGACGACATCGAGCTGATGGTCGACATGCACGGCCGCGCCTCGCGGGCGATGGCGCCCCAGTACTTCCGGGTGCTCGAGCCCTACCGGCCGTGGTTCTTTGAGGAGGCATGTCCAGCCGATCAGCCGCGAGCGATGGCCGAACTCGCCCGGCGCACCTGGGTGCCGCTGGCCGCCGGCGAGCGGCTGACGTTGCGCAAGCCATTCCACGAGCTGCTGGACCTCGGCGCGGCTTCAGTCCTACAGCCGGACCTCGTCCACTGCGGGGGGATCGGCGAGGCGCGGCGGATCGCGGCGCTCGCGGAGGTCTACGGCGCCGTGCTTGCCCCCCACTCCTCCACCGGGCCGATCGGCCATGCCACGTCGGTGCAGCTCGGGTTTGCCACGCCCAACTTCGCCATCCAGGAGACGTGGCGCGCCGACGTCCCCTGGCGCTACGAGGTGCTGTCGGAGACGCTTGACCTGAGCAACGGCACGGCGAAGCTGCCGACCGCGCCGGGCCTGGGCGTCGAGGTCAACGAAAGCGAGGCGGCCAAGTACCCCTTCCGCCAGGAGCCGCTCATGCGCTACTTCCACTCAGATGGGGCGGTGGCCGACTGGTGAGCGCCGAGGTCGTCAGCGCCGGCGGCCCGGAGGCGGATCGGGCGCCCACGCCGTTCGGGATCACCATCCCCCAATCCAGCCGCTGAGCAGCCCGTACGGCTCGCGCTGGGGCTCCTCGCCCGGGACGCAGCGCAGGAAGTCGAAGTCACACCCCTCATTCGCCTGGAGGACGTGCTCGACGAACATCTGCCCATACCCGCGCCGGTACGGAGGCTTGACCGCCGGCAGCTCCGCCAGCCGCCGCGCCACCTCGGCCGCCTGCACGTCCACGTCAAGCCGCTGCGCCTCGACATCCAACACAATCCGGTCGCCGTCGCGGACCGCGGCCAGCGGCCCGCCGGCCGCCGCCTCCGGCGCGACATGGAGCACGACCGTGCCGAACGCCGTCCCGCTCATTCGCGCATCCGACACCCGGACCATGTCCGTCACGCCCTCGCGCAGCAGCTTGGCCGGGATGGGGATCATCCCCCACTCCGGCATTCCCGGCGCGCCCTTCGGTCCGCAGCGGCGCAGGACGAGCACCGAGTCCGGCGTGACGTCGAGGTCCGGGGCATCGATGCGCGCCGCCAGATCGTCGATGTCCTCGAACACGACCGCCTGCCCGCGATGGCGCAGCAGCTCCGCCGAGGCGGCGCTGCGCTTGACGACCGCGCCGTCAGGCGCGAGCGAGCCGCGGACGACGGCGATCCCGCCCTTATCGTCGAACGGCGCCTCGAGCGAGGCGATCACCGAAGCGTCGTGGACGACAGCGCCGGCAAACCCGTCCTCCA
>DASZMK010000173.1:0-16913 GCA_035551855.1 Solirubrobacteraceae bacterium
CCGCCGGGCGTGCACGTCGAGATGCCGCTCCAGGCCTACTTCCGGATCAACACGGAGTCGATGGGCCAGTTCGAGCGGACGCTGATCATCGCCGACGAGGGCTCCTACGTGCACTACGTCGAGGGCTGCACGGCGCCGACCTACAGCTCCTCCTCGCTGCACTCCGCCGTCGTCGAGCTGATCGCCAAGCCCGGCGCGCGGATCCGCTACACGACCGTGCAGAACTGGTCGCAGAACGTGTTCAACCTCGTCACCAAGCGCGCCGTCGCCCACGAGGACGCGACCGTGGAGTGGGTGGACTGCAACCTGGGCTCGAAGCTGACGATGAAGTACCCCAGCGTCTACCTGCTCGGCGAGCGTGCCCACGGCGAGATCCTGTCGATCGCCTTCGCCGGCAAGGGCCAGCACCAGGACGCGGGCGGCAAGATCGTCCACGCGGCGCCGAACACCACGTCGAACATCTTCGCCAAGTCGATCTCCAAGGACGGCGGGCGCGGCTCGTACCGCGGCCTGCTCGAGATCGCCAAGGGCGCCCACGGAGCTCGCTCCAAGGTCGTCTGCGACGCGCTGCTGCTTGACGAGCAGTCCCGCTCGGACACGTACCCCACGATCCGGATCTCCGAGGACGACGTCAACGTCGGCCACGAGGCGACGGTGTCGAAGGTCGGCGACGACCAGCTCTTCTACCTGATGTCCCACGGCATCCCGGAGGACGAGGCGTCGAAGCTGATCGTCAACGGCTTCATCGAGCCGATCACCAAGGAGCTGCCGATGGAGTACGCGGTCGAGATGAACCGGCTCATCGAGCTGCAGATGGAGGGCTCCATTGGCTAGCGAGGTCTCCCAGCCCGTCTTCGAGCTGCCGACGTTCAAGGGCCGCCCGGGCTGGGAGTTCACCGACATCTCGGCCCTCAACCTGGCCGACTACCGGCCGGTCACCGAGGACGAGCCCATCGCACCTCCGGCGGAGGAGCTGTGGGCGTTCGACGGGGCGCACGCCTCAGAGTTGCCGAACGGGGTCATCGTGGCGCCGATCGAGCGGGCGGCCGCCGAGCACGGCGAGCTCCTGCGCCGCCACCTGGGGTCGCTCATCGGCCCCGGTGACGACGTGTTCGTTGCGCTCAACGACGCCGGCTTCCGGCGGGGCGCGTTCGTCTACGTCCCTCGCGGGGTCGCGGTCCAGACGCCGATCTCGCTGACGAGCGTTCAGGCCCAGGAGGGCACGCTGCTCAACCAGCGCACCCTCGTCGTGCTCGAGGAGGGCGCTCAGGCCGAGGTGTGGGAGCAGTACCTGTCCGGCTCCGAGGAGCTCGACGGCGTCGTCAATGTCGTCACCGAGCTCATCGTGGGGCAGAACGCCCACCTGCGCTACGTGTGCGGCCAGGGCCTGTCGGAGAAAAGCTGGATCTTCGGCGCCCAGCGCGCCGAGGTGGGGCGGGACGCGACGCTCGACTGGGTCGCGTTGGGCTTCGGAACGTCGGCCGGCCATGTGCGCATGGAGACCCGGCTGGCCGGTGAGGGAGCGGGTGCCCGGGTGACCGGCGCCTACGCCAGCCACGGCCGACAGCACATCGACTTCGACACCACCCAGGAGCACGCGGCGCCGAACACCACCTCGGATCTCGCGTTCCGCGGTGTCCTGCAGGGCCGCTCCAGCGCCGTGTGGAAGGGCAACATCATCGTCGACCCCGGCGCGCAGAAGACCGACGCCTTCCAGGAGAGCCGCAACCTGCTGATCTCCAAGCGCGCTCACGCCGACGCCATCCCGGGCCTCGAGATCCAGGCCAACGACGTCCGCTGCACCCATGCCGCCGCCGTCGCCCAGGTCGACCCGGAGCAGCTCTTCTACCTGCGCTCCCACGGTCTGCGCGCCGAGGAGGCCAAGCGGCTGGTCATCGAGGGCTTCCTGGCGGCGCTGGTCGAGCGCTTCGAGGACGGCCCGGTGCGCGAGGTGCTCGCCGGTGCGCTTGACCGGCGGCTCGAGCTGATTCTGCGCGGCTAGCCGGAGCGGCTGGGAGCGCGGCCGGAGGGCCGAACTTCTGGCAGCGAAGGGAGGTCGCGCCGACGGTTCCCGGCGGCCCGGTCCGGCTCCCGTCCCCCCGCCCCGCCCCCGCGCCCCCCGCGCGACCTGCAGAATGCGCCAAATCAGCGGAACGGCGGGTGATTTGGCACATTCTTGGGACTGAGCGTGCACGTGGTGCCAAATCCCCTGGCGGATGCGTGATTTGGCGCGGTGTGCATGGACTATTTCCGGTGCAATGGCCCTGGGGCGGCCAGTCGCCGCCCGCCCGCCCCTCACCTTTCCTTCGATGCGTGGTTGGTGCGCGTTCGATGCGTCGTTTGCCCGCCGTGGTTCACACGACGCTCCGGCCGTCAGGACACTCCCGGCGGTCCGACAAGACACGCCCGCGCCGCAGCGTAGGATGCGCCGGGTCATGGCCCGCGCCGCCCCGCCGCTGATCCCGCTCGGCTATGGCAAGTTCGTGCGGGCCGACCGGATCTATGCGCTCGTGCCGCTCGAGGGCCCGGAGCGCGGCGACGGCCGGCGGACGCTCGTCCACGTGGAGGGGATCGACGAGCCGTTGATCGCGTCCCGGTCGGAGGCGGCGATCGCCCGTGACCTGGCGATCGCGCTCGGCCAGCCCGTGCCCGGAGGCCGCGCCGACGGGGGGCGCGCCCCCGGGCAGGAGTCGCTGTTCTAGGAGGACTCAGCCCACCGCAGGGCCTGCTGGACCGGCTTGGTGTCCAAAGGCGCCGGCGGGGCGCACGCTGTCGGTTTCCCACCGGCCACCCGCCGGACGTCGCCCATACACTGGCCGACATGCGCCACGTGCTGCTTCTGCGCGGGATCAACCTCGGCCCCAACCGGCGCGTCCCGATGGCCGACCTGCGCAGCCTGTTCACCCAGGCCGGCTACGGGGAGGTCCGCACGTATGTCCAGAGCGGCAACGTCGTCCTGGATGGCGCCGCGCCGCCGGAGCAGCTCGAGGACGAGGCGCAGCGCCTGATCTCAGAGCGCTTCGGGCTCGAGGTGCCGGTGGTGGTGCGGACGCGGGACGAGCTGGCGGCGGTGGTGGCGCTCAACCCGCTGTGCGAGGTGGCGACCAACCCCAAGCGCTACCAGGTGAGCTTCCTGTCCGCCGAGCCTGACCGGGGGGTCGTCGAAACGCTGCAGGCGGCCACGGCCGGCGACGAGCGTCTCGTCTGCCACGGCCGGGAGCTGTACGCCTGGCACCCGGATGGCGTGGCCCGCTCGAAGATGTGGAACGCGCTGGCGGGCAGGGGTCTGGGAACGGTGGCGACCGCGCGGAACTGGACGACGGTGACCACCCTGCTGGAGATGGCCGACGCCTAGGACATTGATGATCCATGACAACGTGATCATCTTGTGATCACGGCGGCACTGTTAAGCTCGGCCCGTGCCGGATATCAAGACCGAGGGGACGATCACGCTGCTGGCGCAATCACGAAGGTCATCCACCGGCGCACGACCGAGGAGCTGCTGGGCGTGCGCTGGAAGTACCTCGTCGCCCTCTCGGTCCTCCTTGAGCAGCCGGCGGTGTCGCAGCAGTCGCTGTACGACCAGACGGCAATGGCCCCCAACCACCGCGTGATGTTCGAGCGCCGCATTCGGGCCCGCGAGGCGGGCATCGGAGACTGATCGGCGTGCGGCAGTACGTCGTCGTCGATGTCTTCACCGACGTCCCGCTCGAGGGCAACCCGGTGGCCGTCTTCACCGACGCCACCGGCCTGAGCAGCGAGACGATGCAGCGCGCCGCCCGGGAGCTCAACCTCTCAGAGACCGTCTTCCTCCTGGCCGGGGAGGACGGGGTCGACGCCCACGCCCGGATCTTCACGCCCTGCGTCGAGCTCCCCTTTGCCGGTCATCCCGTGCTCGGCACCGCGTTCGCGCTGGCAGAGCGCTCAGGGGCCGACACGGTGCGGCTGCAGACCGGCTCGGGCATCATCCGGATCGCCCTGGAGCACCGGGCGGGCACCGTCGTATACGGCGAGATGCAGCAACCGATCCCGCGCTGGGAGCCGTACGACCGGACCCAGGAGCTGTTGGCCGCGCTCGGCGTCGGAGAATCCGGGTTGCCGGTCGAGGTCTACGACAACGGCCCGCGGCACGCGTTCGTCGAGCTCGCCGACGAGTGGGCGGTGGCGTCGCTACGGCCGGACGTGGGCGCGCTGAGCGAGCTGGGGGAGGTTGGCGTCAGCTGCTTTGCCGTGGGTGAGGGGCGGGTGAAGACGCGGATGTTCGGGCCCGGGCTTGGCGTCGCCGAGGATCCGGCCACGGGGTCGGCCGCCGGCCCGCTGGCGGTTCACCTGGCCCGGCACGGGCGAATTGAGTGGGGCCAGCGAATCCCGATCCGCCAGGGCGCCGAGATTGGCCGGCCGTCGCTCCTGGAGGCGGTCGCCGACGGGTCGGCGGAGAAGGTGGAGCGGGTGACGGTGGGCGGCGCGGCGGTGACGGTGGCCACGGGCGAGTACCGGCTGGACTGAGAGCCGGCCGGCGGGGATTGGGCAACGGCCCGCTCGGATAGGCTGAGACCCAATGAAACTTGCGACATTCGAGGCTCCCGGCCGCTCGGAGCCGATTTCAGGGTGGGTGCAGGATGACCGCATCGTCGCGTTCGGGGGACCGGACGGCGTGCGCGAGGTGCTCGCCAGCGGCCGTGTCCCCGGTCCATCCGGTGGGGAGTGGCCGCTCAGGGATGTCCGGCTGCTGGCCCCCATCCCGGACCCGGCCACGATCTATGCCATCGGCCTCAACTACGCCGATCACATCGACGAGACGGGCGCGCAGCGGCCTGAACAGCCGATCGTCTTCGTCAAGGTCCGTAACTCGGTGGCGCCCCCCGGCGGGCCGATCCGCTGCCCGGACGTCGTCCGGCGCCTGGACTACGAGGGCGAGCTGACGATCGTCATCGGCGCGGCCGGCCAGATCGGCGGGTTCTGTATCGCCGACGACGTCAGCGCCCGCGACCTCCAGAAGCGCGAGCTCCAGTGGACGCGCGCCAAGGGCGCCGACACGTTCTGCCCGTTCGGGCCATGGGTGACGACCGCCGATGAGATCCCGGACCCGCAGAACCTGCAATTGCGCACGTGGATCAACGGCGAGCTGCGCCAGGACTCCAACACCTCGAACCTGATCTTCGGCTGCGCCGAGCTCGTAGCGTTCATCTCTGAGACGTGCACGCTGGATCCCGGCGACCTCATCCTCACCGGCACCCCGAATGGCGTGGGGCAGGCGCTCGACCCCCCTCGGTTTCTCCAATCGGGCGACCGGGTACGAATCGCAATCGACGGACTCGGTGAGATAGAGCACCCCGTCGAATAATCAGCGAGCCTTCCCTCGGCCGGACGGCTCGATCCGTCGAGAGGGAGGCGGCATGCTGAGACTTCATCCGAGCGTGATCGATTATGTGATCCTCGGGATCTACTTCGTGGTCGTGCTCGGGATCGGGTTCGTCGCCCGGCTGGCGATCAAGACCGACCTCGACTTCTTCCTGTCCGGTCGGTCGCTGCCGGCGTGGATCACCGGGTTGGCCTTCATCGCCGCCAACCTGGGGGCGCTGGAGATCCTCGGCCAGGCCGCCAACGGAGCGCAGTACGGCGTTCCCGCGGTCCACTACTACTGGATCGGCGCGGTTCCGGCGATGGTCTTCCTCGGGCTGTTCATGATGCCGTTCTACTACGGCGCCAAGGTTCGATCGGTACCCGAGTACCTACGGCTGCGCTTCAACGAGCCCACCCACGCCTTCAACGCGGCCACCTTCGCGGTCGCCACCGTCCTGATCTCCGGCGTGAACCTGTTCGCGCTGGCCCTGATCATCAACCTGATGCTGGGCGTGTCGATCATCACCGCAATTCTCGCCGCGGCGATCCTGGTGCTCATCTACATCACGCTCGGCGGCCTGACCTCGGCGATCTACAACGAGGTGCTCCAGTTCTTCGTGATCGTCGCCGCGCTGCTGCCGTTGACGCTCGTGGCGCTGCACTCCGTCGGCGGCATCAGCGGCATCGAGGCCAAGGTGAAGGCGTTCAAGCCGCTCGGCGACGCCGGACTGCACGCCTGGCGAGGGCTGGGCATCCACCACGTGACCAACCCGCTGGCGTCGGACTGGATCGGGGTCGTCTTCGGATTGGGCTTCGTGCTGAGCTTCGGCTACTGGACGACGAACTTCGCCGAGGTCCAGCGCGCCCTGTCGGCTCGCAACATGTCGGCGTCGCGGCGCACGCCGCTGATCGGTGCCTATCCGAAGATCTTCCTACCGGCGATCATCATCCTTCCGGGCCTGATCGCGGTGCTCACCGTCCACGGCCTCGGCGTCGGCAAGAGCCTCGCCCTCCAGTACAACACGGCGATCCCGCACCTGATCGGCAACTACCTGCCAGAGGGAATGCTGGGGATCGCGATCACCGGACTGGTGGCGGCGTTCATGGCGGGCGTGGCGGCCAACGTCACCGCGTTCAACACGGTGGTCACCTATGACCTGATCCAGCCCTACTTCGCCAAGGACCGGGACAGCGCCTTCTACCTGCGGGCGGGTCGCCTGGTGACGATCGGCGGGATCCTGATCTCGGTGATCACGGCCCTGATCGCCAAGGGCTACTCGAACATCATGAACTACATCCAGACGCTGTTCTCGATCTTCAACGCGCCCCTGTTCGCGACCTTCATCATCGCCATGTTCTGGCGCCGGGCCACCGCCTGGGGTGGGTTCTGCAGCCTGGTGGCGGGAACGGCCGCCGCCTACGCCACCAACCGCCTCAACGCCTACCACACGATCTTCAACTTCGGCTCGCCCCTGGCCGCCAGCTTCTGGCAGGCGATCATCGCCTTCATCGTGGGCGGGGTCGTCCTGGTGGTGGTCTCGCTGGTCACCAAGCCAAAGGCGGCCGAGGATCTGCGCGGTCTCGTGTGGGGGCTGACCCGCGCCGAAGAGCGGGAGGTGAACGCAGATCCCCGTGACAAACTGTGGTGGCGCTCGCCGTGGCTGTTGGGTGGCGTGGCCATCGCCATCCTCATCGTCCTGAACATCATCTTCGCCTAGGAGTCCGCCATGTCATCCAGCGACAAACCATTTGGAGTGCCCGGCACCTCATCCGAGGGTGAGCCGATGGCGTCGACGGGCGCGACCGACGAGGAGGAGATCGCGGCGGCCCGGGCCGCCAACCGGTTCGACATCCGCCGCATCATCGGCGGCGTGTTCGTGCTCTACAGCCTGATCCTGATCGCCCTCGGGACCTTCGGCTCGCAGCACGTCAAGAACAAGGCAGCCGGAATCAACATCGATCTCTGGACCGGCCTCGGCATGCTCATCTTCGGAGGGCTGATGATCTTCTGGGCGCTCGCCCGTCCCACGGTGCCGGAGCCGCCGGAGACCCGCGGCCAGGGCTCAGGACGCATCCGGAGGGCGCCGGCCACATAGATGATGTTCGGGGCCGCGCATGCAGCCAGGCCGCCCAAGATCTTCTAGTGGTGCTCGATGACCCGGTCGATCAGGCCGTACTCGACGGCCTCCTCCGGCTTGAAGAACCGGTCACGCTCCATGTCGGCGTGCACCCGCTCCTCCGGCTGGCCGGTGTGGAACGCGTAGATCTCATCGGTCCGCTTGCGGATGTTGAGGATCTCCCGCGCATGGATCTCGATATCGGTCGACTGTCCCTCAAACCCGGCCGACGGCTGGTGGATGAGGATCCGGCTGTTGGGCAGCGAGAAGCGCTTGCCCTTGGCGCCACCGGTCAGCAGCAGCGAGCCCATCGACATCGCGATTCCGACGCACATCGTCGCGATATCCGGCTTGATGAACTGCATCGTGTCGTAGATGGCCAGCCCGGAGTAGATCGATCCGCCCGGGCTGTTTATGTAGATGGAGATGTCCTTGTCCGGATCCTGGGACTCAAGGTGCAGGAGCTGGGCGACGACGAGATTGGCGACCATGTCGTCGATCGGCGACCCGACGAAGATGATCCGCTCGTTGAGCAGCCGGCTGTAGATGTCGAACTCGCGCTCGCCGCGGGCGGTGCGCTCGATGACCATGGGTACGAGGGGCATGCCCTGAGCCTAGAACATGTGCTACGGAACCAACACCGCGGTGCCGAGAAACTTTCCGGCCCGGAGGTCGGCGAGCGCCTGCTCGGCCGCGTCGAGCGGATACGTGGTGATTGTGCTGTGGACCGGGACCCGGGGCGCTAGCTCGAGGAACTCGTGGCCGTCCTGACGGGTGAGGTTGGCGACCGAGCGGATGGAGCGCTCCTCCCAGAGGTCGTCGTACGGGAACGACGGGATGTCCGACATGTGGATCCCGGCACACACGACCGTGCCCCCGGGCGCGAGCGTCTTGAGCGCGCGGGGGACGAGCTCGCCGGCGGAGGCGAAGATGATGGCGCCGTCGAGCGGCTCCGGCGGGCGCTCGTCGCTGGCCCCGGCCCAGATCGCCCCGAGCGAGCGCGCGAACTCCTGGGTGCGGGCGTCCCCCGGCCGGGTGAAGGCGTAGACCCGGCGGCCCTGGTGGACCGCCACCTGACAGATCTGGTGCGCCGCCGAACCGAACCCGTACAGGCCCAGGCGCTCCGCATCCCCGGCCAGCCGCAGCGCGCGGAAGCCGATCAGGCCGCCGCACAGCAGGGGAGCCAGCTGGTCGTCGGGCAGCTCGTCCGGCAGGGGGAGACAGAAGCGCTCGTCCGCGACGGTGAGCTGCGCGAAGCCGCCGTCGATGTCACGCCCCGTGAAGCGGGCGTTGACGCACAGGTTCTCCCGCCCGCTCGTGCAGTAGCGACATTCGCCGTCGGTCCAGCCCAGCCACGGCACGCCGACACGGCGCCCGTCCTCGGTCCGACCCACGATCTGATGGCCGAGGACGACGGGCAGCTTCGGCGCCTCGATCTCGGCATCGCGCAGGTGCAGGTCGGTCCGGCAGACGGCGCAGGCGAGGACCTCGAGCAGCAGCTGACCCGGCCCCGGCACCGGGTCCGGGAGGCTCCTGGGTTGCAGCGGGGAACCCGGCCGCTCCAGCACGACAGCGTGCATGCCGCGTATTGTCGGTGATCCGTTAGCGTTGGCGCAGAATGGTTCCGCTCAACGTCCCCAACGTGCTGACGGTCGTGCGGATCCTGCTCGTGCCGGTGCTCGTCGTGGCGCTGCTGGAGAAGACGGGCGGCGGGGATCTCCTCGCCGCGATCGTGTTCGCCGTGGCCTCGCTGACCGACGCGCTGGACGGCAAGCTGGCCCGCCTGCGCGACTCGGTGACGACGTTCGGCAAGTTGATGGACCCGCTGGCGGACAAGCTGCTGATCATCGCCGCGCTGGTGGCGCTCGTCTCGCGCAACCGGCTCGAGGCGTGGGTGGCGATGGTGATCATCGCCCGCGAGTTCGCGGTGACCGTCCTACGTGTCGCCGCGGGCACCCAGCAGGGAGTCGTCATCTCCGCCAGCGGGCTGGGCAAGCTCAAGACGGCGATCCAGGTGGCGCTGGTCATGGTGCTGATCGCGTTCGCCGAGCGCCCGCTGTGGATCTCTTTGCTCGTCTACGCGACGGTCGCGATCACCGTTCTGTCCGGTGCCGACTACTTCTTCGGCTTCCGGCGGCTCCTGCGCGCCGATCCGGGGGTGACGGCGCCGGAGCCGTGATCAGCGGGCGTCGGCGAGCCACGCCTGCAGGGTGGTGTGGAGCGGGGCGAGCTCGCCGGTGTGAAGCTCATGGCGGATCTCGCCCACCGTCCCGAACCGCTCGGCCACGACATTGTGCTGGTGGATCGTCTCCAGGTTGACCTGGCGGGCGGATACGAATGCGCGGTCGTCGAGCCCCGGAAACTCCGTGATGACACCGCCGACCATCTCACGCACGCAGTCCTCGACGAAGCGCGGGCGCCGGTGGGCCTTCTCGACCACGTGTCCCTCGTCGGAGCGCTTCATCAACTCGTAGATCTCCGACGACATCGACTGCTCGACGATCCTCAGCAGCGTGGCGGCGTCGATCTCGTCGGCGCAGTTCTCAGGACAGCCGATGTACAGCGTGCCCAGGCCGCGCTGGTTGTGGGTGGCGACCGGGACGGCCTCGAGGATCCGCTCGATCTCCTCGCCGGTGAAGCCGTCGGCGTCGAGCCGCTCGCGCGCGGCGCCGGCGACGAGCTCCTGCGCGCACGGGCAGGCGGTCATGCCCTGGGCGGTGACGCCGGTGAGCCGCCGCGTGCCGAACTCGGTAGCGGCGGCGACCCCGTGCAGCGTGTACAGCTCCTGGGTGAGGATGTGGGAGACGGGCGCCGGCTTGTGCTCCGGGAAGCGGGCCTCGACGGTGACCTCGGCGCGCCGCGCGCCCTGGCGGGAGCGCACCAGCTGGGCGATGTGCTCGGCGAGCGTTTCGGCTCGGAACGTCGAGTCACCGAGCACCACCTCGCCGATCGCATCGTTGACGACCTCCTCAAAGCGCGACATGTGCGCGCCCTTCTGGGCCGAGCCAAGCTCGATGACGCACTCAAAGCGGGCGGAGAACAGCTGCTCGGCGCCGTTCTGCTGCAGGCGGATCACCTTCTCCACCGCGGTGACGCCGACCCGGGAGAGGCTGAGCGCCAGCGGGGGGGACTGCGATTGGACGTCGACCAGCGGGGAGGCGGATGGAGGGCGGGCTGTCATCGCACCCAAAGAGTAGAGACGTGCCGCAAGAGGGGCCCAGCGGATGATGATCGACTGAGGTGAGAGGCCCCCGGCTTCGACATTGGGCGGCTTTGTGGTATCACTCGGCCGGTTGTATCAGGAGATACGAGAGGGAGCCGGTTCATGTGATGGGGCGGCTTAGAGGCCACATTCGAAGAGGAGCTCAGGGGCTGTGAGCGTTGATGAGATCGTTCGGTTGAGCGACGAGACTCCAATCGCGGAGCTCGACGAGCTACGACCGCTGATTGCGGGGGCGCAAGAGCGCGGTTATCTGACCTTCGCCGAGCTCGAGGCCTGCCTCGAGGAGGTGGAGGTCACCAAGGAGCAGGTCCACGAGCTTCATGCCTACCTCGACGAGCACGGGATCCTCGTGGTGGGGCTCGACGGCCGTCCGGCCAAATCCGAAGCCCAGAGCGTCGAGGCCAGCGCCGCCCAACGCAGCTCGGAGTCCTCGGATCCCGACGCGCGCAAGAAGGTCGAGGTGGATCTGACGGTGGAGCCGTCGCTCGACTCCCTGCGGCTGTACCTGCGGTCGATCGGCCGGGTGTCGCTGCTGACGGCCGAGCAGGAGGTGATGCTCGCCCAGCGGATCGAGCGCGGGGACATGCTCGCCAAGCAGCAGATGATCGAGGCGAATCTGCGGCTGGTCGTCTCGATCGCGAAGTCGTACCTGGGCCGCGGCCTGACGTTCCTGGATTTGATCCAGGAGGGATCAATGGGGCTGATCCGCGCGGTCGAGAAGTTCGACTACCGGCGCGGCTACAAGTTCTCGACGTACGCCACCTGGTGGATCCGCCAGGCGGTGACGCGCGCGATCGCCGACAAGGGGCGCACGATCCGCATCCCCGTCCACATGGTGGAGAAGCTCAACAAGGTCGTCCACGTCGAGCGCCAGCTCATCCAGCAGCTGGGCCGCGAGCCCACGCCGGAGGAGATTGCGGGGGAGCTGGAGACGACCGTGCGCGAGGTCCGCGACATCCTGCGGATGGCCCAGCAGCCGATCTCCCTGGAGAAGCCGGTGGGGGAGGAGGACGACTCGGCGCTGGGGGACTTCGTCGAGGATCAGACCGCCGAGTCGCCGTTTGAGCTGGCCGCGGAGCGGCTGCGGCGGGAGAACCTCAAGCGTGCTTTGGCGGCGCTGCCGGAGCGTGAGCGCGAGGTCATCGAGATGCGCTTCGGCCTGACGGGAGAGCGGCCGTACACCTTGGAGGAGGTGGGGCGGGCGTTCAACGTCACGCGCGAGCGCATCCGGCAGATCGAGAACCACACTTTGAAGAAGCTCGAGGCGCTGCCGGAGGCGCAGCGTCTGCGGGATGCGTCGTAGGGCGGCTGTGGCCGCTTTTTGAACAAGCTTGGGGAGAGGGGGCCGGCGGCGATCGTCTGCGGATCGCCGCCGCTGGGTTTTGGGGGCTGATGGGGGTCGAGTGGACCCTGGCCGGACCCGGTGCCTGGTGCCCGGCGGGCCGCGACGTGCACCAGGTGCCAAATCCGGGCGAGCGTGGCTGATTTGGCGCGTTTTGAGGGCTGGGGGTGCGCGTGGTGCCAAATCATGTGGCGGGTGTGCGATTTTGGCGCATGGTGCACGCTGAAATCTGGCGTATTTGCAGGGTTTTTACGTCCGAGCGCAGCGTATGCTTGGACGATGCACCAGATCGAGAAACGAGATCCGCGGGGGCAGGGCCACAACGGGGAGGTGTCGGCCATGCTTTGGTTGGCCGGTCAGGAGGCGGTCGTGTTACTCCCCTTCGGTCACAGCCGGGACGACGATCTGGATCACCGACTTCGGTGACGGCCTCCTCCGCGTTTCAGGTGAAGACCACGACCCCAGTTTCGCAATGGCCGCTGGGAAGTGACCGTCTGTACGCGTGGCGGCAACCGAAGTCGGAACGGGGTGGTCAAGCTTTTGGATCCCGCCCGGTACGAGTACCTTTTCGTGCTTGTCGGCGACGGCCGACGATGGTTCATGCCCTTCGAAACTCGTGGGGGGCGGATCCGGCATCCTCCTTGGCGGTCCGAAGACGCAGAGTACGAGATTGAGCCGGGTCAGCCCCTGTCTTTGACAGCCTCGTCGCTAGACTCAGCGCCTCCTTGGCGGGATTCCCGAGCGGTCAAAGGGGAGTGGCTGTAAACCACTTGGCTCTGCCTTCCCAGGTTCGAATCCTGGTCCCGCCATCGCAGCCCCGTGGCGGCGAATCTGCTCATGGAATCCGGCGAATCCGAGCGTCCTGAGGAACCAGAAGAAACCGTCGAATTACAACCGGCGGACGGCGACGGCTCGCCGGATGCGGAGGCGAGAGCTTGGCGGCTGCGCCGGCTCGCCGTCCAGGTCGACTCGCACGAGTCCCTGCTGACGGCCGCCCGCCGGCTACGCCGGGAGCTACCGGGCGACGAGCAGTTCGGCGATCCGCTGTCCACCGCCGGGGCGCAGCCGGTGGAGGTGATCGGCCGCCGCGTGTCGGCGCTGCAGCCGGAGCGAAAGAGCGTCCTGCAGGAGCTGGGGCTGGCCGGGCTGCAGGTCTGGCAGTCGCTGTCCGAGGCCGCCGGCCGTGGCCGGGGCGACCAGGAGATGGCGGTGATGTTCACCGACCTCGTGGGGTTCTCGTCGTGGGCGCTGAGGGCCGGAGATGACCCCGCCCTTGAGCTGCTGCGCCAGGTCGGCACGCGGGTGGAGGCGGTGATCGCCCGGTACGAGGGACGGATCGTCAAGCGGCTGGGCGACGGCGTCATGGCCACCTTCCTGTCTGCGCGCGCCGCGGTCGATGCTGCGCTCGATGCCCAGGAACGCCTCGAGGAGATCGAGATCGACGGCTATCGGCCGCAGATGCGAGCCGGCGTGCACTGGGGATCGCCGCGCCGGCTGGGTGGCGACTTCCTGGGGGTCGACGTCAACGTCGCCGCTCGCATCAGCGACGCCGCCAAGCCCGGGCAGGTGCTGATCTCCGATGCGCTGCTGGCGCGGGTGGATGCCGACGATCTGCGCACCGGGCGGCCGAAGCGCCTGAAGGCCGATGGTGCCCCACGCGACCTGCACGTGGTGCGGGTCAGTCGCGGCTGAGCCAATGCCGCGACCGTTCGGGCGGAAAGTCCTGCTTGTGCAGGTTTTCTTGCAACGTCCGCGGCGCGGCCGATCGACGCCGAGCGCGTGTTACGTTCCTCGACCCCGGACCCGGCGCGTGCCGCGGCCGCCGGAGCGTGCCCATGCAGTCTCCATACCGATCCTCCACAGGCCTCCAGTGCCGGCTCCCGCCCCTCGTGCTCACGGCGCTCGTGGTGCTGGCGATTCTCGCGGCCACGGCGATCACCGGTTTGACACCTCCGCCCGCCCGCGCCGCCAGCACGGGTCAGCTCCAGCAGCAGATCGCCAACGGCCATCGGCGGATCTCGAGCCTCAGCGGCGCGGTTGCCTCCGACACCCGCCGCGTCAACCAGCTGAACCGAGCCGTGGCGGCGATGGCCGCCAAGCTCAGCCGGCTCCAGTCAGACCTCACCACCAACCTCGCCCAGCTGTACGCGCTTCGCTCCCAGCTCTCTGCGGCGCAGGCCAGGCTCAAGCGGCTGGAGGCCACCCAGGTCGCCGACGAACAGGTGCTGGCCGCTCAGCTGGTGGGGACGTACGAGGGAGGTCAGCCGAACATCGTCGAGGTCGTGCTCCAGTCGACCGGGTTCAACGACCTGCTCGAGCGTCTGAGCTTCGTGCAGCGCATCGGTCGCCAGGACGCGCGGATCGCGGCGAGCGTGAAGGCGGCGCGGACGGCCGTCGCGGCGCAGGCGGTCAAGCTGGGGACGCTCTCGGCCCGGCGGCAACGGCTGGCCGAGCGGATCCTCGCTGAACGAAACGGCGTTGCCCGGGACAAGCTCAGCCTCGTCTCCCAGCAGCTGACCGCGGCCCGCTCCCGGGAATCGCAGGCCGGGCAGCTGGCGAGCGCACGCTCTCAGGTGTCCTCACTCACCGCGCAACTCACACGGCTGCAGGCGGCTCAGCGCGCCGCCGCACAGCGGGCGGCCGCACAGCGGGCGGCCGCGCAGAGCCAGCAGTCTCAGTCCGCGGTGCAGGGCAGCGGCTCCGGTGGCGGTGGCGGTGGCGGGGGCAGTCAACCGCCGGCCGCCGCGCCGACTGCACCGGTCAGCGGCGGGTTTGAGTTCCCCATGCCCAAGGCCGCTGCCTCTCCGCCTGCCACCTGGTCGCTTGACGATGGCGTCGACATCTCGGCTCCGGGCGGAACGCCGGAGCTGGCGGTGTGCTCCGGGACGATCGTGCTGCACGGCATCGGCGGCTTCGGCCCATCGGCACCAGTCATCCACTGCGACAGCCCCCTCGCCGGCTACGACTACGTCTACTACGGACACGCCGGCCCCGGCAACTGGACGCCGATCGGAACCCACGTCGTCCAGGGGCAGGTGATCTCGGAGGTTGGCTACGGGATCGTCGGCATCTCCTCCGGCCCCCACCTGGAGCTCGGCTTCGCCGACGCGAGCGGCGCGCCCGTCGGCCCCAGCAGCGCGCCGGCCATGATGTCGTTGCTGCAGGGCTCCTACTGACGCTCGCGGTCGGCCGGGCGTGGGATACCGTTCGGTCTCCCACGCCACGGCTTTGCGAGTCAGGACACGACGCTCAGTGGGAGACGGCTGTCGGCCGCCGCTGGCTGCTTCGGTCGCGTCGGCCGCCAGAACGCTGGAGGTCGGCCTCGATGTCCTCGAGGCTCCGGCCCTTGGTCTCGGTGACAAACCGGTTGACGAACAACCCCGCGAGGATGCCCAGGGCGGCATAGCCAAGGAACACCGGGCCCGGGCCCAGCCCGGATAGCAGCGGCGGGAACGTCTGCGACACGAGGAAGTTCGCGGCCCAGTTGCCGAACACGGCGACTCCCATCGCGGTGCCGCGGACAGACAGCGGCAGGACCTCCGGAATCATCACCCAGACCACCGGGCCCCACGTGGCCGCGAACGACGCGATGAACGTGCCCAGGCACACGAGCGTGATGATCGCGGCGGGGTCACCCGGGTGGTGGGGAGTCGGAAGCACCGAGAGCGACACCCCCAGCACGAGCAGGCTGCCGGCCATCCCGGTCACACCCGCGTACAGCATCGGCTTGCGGCCGACGCGGTCGATGAGCCGGACGGCGACGACGGTCATCAGCACGTTGACGACGCCGATGATGAGGTTGGCGTAGATCGCGCTGGTCTTGGCGAAGCCGACGTTGGTCAGCGTCGTGGGGGCGTAGTAGATGATCGTGTTGATCCCGACCAGCTGCTGGAAGACGGCCAGTCCGGCGGCCACGAGCAGCGCCGGGCGCACCCAGGCGGCCCGGAACAGCCCCCGGACGCCGGCATCGGCCTCCTCGGCGCTCTCGACGTCACGGATCTCCTCGATCCGCTCCTTCGGACTCTCGTCGCCGGGGAGGTCCTCCAGCACCTCGTGGGCCTCCTCCGCATCACCTGAGTGCACGAGGTAGCGCGGCGTCTCCGGCATGAACACCATTCCGGCGAGCAGGATGAGCGAGGGAACCGCCGCCAGGCCCAGCATGAGCCGCCAGTTGGCCGACGACGCGAGGATCGCATTGACGATGTAGGCGGCGAGGATGCCGCCGACAATCATCAGCTGGTTGAGCGAGGTGATCGCCCCCCTGATCTCAGCGGGAGCGATCTCGGCCAGGTACAGCGGCACCACGAGCGCGGCCGACCCGACCCCCAACCCGATGATGACGCGGGCGGCGATCAGCACCCAGACACTCGGGGCCACGGCGGCGAGGATCGCGCCGCCGGTGAACACGACGCCGGCGGCGATGATCAGCCGCTTGCGGCCAACCGCATCGGCCAGCCGCCCGGCGGCCGCGGCGCCGATCATCGCGCCGAGGAGCAGCCCGGCGACGATCGCGCCCTGCAGAAACGGCGACAGCTTGAAGGAGTTGGGGATGAACAGCAGGGCACCGGAGATCACCCCGGTGTCGTAGCCGAACAGGAGCCCTCCGAGCGCTCCGAAGAAATAGATCGCCCGTCCGCTGACCCTGACCGTTCCCATAGTCCCTCCCCTGCACGATGGGTTTGTGACCTCTGCTGCAAGGGTTCTTCCCGCAGTTCCTCGGTTTGCAAACAGGAGCGGCCCGGGAGTCGCCGTGCATCAGCGCCAACAGCGCCCCGCGTACGGTCTGGACTCGATACGCTGAGCCCAACGCCCTCTTAGCTCAGCTGGTAGAGCACTTCCATGGTAAGGAAGGGGTCGTCGGTTCGAGTCCGACAGAGGGCTCTAGAAA
>DASZMK010000174.1:0-3363 GCA_035551855.1 Solirubrobacteraceae bacterium
CAGCACGGCCTGCGCCAGATCGCCACCTCCTATGACCGCAGCGACGCGGTCGCCGAGACGCGGGAGTTCCTCGCCGAGCGGCCGTACACCACCGCGGCCGACGCCCAGCGCACGCTCGCCGCCCACCGCCGCTGGTGATGAGGGTGCTGATCCTCGCCGAGTACTACCCCCGGGCCGCCGACCCGACGCTGGGGATCTGGGCCCACCGCCAGGCCGTCGCCGCCCGCGATGCCGGAGCCGAGGTTCGCGTCCTCGTGCTCCACCGGCCGCTGCCGCCCCTGTCGGCGCTGCGCCGTCGCAGCCTGGCGGACGCGCGCGACGCGATGGCGCAGCCGCCCCGCCAGGTCCTGGACGGCATCACCGTCGACTACCTGCGCTACCTCTCGCCACCGCGGCCGTGGAGCTATGCCTCCTGGGGTGCGTGGGCGGCGCCGGTCTTGCGGCGGGCGCTGGCCCGCCTGCGGCGGAGCTTCGGCTTCGAAGTCGCCCACGCTCACTATGCGGTGCCGGCCGGGGACGCGCTGCGCCGCAGCGCCCCGGGTCTCCCGCTGCTCGTCTCCGTCCACGGCGGCGACGTCCACGGCCGCCACTCGGAGAGCCGCGCGGTCCGCGCCACCCTGTCCCACGCCCGGGTGGTGCTCGCCAACAGCGCCGGCACCGCGCGCCGCTCGGCGCAGCGCGGCGCCAGGAGCACGCGCGTCGTCCACCTGGGGACCGATGTGCCCGCCGAGCCGGCGACGCCGCCCGCCACACCGACACTCGTCACCGTCGGCAACCTGATCGCCCGCAAGCGCAACGGCGACGTGATCGAGGCGCTGGCGCTTCTGAGTGATCGCCACCCGGACCTGCGCTACGTGATCGTCGGCGACGGTCCCGAGCGCGAGGCGCTGCGGGCGCTCGCCTCCGCCCGGGGGGTGAGCGACCGCGTCCAGTTCCGCGGGCGACTCCCCCATGACCAGGCCGTCGCCGCCGGCCGCAGCGCCACCCTGTTCGTCCTGCCGAGCGTCGCCGAGGCGTTTGGCGTCAGCTACGTGGAGGCGATGGCCGCCGGCGTCCCCGTGATCGGCGCCCGGGGCGAGGACGGCCCGGAGGAGATCGCCGCGGCGGGCCCGGGGATGGAGCTGGTGGCGCCGCGCCAGCCGAGCGCGCTGGCCGAGACGATCGACCGCCTGCTCACGGACCCCGCGGGGCTTGCCGGTCTGCGCCGCCAGGCGCGGGACACCGTCACGCGGGCATTCACGTGGGAGCGCTGCGGCCGCGAGACGGTTCAGGCGTATGAGGACGTGATCCGTGGCTGACCCGCTGCACGCGACGCCGGCGGGGTCGGCCGCCTATGACCAGGACAACCTGCTCGATCGTCACTCCCGGCCGGCGACCCTCGAGGTCAACTACGGCCACATGATGCAGCGCGAGCGCGACCTGCTCCACCGCCATCTCGCCATCCTCGAGGGCCGCGTGCTGTCAATCGGCTGCGGCTGGCACCCCGGACGCCACCTGTTCCCGGCGCCGGCGTTCTGGATGGTCGCCGCCGACGCCGATCCGGCGCGGGTCGCCGGGGTGCTCGAGACCGGGCGCGCCGACGAGGGGCACGTGGGGCACGCGGGCCGGCTCGGACTCCCAGCCGGGGCCTTCGACGTCGTGCTCTACCGGCTCGTTCTGCATCACATCGTGTTCCAGGAGCCCCTCACCCCCGCGTTCGCCGAGGCCGCCCGGCTGCTGCGCCCCGGTGGGGCCCTCGTGGCCATCGAGCCGGGTTTGTGGCATCCGGTCGGCGCCGGGCTGGCGCTCGCCAACCGCACCGGCCTGGCGACGCGCCTGCACGGCACGCCGGACGACGTCCCCCTCTCCCCACGCCGCCTGCGAGATGAGGCGCACGCCGCGGGGCTGATGCCTCAGCTGCACGCCGTCACGTACACGTGGCGCCGGCTGGCGCCCGGCCTTCAGCGTGCACTGTGGCCGCTGGACCGGTGGGGATCCCGGCCACGCCTGGCGCCGCTCGGCCATACATTGATGTTGATCGCGGCCAAGGCCGGCTGAGAGGGGTCAGGTGCAGGGCAAACGCCCAGTCCGGTTGGTACCCTCCGGCCCCGTGTCGACTCTCGCCGCGGCGCCCGAGCGTCCCGGGGAGCAGGTCTCGGCCTCCGCGGCTCCCGCCGGATCGCCCGCGCCGACGACCGACGCCATCCTCGGATTTGGCCTGGCCGCCGCGCTGGTGGTGCTCGCGTTCCTGAGCAGCAGCAGCATCGGCCAGACGGTGACCGGCGCCGGAGTCTGGTCTGAGATCGCGGTCACCGTGCTGGGCGCAGCGGCCTGTCTCGCGATGATTCTGGTCGGCGCGCGGGGCCGGCGTTGGGGTCTGACGTCGGTCATCCTGTTCGCGGCGTTCACGGTGTTCGCGGCGCTGTCGATCATCTGGTCGGTCCAACCGGATTGGTCCTGGTTCGGGGCCAACCAGCTCCTGTCCTACCTGACCGTATTCACCGGAGCGGCCGCGCTCGCCAGAACGTTTCCGGAGCGCTGGCCGGCCCTCGTCGGCGGCATCGGGGCCGCGATGGTGGCGCTGAGCGCCTACGCGCTCCTGGCCAAGGTGTTCCCGGCCTCGCTGGCGGCGAACAACACCTACGGCCGCCTGCAGGCGCCGTTTGGCTACTGGAACGCCGTGGGCGTCGCCGCCGCCATGGGCGTGCCCGCCTGCCTGTGGTCAGCGGCCCGGCGTGGACGGGGCTGGCTCCTCCGGGGGCTCTCGGTACCGGCATTGACCCTGCTGATCAGCGTGATCGCCCTCTCGTTCTCGCGCTCGGCCGAGCTGGTGGCGGTGCTCGGCGCCGCCTGTTTCCTCGCCTTCGTGCCCGTACGCCTGCGCGCGACGCTGATGCTCGGGCTCGGCGCGGCCGGTGCGGTACCGGTTGTGGCCATCGCGCTCGGTGATCATGCGCTCACCGGCGACAAGGTCTCGGCCGCCGCCCAGGACGGCGCCGGGCACTCGTTCGGCTGGGTTCTGCTGGTCGTGATCCTGGTGATGGTGGGGGTCGGCATCGCGGCGGCGATCGCCAGCGACCGGGTGACCGTCTCGCCGCGGCTGCACCGCCGGATCGGCACGGTGCTCATCATCGGCGTGGCCCTGATCCCGGTTGCCGGCGTTGGGGCGCTGGCCGCGTCGAGGCGGGGGCTGACCGGGGAGATCTCGCACGCCTGGCACACGCTGACCAGCTCGAGCAGCCAGGTCGGCGACACCTCCAGCCGGGTCACGCAGCTCGGCTCCAGCCGCCCCCTGTACTGGCATCAGGGGCTGCAGGTGGGCGAGCACGCGCTGCTCAAGGGGGCCGGCGAGCTCGGCTACGGAACCGCCCGGCTGCAGTACAC
>DASZMK010000175.1:0-101482 GCA_035551855.1 Solirubrobacteraceae bacterium
AGGCTCGCCGGCACGGTGGCGGAGCTCACCGGCGGCATCGTCGCCTTTGTCGCCATGCTGGTGTTCAGCCGCTCCATCATGGAGCTCGCAGCCGCGCCCGGGGAGGATCCGCCGGATCGATCGGACCGGACCGGGTGAGCAGCATCGGCCGGATCTGACGCGCGGAGCTTCGCCGGCGCAGCTGGACGGCCAGCTAGCGTATGTGGCAGGCATGGCCCGCCCGGCTTGGCTGACGCGGTTCTCCCGGGTGCCCATCCGGGTCCGGTTGACGATCGCGTTCGTGGCGATGATGGCGCTGGTGCTGGCGGGCGCGGGCGTCTTCGTCTATGGGCAGTTCGCTACCACTCTGGAGGCCGAGATCAATGATGGGCTCCGCCTGCAGGCGGCGGATGTCGGCGCCCTCGTCGCCCGGGGCCACGCCCGGGCCATCGCACAGAGCACCAACCCCCTCGCCGCCGGATGCCGGGCCGGCGGCTGCCTGGCCCAGATCTATGACGCGGCGGGCCGGTTGCTCACCGCGACCCCCCAGGGCAGCAGGTCACGCCTGCTGACGGCGGCCGAGGCGCGACGCGCCCTCAAGCGCCGCCGGCAGTTCCAGGCCAGTGCGGCCCCGCTGGGCACGGTCCGCGTGCTCGCGACGGCCGCGCCGGCTCCGCATGGCGAGACGCTCGTCGTGGCGGTGGCGGACTCGCTCGCCGTGCGGGACGACGAGCTCGCCCGGCTGCGCACGCTGCTGCTGATCGCCGGGCCGCTCACGCTCCTGCTGGCGAGCATCGGCGGTCATGAGTTGGCGCGCGCTGCGCTGGGGCCGATCGACCGGATGCGGTCACGGGCGGAGCGGATCACCGAACGTCAGCTCTCAGAGCGCCTTCCCGTGCCCGGGGCCGCCGACGAGATCGGTGCGCTCGGCCGGACGCTGAACGCCCTGCTCGATCGTGTCGAGGCGGCGGTCGCACGTGAGCGGCGCGTCGTGAGCGACGCCAGCCATGAGCTGCGCACACCGCTGACGACGCTGCGCGCCGAGGTCGACCTCGCGCTCATCGGAGATCGCGACCGGGACGAGCTGCGGGCCGCGCTGGAGTCCGCATCCGAAGAGGCCAGGCGGATGTCACGACTTGCCGACGATCTGCTCGTGCTGGCACGAGCCGACCAGGGCCGCCTGCCCCTGCACGCTCAGCCATTCCCGGTGAGAGAGCTGCTCGAAAGTGCCGCGGGACGCGCCCACGCCGGCGCCGAGACGAGGGGGCGGTCGGTCGCCCTCGGCCACCTGCCCGCCGACTGCGCTGTCCGCGCCGATCCGGACCGTGCCGCCCAGGCGCTGGACAACCTGATCGCCAACGCGCTGCGCTACGGCGACGGCACCATCACCCTCACCGCCCGGGGCAATGGTGATCTGGTCGAGGTGCACGTGAGCGACGAGGGGCCGGGGTTCCCGGACGAGCTGCTCCCCCGCGCGTTCGAGCGGTTCGGACGCGGCCATCACCGCGACGCCGGCGAGCCGGGCAGCGGCCTCGGCCTGGCGATCGTCCAAGCCGTGGCAATCGCCCATGGCGGGGACGCCCGCGCGTGCAACCGGCCGGAGGGCGGCGCGGATGTATCGATCACGCTCCCCAGCGCGTAGCTACCCACGCAGCCGGTATCCGGCGCCGCGCACCGTCTCGATCGTCGCAACCCGGAACGGACGATCGATCTTCTCGCGCAGGTAGCGGACGTACACGTCGACGACGTTCGAGCGATTCTCATAGTCCATCTCCCAGGCGCCCTCGAGCAGGTCATAGCGGGAGAGGACCTGGCCCGGGCGGCGCATGAACACCTCCAGGAGCTGCACCTCCTTCGTCGACAGGGGGATTTCGACCTCCCCCCGCCTGACCAGGTGCGTGGCCGGATCGAGGGTCAGGTCGCCGACCGTCAGAACCGGCCCGCGCTCGACCGGGCCGCGCCGCGCCAGAGCCCGCACCCGCGCAAACAGCTCGTTGAAATCGAATGGCTTGACCATGTAGTCGTCGGCGCCGGTGTCCAGCCCGGTGATCCGGTCATCGACGCCGTCGCGGGCGGTCAGCATCAGGATTGGGGTACCGACTCCGTCCACGCGCAACCGGTGGCAGGCCTCGAACCCATCGATCCCGGGAAGGTTGACGTCGAGCACGACGACGTCGTACGGGCTGGCGCCAGCCATCCAGAGCGCATCCTCGCCGGTGGTCGCGACGTCGGCGAGCATTCCCTGTTCACGCAGCGCCTTGCGGATCAGAGACGCCAGCTTGACCTCGTCCTCGACGACCAGCACTCGCACGCCGCCTCAAGCATCCCAGGCCGCGAGCAGGCGCTCAAGGCCACCACACCTCTCGGCCGGCTCAGCGGCTGATCGATCCCGGCGGAGGGATGGTCCCCGCGCCGGCCGTCGAGCGCGCAGGAGCAGCCACTGCTTCCCGGAGAGGCGAGACAGGGCAGTCGCGGGAAGGTGGCACGAGCCATCGCGAGTTCGATCACCTAGCATCGACTGCCGTGACGGAATCCGCGGCGGCCGAGGTGGATCAGCGGGACGGCCAGGGGCAGAGTCCCCGCCCGGCCATCGTCGCGGTCGATGACGAGCCGGCGGTCCTCGCCGCCGTCTCGCGCGATCTCAGACGCGGCTTCGGCGAGCGCTACCGGGTGATGCGCGCCCCCTCCGGCGCCGAGGGGCTCGAGCTGCTCAAGCAGGTGCGAGCGCGCGGTGATCAGGTGGCGCTGCTCGTCGCCGACCAGCGGATGCCCGGGCTGTCAGGCACCGACTACCTGGTCCAGGCGCGGGCCATCGTGCCGGAGGCCAAGCGCGTGCTGCTGACCGCGTATGCCGACACCCAGGCGGCGATCCAGGCGATCAACGAGGTCGCGCTCGACTATTACCTGTTGAAGCCGTGGGATCCGCCGGAGGAGCAGTTGTTCCCCGTGGTCGAGGACCTGCTCACCACCTGGGAGGCCGGCGCGGCGCTCGAGTCAGGGGGCGTGCGCGTCGTCGGACACCGGTTTTCGAAGGACTCCCACGACGTCCGCGATTTCCTGGCTCGCAACCGCGTGCCGGCTCGGTGGCTGGACGTGGAGCGCGACAGTGAGGCGCGGGAACTGCTGGCGGTCGCCGGTGTCGACGCAGACCGCCTGCCCGTCGCGTTGCTCGAGGACGGATCGGTCCTGGAGCGCCCGACGAACCTGGAGCTCGCCGAGCGCCTCGGAATCTCCGCGCAGCCGGTCGGCGACCACTACGACCTGGTCATCGTCGGCGGCGGTCCCGCCGGACTCGCGGCGGCCGTCTACGGCGCCTCCGAAGGGCTGCGGACCGTGATGGTCGAGCGCGAGGCCCCCGGCGGGCAGGCCGGCCAGTCGAGTCGCATAGAGAACTACCTGGGTTTTCCGAAGGGGCTGAGCGGCTCGGAACTCGCGCAACGGGCAACCACCCAGGCCCGCCGCCTGGGGGCGGAGCTCGTGACCGTGCAGGAGGCGGTCGCACTGGAGGTGGAGGGGTCCGGGCGGCTCGTGCACCTGACCGGCGGCGGTGTCTTGAGCACGAACACGGTGGTCGTCGCCTCAGGCGTCTCCTATCGCCAGCTGAACGCTCCCGGCTTCGCCGAGCTGACCGGTGCCGGGGTCTATTACGGTGCCGCCCTGACGGAGGCACGCTCGTGCGCCGAGCAGCATGTGGTCGTCATCGGCGGCGCCAATTCGGCCGGCCAGGCCGCCGTGTACTTCAGCGGCTTCGCCGGGCGGGTCACGATGCTCGTCCGAGCCGAGTCGCTGGCCAAGTCGATGTCGCATTACCTGATCGAGCAGATCGCCGCCCTGCCGAACGTCGAGGTGCGAACCGGCACGCAGGCCGTGGCCGCCGAGGGCGAGAACGCCCATCTTCGTTCGCTGCGCATCCGCTCCGCCGACGGGACCGAGACGGTGCAGGACGCCGACGCCTGCTTTGTGTTCATCGGCGCCGAGCCGCGCACCGACTGGCTCGAGGGCGTCGTCGCACGCGACGAGCGCGGTTTCGTCCTGGCCGGACCTGACGTGCGTGAGCACGGCTGGCCGCTGTCCCGTGATCCGTACGTGCTCGAGACGAGCGTCCCCGGCGTCTTCGTCGCCGGCGACGTCCGCACGCGCTCCATCAAGCGTGTCGCCAGTGCGGTCGGAGAGGGCTCGATGGCAGTTTCGCTGATCCACGAGTACCTCGCCAGCGCATGACCGAACCGGAACGGCCGACGCTGGAGGAGCTGCGCAGCATCGAGCTGTTCGACGAGCTCGACGACGAGCAACTCGCACGCTGGCGCGAGGTGGCGACGGTTCGCGAGCTGCCGGCCGACGCCGTCGTCACCGAGGCCGGGAGGGCGTCGACCAGCCACTTCGTGCTCCTGCTCCAGGGGATCATTCAGGGCCTCGTCGTCGAAGCCGGCCGCATCGAACCGATCACACGCCAGGTGGCGCCAACATGGATGGGCGCGATCACCGTGCTGACCGAAACCGGCTACCCCGGCGAGATGCGCGCGCTGACCGACGTGCGGATTGCCGAGATCCCCTCCGAGGACTTCACCCGGCTCGTCCTCAGCCAGCGGCCCGTTCACCGGCGGGTGATGCGTGCCATCCGGCCGGTCGCGACGCGGATCGCCGCCCGCGAGCAGAACCGGGAGCGGCTGGCATCGCTGGGCACGATGGCGGCCGGACTCGCCCATGAGCTCAACAATCCGGCTGCGGCGGCGCGCCGGGCAGCCGCCGACCTGGCCGATGCACTGGACGTGCTGGTGGCGACGATCGGCCTGTTCGCCGACTCCGGCGTCGAGCGTACCCAGGCGCAGGAGCTGGTGAGGATGCAGCAGGACGCGATGGAGCGGGCCGCAGCGCAGACGTCACTCTCGGCACTCGACGCCGCCGATGCGGAGGACGAGCTGCTGCCAGAGCTCGAGCGGATGGGCGTGACGGAGCCCTGGCGGCTGACCGAGCCGCTCGCCGCCGCCGGCATCGATGCCGAGTGGCTGGGGCGACTGGCGGCCGTCGCGGGTTCCGCATCGGCCGCCGCCGTCGCGTGGGTCGCCGCCTCGCTGACGGCCCGCGGGCTGGCCGGCGAGATCGCGGAATCGACGGACCGGATGGGCAAGCTCGTGAAGGCGATCAAGTCGTATGCGTTCATGGACCGCGGAGAGCTTGTGGAGACCGACATCCATGAGGGTCTGGAGACGACCCTGATCGTGCTCGGACACAAGCTCAAGCACACCTCGATCGAGATCCGCCGCCGCTACGACCGCTCGCTTCCGAAGCTCACGCTGCGCGGCTCCGAGCTCAACCAGGTCTGGACCAACCTGCTCGCCAACGCGATCGAGGCGCTCGGCGAGTCAGGGACGATCGAGATCGCCACCGCGCGCGACGGAGTTTGCGCGCGCGTCGACATCATCGACGATGGTCCCGGAATCCCGGCCGCCATCCGCGACCGGGTGTTCGATCCGTTCTTCACGACCAAGGACGTCGGCGAGGGCACCGGTCTCGGCCTGGACACGGCGCGCCGGATCATGACCGAGCGCCTGGGCGGCTCGATCGAGCTGGACTCCGTCCCCGGGCGAACCACGTTTCACGTCTGGCTGCCGCTCGACGGAGCGAGGCCGAGCGCCTAGCGCTCGTGCCCGGCCAGGTCGAAGTCGGCCAGTCCCGCCGGATCGGTGATCCCCAGCTTGCGTCGTGCCCGCTCCGCGAAGCCGCCGGAGCTCACGCGCATCACGAGCGCGGCGTTGGGGTGCGCGGAGATTTCGAGCATTGCTCCCGCGTCGGCGTGGCCGAGCAGTTGGCCGTCGCGCTCGATCGAGACCGGGGCACTCGTCCGCAGGATGTCGACCCCCAGACGCTCGCCCTCGGCGAGCACGACCGCTCGGTTGAACAGACCATGCGGGGCGTCCGGCATGACGATCATTCCCTGCGCGCGCGGCGAGACCAGAGGACCGCCGGCGGCAAAGGCATATGCGGTCGAGCCCTGCGGCGTGGCGGCGATGACACCGTCGCTCGCGTAGCGCACCAGCAGCTCGCCGTCGATGCGCAGCCCCAGCGCCGCCTGGCCGCGACCGGGGACGCGGCTCACGACGACGTCGTTGTAGGCGATCTGCGCGTCGACGTCACCCCGGGCAGCCAGGGCGAGCCCGGTCCGGGCCTCGATGGTGTACTCGCCCTGTTGCAGCGCGGCCAGCGCAGTGCCGAGATTGACGGCGTCGACCTCCGTCAGGTACCCGAGCGTGCCGAGGTTGACCCCCAGCACCGGGACGCCGTGGGGCGCGGCGATGCGCAGCGCCCCCAGCATCGTGCCGTCGCCGCCCAACGCCAGAACGACGTCGCAGCCGGCGGCGAGCATCGTGTCCGGTAAGCGCGTGACCTCATCCGGCAGGCGCGGCTCCCCGTCGGCACCGGCCAACGCCACTCCCGCGGCGGCCGACCAGGCGAAGATCTCCTTGACCGCCGGCTGGAGGTCGCGCTGAGGACGAAGCACCAGCGCGACCCGTTGCACGGTCCGCCCGCCCGCTGACGTTCTCAACTCAATGGGCAATGCCCGACAGTGTCGCACGGCGCCTGCAGGTTGCGCCCGGCTACGAGCCCATTGTCGAACTGGAACCTTCACACCGGAAACCTGATTGACTGCGCACCAATGCTCTGGAAAGGCTGCGGTACCGACAGCCGGCGCGTGGGCGTCGCGCTGGCCGCGCTGCTGGCGCTGGCACTCGGAACGGCGGGAAACGCCGGCGCCGTGACCCGCGCCCACCCGGCCGCGGCGACGCTCTCCGCCCACGGGAGCGTCGAACAGGTCTATGTGACCGGGCTCCGCGCCGGCGAGCGCATGTCGCTCCTCAACCGCCGAGGCCGCACCGTCGCCACCCAGCGGGCCGACTCCCTGGGCGGACTGCTCTTCCGCAACGTGCCCCCGGGCGGCGGGTACCGCGTGCGCCGGTTCCCCAGGCGGGCCGAGTCCGCGCCGGTGACGGTGCTGTCGACGCGTCCGGCGCCGCCGAGCACCGGCGTCTACAACCAGACGATCCCGTCCACTGGCTACAGCTATCTGACGACGCGCGACGGCACCCAGCTGGCGATCGACGTGCACCCACCCCAGCAGCCGGCGGGGGAATCCGTCCCCCCTCTGCCGTCAGGGATCACTCCGCCCTCGCAGCTGCAGATTGGGCCGATCGGCGTCACGCTGCCGTCGAGCGTCGCCACCGGTCCACCGTGGCCGACGCTGATCGAGTACTCGGGTTACGGATACGCCGACCCCGCCGGCCCGCAGAACGGGATCGCCATCCTTGCCAACCTGATGGGCTTCGCCGTGGTCGACGTCAACATGCGCGGGACCGGGTGTTCAGGCGGCGCCTTTGACTTCTTCGAGCCGCTTCAGAGCCTCGATGGCTATGACGTGATCGAGACGATCGCCCGGCAGCCGTGGGTTCTCGGTCACAGGGTGGGCATGATGGGCATCTCCTACGGCGGCATCAGCCAGCTGTTCACAGCCCAGACCGATCCGCCGAGCCTGGCCGCGATCTCGCCCCTGTCGGTGATCGACAACACCCAGACGACGCTCTATCCGGGCGGCATCCTCAACACCGGATTCGCCGTCGCCTGGGCGCAGGAGCGGATCCACGACGCCGAGCCGGCGTCGCCCAACGGCGGCCAGGCGTGGGCCTACCAGCGCATCCAGCAGGGCGATCAGACCTGCCGGGCCAACCAGGTCCTCCACGGCGAGGCGGTCAACCTGCTGGACAAGATCCGAGCCAACAGTCACTACAACCCGTCCGTGGCCGATCCGCTGTCACCGATCACGTTCGTCAACAGGATCAAAGTGCCGGTGTACATGGCCTGCCAGTGGACCGACGAGCAGACCGGCGGTCACTGCCCGGACCTGTCCGAGCATTTCACCGGCACGCGCCAGAAGTGGTTCACGCTCACCAACGGCACGCACGTCGACTCGCTGGATCCGGAGACGTTCAATCGCTGGTACGACTTCCTGGAGCTGTTCGTCGCCCATCAGGCGCCGATCATCGGCTCGGCCGCCATCCACGCCGCCGCCCCGGTCATCTACCAGTCAGCAATGGGCATCAGCGGGGTGACGCTGCCGCCGGATCCGATCCAGCTCCAGCCGACCTACGACTCGGCGCTGGCGGCATTCGAGAGGCTCCAGCAGATCCGTGTGCTCTTTGACAACGGGGCCGGGAACGGCGGGAACACCCCGGGCTACCCATATCCGGGGTTCGAGGCGTCGTTCGACCGCTTCCCCATCCCCGGAACATCGGCGCGCTCGTGGTATCTGGCCCCCGGCGGCGCGCTCGCCGCCCGCCCGCCCGCCCGGGCCGGGGCGAACCGGTTCACGTGGGATGCCCACGCAGTCCCCCTGACCGACTTCACCGGCCCCCAGGACGGGAACTCCGGAGGCATCTGGACGGCCATGCCTCCCTACAACTGGGCGCAGAACCCCTCGGGCACCGCCGTGTCCTACCTGACGAGCCCGCTGACGGCGAACGCGACGGTCATCGGCGCGGGCGCCGTCCACCTGTGGGTCCGCTCCTCGACCCCCAGCGTCGATCTCCAGGCCACGATCACCGAGGTGCGGCCTGACGGCCACGAGACCTTCGTCCAGAACGGCTGGGTCCGCGCCAACGAACGCAAGCTGGACGCCCGCAGGAGCACATTGCTCGAACCCGTCCTCAGCCTCAGGCAGACGGACGTCTCGCCGATGCCCCGTGATCGCTTCGTCCCGGTGACCATCCCGCTGTACTACGAGGGCCACGCCTACCGTGCCGGTTCACGGATCCGCCTGGTTCTCAGCGCACCGAACGGAACCCAGCCGATCTGGTCGTTCGGCCAGACGAACCCCGCCGGCCACGCCACCGTTGCGGTCGCCTTCTCCCGCGGGATGCCGTCCCGGCTCATCCTCCCACTAGTGCCGGGCGTCAGCGTTTTGACCGGGCTGCCGCCCTGCCCCGGCCTACGCGGCGAACCCTGCCGCACCTACGAGTCAATGGCCGACCGGACGGCCACCCCCTGAGGGCACCTGTCGCCGGCCTTCGGCAGCGACCCGGGCCGCCGACCTGCACGGAGCGCCGATGCCGTGTTCGCGGCCGCCGGCTGGGATTCGAGGGCCCCGCGCGACGTGCATCGTGCGCCAAATCAGCGGCGTCTCCGGAGATCTGGCCCATTCTCAGGGCTGCGCCTGCGCGTGGTGCCAAATCACGCCGGGTGGTGCGCGGTTGGCGCACCATGCACGCTGATCGCCGGGGCAATGGCCGGCGGAGGCCCTGCGGCCCTTTTCCTTGTCCGGCCCCGCCGTCCGCCGCACGACCCAGGTGAAGCGGGCATCCCGCAGACTCCAAGCGGGAGCGAGGGCGCCACGACGGGCCGGCGCCGCAATCAGCCCGCTGTGGTAGAAGTTACGTAGCGTGTTAGGGGCACCTAAGACCGCGACGTGATGGGTTTCGCCGAGACCACCCTGCTGGGCGCGATTGCCGGGCTGACGATCTATCTCGGCCTTCCCGCCGGTCGCCTGCGGCGGGTGGACGACCGGATGCGGGTTGGATTGGGAATGCTCTCGGTCGGCATCCTCGCCTTCATCTTCGTGGACGTCGTGGGGCACGGACAGGAGATCATCCAGACCGCGCTGCACGACTTCAAACTCCATCGAGCGGGCTTCGGACACGTGCTGGCACTGTTCGCGCTGCTTGCCGCCGCGTTCACGGCCGGCACCGCCGGGATCTGCTCGATCGAGCGGGCGGTGCGGCGGCGCCTCCCCGCCCGCCCCTCCATCGCCGGTGGCGACGCCGCGACTGTCCTGAGCGCCTCAGAGCTCGCCAGCCGCCAGAGCGATGCGCGCCGTGCGGCGCTGCGCAGCGGCCTGACGATCGCCGTCGCCATCGGCCTGCACAACTTCGCCGAGGGGCTGGCCATCGGCGTCTCCGCCAAGACCGGAGCGATCGGATTGGCGACCATCCTGATCATCGGCTTCGGACTGCACAACGCCACGGAGGGGTTTGGGATCGTCGGCCCGCTGGGCGGCGTCCGTCCGTCCTGGCGATGGCTGGGGCTCGCCGGCCTGATCGCCGGCGGCCCCACCTTCCTGGGCACGCTGCTCGGCTACCAGGTGCACTCCGACACCCTGGAGCTCGCCTTCTACGCGCTCGCCGGCGGCGCGATCCTGTACGTGGTGGGCGAGATCTGGACCTCGATGCGGGGCTTCGGCCACCGCGCCCTCGGCCTGTATCTCCTCGCCTTCGGGTTCCTGTTCGGCGTGGCCACCGATCTCATCATCACCTACGCCGGCGCCTGAACCGCTCCACGGGCACCTCACCGCACCCTCGCGGCGGCGAGTCAGGGTGTTTGCCGGCGGGGGCGGCGGATAGCTCATTGGCGGCACCGACGAGAAAGAGGTGGGCGAAGTGCGCCTCAATGCGACGAACACCGCGTCCCGGAGTCCCGGCGTCCGGCTCCTCGCCGTGTATCTCAATGACCACCTCGCCGGCTCGACGACGGTCCTCGAGCTTGTCCGGCGGGCGTCGCGCGAGCATGCTGACACCGAGCTCGGCTCCTTCTTCTCCCGGCTCGCGGTGGAGGTCTCCGAGGACCGGCAGGCTCTGCGCCGCGTGATGGCGCTGGCCGGCGCGCGGCCCCAGTGGGCCAAGATCGCGCTCGCCTGGCTGGCCGAGAAGGCGGGGCGGTTCAAGCTGAACGGGCGGCTCCTCCGGCGCTCGGCGCTGAGCCCGCTCATCGAGCTCGAGACGGCCGAAACCGGCATCTACGGCAAGATGCTGCTGTGGCAGGTTCTTCGTGAGCAGCGCCCGCCCGGCTCCTCGGCGGTCGATCTCGACGACCTGATCGCCCGCGCGCAGCGCCAGGTCGCCGGCGTCGAGCGCCGTCGACTGGGGGCTGGGGCCGCGCTTGGCATGTGACCGGCCGGCCGAGGGCCGCCGGCTACACCGCGCCGGAGGCCGCCGCGGCGGCCGCCGGCTACACCGCGCCGGAGGCCACCGCGACAGCCGCCGGCCTGACCGCAGGGGCGCCCTCGTAGATCTTGCGATGCGGATCCTCCATGTTGGCGGCCCGCACGGCGTCGAGGTCACCGTGGAAGTCGCCGGCTCCGGTCGGATCCGTCAGCGCCAGCGACATCAGCTCGAACACCGCCAGGGCGACGTGCGGGACCCAGTGCCGCCTTCCCTTCTTCCACTGGCTGGTCGCGAACGGCGTCGCCGCCAGCGTCACCGCCCCAACCGCGTCGAGCGCGAGGTGGGCTTGGAAGGGCAGCGCCTTGACGATGCCGAGGGGGTAGTCGGTGAGCGTGCTGTAGCCGACGTGGATCCCGCCCGCCAGGCGAATCTGGCGAGCGGAATCGGTCCGCTCCAGGTTGGCCAGCCTGGGGAAGACGGTCAGGAGGGCGGTGCCGACCGAGTAGTCGGTCACGCCGTGCAGTGTCGAGTCGATCGGTCGTGGGAAGGGCATGTTGCCTCCTTCAGGGCTTGAGGACGACCTTCACGCACTCATCCTGCTTGTGCTTGAAGGTCTCGTAGCCGTTGGGCGCCTGGCCCAGCTCCAGTCGGTGGGTGACCACGAAGCTGGGATCGATGTCTCCGTTCTTGATGTGCTCATACAGCGGTTTGAGGTACTTGTGCACATGACACTGCCCAGTGCGCATCTGCAGCCCCTTGTTCATGAACGCACCCGTCGGGAACTTGTCCATGAACCCGCCGTAGACCCCAATCACCGACACGATCCCGCCGGGCCGGCAGGCCAGGATCGCATCCCGCAGCGCCCACCCGCGATCGGTCTCCAAGCGGCCGGCCTGCTTGGTCCGGTCGATGGCGTGCAGCGCGCCGTGTCCGTGGACGGCCTCCATGCCGACGGCATCGATCACGGCGTCCGGACCCCGGCCGCCGGTCAGCTCCTTGAGCTGCTCGACGATGTCCGGATCGTCTGCGAAGTTGATGATGTCGGTGGCCCGCGCCTTGTTGAGCGCCATCTGCAGCCGGTAGTCGTACTGGTCGATCGCGATCACGCGCGCGGCACCCATCATGACCGCGCTCGCGATCGCGAACTGGCCGACCGGCCCGGCCCCGAAGACGGCGATCGTGTCGCCGGGCTTGATGTCGCAGAGGTCCGCACCGAAGTAGCCGGTGGGAAGGATGTCTGACAGGAAGAGCACCTGCTCATCGGCGAGATCATCTTCGATCTTGATCGGCCCCACGTCGGCATACGGGACCCGCGCAAACTCGGCCTGTCCGCCGGCGTAGCCACCCGTGAGCCGGGAGTAGCCAAAGATGCCGGCGGTGGCATGGCCGAAGAACTTCTCGGCCAGCCCATGGTTGGGGTTGCTGTTCTCACAGACGGAGTACATCTCGTGCTGACACGACCAGCAGTTCCCGCAGGCGATGGGGAAGGGCACGACCACCCGGTCTCCGACCTTGAGACTGGAGACGCTCCTGCCGACCTCGACGATCTCGCCCATGAACTCGTGGCCAAGGATGTCGCCCCGCTTCATCGTCGGGACGTAGCCGTCGTAGAGGTGCAGATCGGAGCCGCAGATCGCGGTCGACGTGATCTTCACGATCGCGTCACGGTCGTTGAGAATCTTCGGATCAGGAACGTTTTCGACCTGGACCGTGTTCCGGCCTGACCAGACGGTGGCTCGCATCACACACCCGCTTTCTGCATCTCGGTGGCACTCAGCGGCTGTGCGGGACGCTGCTTGAACTTGCGCTCGGCGAGCTCGCCCTCCGGAACAGCGTCGGACTGGGCGATCACACCGGTCTCCACCCGCTGCTTGAAGCGCCGCAGATCGTCTTTGACCTTGGCCAGCGGATACGTCCCGGTCAGCCGCGCGAGCGCCTCGCCGAGCTTACCTCCCGGCGTCTGCTTCTCCAGCTCGACGTGGATCTCGGTTCCACGATCCCCCGGCGCCTCGACGAACCGGACGCGCACGCCGGCGTCGGCCGCGTCGCCGGTCCGGAATTCAGGGTGATGCCATAGGCGCTCGACCTCCTCCCGGGGGCGCATCACGGTGATGGTCGCCTTCGAGTTCATCAGCCTGCCTCCCTGTTATCCGCCGTTTCATATCGCGCTGCCCCCTCCACGCAAGGCGAAACACACACTCACCACGCGCCCCATCGCCCCTGACGCGACTCGCGCACGCGCCCCCCGAGCGCTGCGGGCGGTCACCGCGACTGCTCGAGGCACTCGCGCAGCCGATCCGTACCGCGCCGGATCAGACGCGAGATCTGCATCTGCGAGCATCCGAAGCGGTTGGCGATCTCCGTCTGCGTCAGGTTCTCCCTGAAACGCAGAGCGAGCGCCCTGCGCTCTTTGTACGGCAGCCTCCGGATCCCCTCAGCCAGCACGGCCGTGGCATCGACCAAGCGGTAATGGTCGTCCTCCCCCCCCAGTGTGTCACCGAGCAGGATGACGTCGGCCTCGTCCTCCGTCACCGGGGCGTCGAGTGAGTCGGCGTACTGCGAACGCGAGACCTGGAGACCCTCGATGACCTCGGGAATCTCCCGCTCCATGTACTGCGCCAGCTCCGACACGCGCGGCGGGCGTCCGGAACGACTCGTCATCTGACGCGATGCGGTCCGGACCTGGAGCGCGAGCTCCTGAGTCCCGCGGGGCACGTGCACCGCCCACCCGGTGTTCCGGAAGTAGCGCTTGAGCTCGCCGAGGATGGTGGGGACGGCAAACGAGGCGAACGAGTTCCCGCGATCCGGATCGAAGCGATCGATTGCGGCGATGAGCCCCAGGTTTGCGACCTGCAGGAGGTCGTCGAACGGTTCGCTGGACGCGACGTAGCGCATCGCCACCTTCCGAGCCAGGGGAGCAAACCGCCGCGCCAGCTCCTCGCGCGCCGACGAGTGGCCCTCCGCTCGCAGCTGCCACAGCCGAACCACATCGGCCCGCTGCAGTGCATGCCGCATATCGACGGCCCCGGTGGCCGAGGCCGTTGCTCGCGGCATCGGCCGGCACGAGCTGCGCGGCGTCCTGAGTAGATCGACGACGGGAGGTGGGGATGCGCGCTCGCCCCCTCGTGAGCCGGCTGTGTTCCCGGGCGCCATTGTCGCTGTCACCTCGTTGATCGTGGGCGCGCGTTGCCGCTCACGCCACGGCAGTCCTGCCGCTCGTCTTGCCGGGTGCGAGAACGACCTTCGTCAAGCCGTTGTCGCGACTGTCGAAATGCGGGTAGGCCTCGGGAGCCTCGTTCAGTGGCAGCTCGTGCGAGACACCGAAGTCGAGCACCATGATCATGCTCGCGTTCCTGATCGCCGAGGAATGCGCCGCCATCAGCCCCACCGAACCGGCGCCGTGGATGACGACGGTCTCGACCGGTCCAAGACCTGCCATCTCGCTCTCGGTGACAGTGACATCACGGGGTCCGTTGCAGACGAGTGCCTTCATCCTGTCTCCTCGAGAGTTGGATCGTGGCGACCGAGCCACTCCGGGTCCAGGTACAGCGCCTGCCCTTGGCCGGTGCGGTCTCGTTGCCTGACCTGCTTGCTAGGCCGCACGTTCGCAGCGTCAACGTCGACGTAACGTCGCGGGCAACCTCACTGCAGCTGGACATGGCTCGGCGCCGCTGCGTGGAAATCGACGTCGCCCGCCCCCAGCGGCCACGCCCGCGTTCAGGCGCTCTTCATGTCCGCTCGCGCGACACGGGGCTCACCGGCTCGCGCGGTCGGCCAGTCATCCTGGCTCGGTCGCCGGTGGAGGTACCGCAACACCGCGATGACGCGCTTGTGCTCATGCATGTCGCGATTGAGCCCGAGCGTGGCGAAGATGCTCGTCACATGACGCTCGACGGCGGAGACGGTGACGACGAGGTCGCCGGCGATCCCGCGATTCGATTTGCCCTCGGCCATCAGCCCCAGGACCTCCCGCTCCCGCCTGGTCAGCTCATCGATCGGGTCGTGAGCGCGGCGGTGACCGACCAGCCGGCTGACGACCTCGGAGTCGACCACCGACCCGCCGCGGGACACACGGTGCACGGCATCGACGAAGCTGTCCACATCGAAAACGCGATCCTTGAGCAGATAGCCCGCCCCCTCCGGGCGATCGTCGAGCAGGGCGAGCGCGTACCGGTCCTCCAGAAAGTGCGACAGGATCAGGACGGAGATCGTCGGATCGCTCTGTCGGATCTCCAGCGCGGCGCGCAGCCCATCGTCGCGGAGGTTCGGCGGCATCTGGATGTCGACAACGGCGAGATCCGGTGAATGGGCGCGTGCCTTTCGCACCAGGTCCTCGGCGTCGCCGGCCTGCGCAACGACGTCGAAGCCGGACGCCTTCAGGACGTGCACGACTCCCGCGCGGAACAGGGGCTGATCCTCACCCACGACAACCCTCGTCGTCAAATCGGAGTTGTCACCCACCAGGCACATCTTCTACCCGCGCGGAGCATCCGGCTCCCGCAGATGTTGCTTTCCAACCACGAGCGGGCTAGCCCTCGTCCATGCCCCCTCCCGCGCCGAGCTCCAGGACCACCGCCATCCGGGTTCCGCCCCCGGGGGACGACTCGATTCGCAGCCGGGCTCTGATCCCCTCGGCCCGGTCGAACATCCCCCTGATCCCGGAGCCGCGCCGGCCGCGCACCGCCACGTCCCGGTCCGGCCAGCTGCCGTCATCGATGACGGCGATCCGCACCACTCGTCGATCCGACCCGCCGGCTTCAACCCTGACCGTCGTTGCTCCGGAATGGAGGCGTGCGTTGGTGATCGCTTCTCGGATGATGCGGAGCAACTCGGTCCCGGAGTGGCCGAGGGAGCCGGCGCCGAGTGCGTCCCTGCCCACGAGCTCGACCTGGCCGCCGAAGGTCAGGCCGGCCTGAACCGAGACGAGCTCGGCGAGCAGATCGGCGAACGGACGTTGCTCGTCTGCGCTGAGGCGTAGGTCGTAGATGGCGCCACGGAGCTGCTGCCCCACACGCTGCAGCGCCGAGATCATCGTTCCCCAGCGCTGCTCGTCGCCCTCTTCCCCTGCCGCCGAGCGGGTGACGGCGGCCATGGCCAGGGCGTCGGACAGCTCGCGCAGAGCCTCGTCATGCAGGTCGCGCGCGACCCGCCCTCGCTCCGCCTCGCGTGCCTGCTCCAGGCGGAGCTCCGCCTCGGCACGCTCGAGCGCGGTGGCCAGCACGTTGGCCACGGACTGGACAAAGCCGATGTCATGCTCGGAGAAGCTCCTCTGCCGGCGCGACAGCGCGGCAAGGGTCCCGAACGGCGTGCCGTGCTGGTCGATGACGACGATGATCTCGCTCCTCGCCCCGTGGGGGAGCAGGACCTCCGGCACCTCGAACCGCGTCTCGCTCGCCATGTCGTCGACGATCACAGGGCTGCCGCTGACCACCGCGAAGCCCTCCGGGGAGCCCCGGCCGGACGGCATCGTGAGATGGCCGACGACGCCCTCGCCCCAGCCCGCCCCGGAAACGACGAGCAGCTCATTCCCGTTCGGCAGCAGCTCGGCGACGGCAGCGTACTCGACCCCCAGTTCCCGGCACAGCAGGGTCACCGCCTCCTCCATCAGCGAACCGACCGCCCCGTTCTGAAGCGCCGCGACACCGAGCTCCGCCACCGCCGCCTGCTGTCCGATCCGGCGTTCGAGGTCCTGTTGTGATCGTCGCCGCTCGGTGAGATCGAACAGATAGATCGACAGCCCGGTCGCCGATGGGTAGAGGCACACGTGAAACCAACTGTCGGCGCGGGGCACGTAACCTTCCACCTGGAGTGGCGTCTGGGTGGTCATAGCTCTCCGGAACGCATCGTGGAACGGCGTGCCGGCCCACTCGGCAAAGACCTCCCAGCAGTCCTGCCCCAGGAGCTCGTTCGCAGTCACCTCTCGGCCGAGGGCTCGGCCTGCCTGAGTGACCGCTTGGCGGTTGAGGTACGTGTAGCGCCACTCGCCGTCAACGGCGAAGAAGGCGTCACTGACACGATCGAGAACATCCTCCGTCCGGGCGGTTGCATTCTGTAACTCAGCCGCGGTGCGGTTGCGCTCAGTGAGGTCACGGTGAATGTCCACATAGCCGGAGATCTCGCCGTCCTCGTCGCGGACCGCCACCCGGGAGAGAGAGATCGAAACAGGAGAACCGTCCTGGCGCTGAACGATGAGCCGGCCGCTCCACTCGCCGCGCTCACGGAGGAGACGCCGCACCTCCGCGGTGTGCTCGTCCCCCAGGTCCAGCTTCAGCAGACCGGGGAGGTACCGTCTCCTGGCCCTGTGCGAGCTCCAGCCGTAGATCCGGCTCGCGGCGTCGTTCCACGACGTGACGCGCGAGCGCGAGTCGAGGAAGATGACGGCATCCTCGCTGCGCTCCAACATCTGGCGCAGGTAGATGAGCTCCTCCTGAGCGCGTCGGCCCTTGGTGGTCTCGCGCTCGACGAAGACGACGGCGACGATCTCGCCGTCCTGCCCGTAGACCGGCGCGCACCTGCACGAGAAGGTGTGGCGCCGGCCGTCCGGCGCTAGGCGGAAGAACTTCTCGTCGAGGATCACCTCGCCGGTGGCGATCGACCGAAGCACCGGCCAGTCACCGCTTTCGTAGCGCCGGCCGTCCGGCCGGAAGATCTGGAAAGGGTTGTCGTCGTCACCGTTGGGCACCGCATGCGAGCGGCGGCCGAGCTTCTCCTGGTTGGCCAGGAGAACCCGGCCGGCGGGGTCGACGAAGACGACCGCATCACTAAGTTGCCCAACCAGGACCTCCAAACCGACACGATTGAATTTATCCCGATGTTCGGAGGACATGGTCCTTGCGCAGGTGGGTCCCGGCAGCGAAACATGGTGCGTCCCCGCGGGTTTGTCAAGCACCGGCCGGGCGATTGCCGCCGGCGGCGCTCCGAGGCACGACGCGGGTCGGCTTGAGCAGCCTGTCGTGCGATGGTGGCGTTAGCCGTACCAATCATGTTGAGTCCACTCAATGGCCGGCCGCGCCCGGCGGGAGACAATCCGTACCGATAGCGCGCCCACCAAAGCACCGTGACCTCCTCGACCAGCTGCTCTCGCCGACGAGCGGCACCGGCGAGAGGCACAGCGACCTGGAATCCGGCGAGTCCTGGCGGTGGTGCTACGCCGACAAGCGACGACCGCTCATAGCGCGCGCTCCAGCTGCTCGCAGCCTCGGCAGCTGGCCGGCCAGAACGTGCTGCGGGACCTGATCGTAGGCATCCTCGGCCACCGGATCGGCGAGGAGTTCGCCGACGGTCCAGCCGTCACCGGTCTCCGTCCCGGCCGACTCATCGAGCCCGCGTCCGCCCGGTCGCCCTTGTCGCACCGGACGGCCCGCTACGACACCATCACGTAGGACTGAGCCAGCCGGACCGCCTCCAGCCGCCCTCCGAGTCGCTCGTGGACCAGGCGAATGGCGATCGCGCCGTCGCCGACGGCGGCGGCGACCCGCTGGACGGAGCCGCTCCGCACGTCGCCGACCGCGAACACGCCGGGCATCGTGGTCTCGAGCGAGAGGCGCGCCTGTCCGTCGCCCCCGTTGGCGGCGTGCGGCCGGCCGGCCGCGGCGACCTCGGCCTCGGCATCTGAGCCGGTGAGTACGTAGCCGCCGCTGTCCAAGGCGATCCGGCCGCGAAGCCACTCCGTGTGCGGCTCCGCGCCGATGAAGACGAACAGCTGGCGCGCTTGAACCGTGCGGCGCTCGCCGGTCTCGGAGTCTTCGACGATCAGACCCTCGAGCGAGTCATTTCCGACGACCTCCCGGATCTCGCAGTGGGGCAGGACCTCGATTGCCGGAGTGTGCTCGATGCGATCGGCGAGATATCGCGACATGTTCTCGTCCAGCCGGCGTTCACGCAGCACGAGCGTCAGGTGCGGCACGTACTGCGCGAGCAGCAGCGCCGCCTGAGCCGCCGAGTTGCCGCCGCCGACGGTGACGATGGGCTCGCCCCGGCACTGCTGCGCCTCGGCCAGGGTCGCGGCGTAGTGCACGCCGACGCCCTCCAGCCTGTCCAGGCCCTTGACGGGCAGCCGGCGGTAGCGAACTCCGGTGGCGATCACGATTGCTCGCCCCGCGATGGAGTCGCCGTCCTTCAGGACGACATGCAGCGTTCCGTCGTCACTGGCCAGGCCGCTCGCCTCCGCGGAAACCGTGATGTGGGCGCCGAACTTCTGGGCCTGGATGGCCGCCCGCTCGGCCAGGTCAGCCCCGACCAGGCCCGCGGGAAACCCCAGGTAGTTCTCGATCCGCGAGGAGAGCCCGGCCTGACCGCCCGTCGCCATCGCCTCGAGCACGAGCGTGTCATGGCCCTCGGAGGCCCCGTAGACGGCGGCCGCCAGCCCCGCGGGCCCGGCGCCGAGCACGATCAGGTCCCATGTGGCCTGTCTCGGCGGCAGCGAGTTGAGCCCAAGCGCCCGGGCCAGGTCGGCGTTGCCGGGATTGCGCAACACGCGGTCCCGGCCCACGAGGACGACCGGCGTCTGCTCCGGTGGCACCGAGAGCCGGCGCAGAAGATCCTCCGCGGCGGGCTCTGACTCGAGATCGATCCAGTGGTGCGGCAGGCGGTTGCGTACGGCGAAGTCCCGGAGGCGCCGTGTGTTCGGCGAGTAGCGCGATCCGATGATGCGGAAGCCGACACCGAGGCCGATCAGGATCGCCCGCCGCATGAACAACGCGCGCAGGATCAGGTCGCCGATCACGAGGTCATGAGTGACGATCGCCCGCACGAGGTCCGCCGTCAGCACGAGCAGCTCCCCGGGCTCGCGAACGACCGCGGTGACGAAGGCCGTCTGACCGGTTACGAGGCCGAGGTCGCCGAGAAACCGCCGTCGCCCGTGGACGCCGATCGCCCTCGCGCCGGAGTCTGACTCCTCCACCACGGCCACGAGTCCGTCGAGAATGACGAAGAGGTGGGCATTGCCATCACCCTCGCGATAGAGGACCTCTCCAGCCTCGACGCTCCGACGCTCGCCGACGGTGGCGAGAGCCTCGATCTGTTCGTCGCTGAGGCGCGGATAGGCACCGAAGACGTCTGGCGTCTCCGCGAGGACGAGCGATTCGCTCACTTCATGGTGCGTTAGGACACCGGCAGGTGACGTCAATCTGGCGCGGTGACTTGATTGTCACTGCCGGCGTCCTAGCGACCGGCACAGGTTCCTCGGTACCGGAAGCCCGCCCAAGCGACGACCTTTTGGAGGATGCGATGGCAACGACGATGGTGGAGCCGATCACGCCCTGGCTCCGTGAGCTCGGTCAGGTCCTGCATGACCGTGGCACGGTGGGGGCGTTCATGCCGCCGGCCGATCTGCTGATCGATGACGACGGGGTAACGGTGTACATGGACGTGCCGGGCCTGCACCCGGACAATTTGCAGATCGAGCTCGAGAACGACGTGCTGACCGTCTCCGGTGAGCGGCCCTTCCCGTACGCGCGTGAGGATGGCGCCGTCGGGCAGGTGCAGCGCATCGAGCGCGGGTTCGGCAGGTTCCAGCGGAGCATACGTGTGCCGTCAGGCCTCAACCCGGAGGCGATCGAGGCCTCCCTTCACGACGGTGTCCTGACGTTGCGGATCCCCAAGCCGGAGACCATGCGCCCCCGGCGCATCGAGATCAGGGGCGACGCGGACGGCTCCGGCACGGCCGGTGGCGACACCGGTAGCTCAGAGCCGGGCAGCGCCAACCCGTAGTCGACGACCGGTCGTCCGCGTCGGCTGGGGCGCGGACGACCGGCGCCGGGCCCGCAGACCGGAGCGTCAATCGGAGACGTGGCCGTCCCGGTCGATGTGCAGCGGGCTGGCGTTGATGAGGTGGCGAATCCTGCCTGTCGCCGGCAGCGTCGCTGCAAACCGCTCCACCCCCTGCTCCACGTCTTCGGCCGACAGGTTCGGATGCGGTCCCACATCCACCCCCGCCACCGAGACGTAGGTCCATTCGCTGCCGTCGGTGACGATGCAGTCCCACACATACCGCCCGCGGCCGAAGTTGCTGTCGACGACCGAGGCGCCGATACCCGCGGGTTTCTCCCGGGCCCGGGCCTGGGCGTGGGGCAGGAACTCAGCGGCTCGTGAGCGCGCCGGATCAGCGGCCTCGAAGCCGGCCATGTGTTTCGTTTCGAATTGGCACTGATCTGCTGGCCGACATAGGCCGCGGGGGCGCACCGGCAAGCCGACCTGACCTCTCGCCCGCCGGCGGGCGGACCCGGCCTTCATTGGCCACCGGCCCGGCCGCGTCACCGATGCGGGAACGGAGCCGGCTGACGACGTGGGTGGTTACGAGGCGGTTTCGCTGGCCGCGGCCAAGTGCGGCGCGAGCCACTTGCGTAGGCGCTCTCTCGGAGCCGCCCCCACGAGCCGGTCCACCTCTCGTCCGTCGCGGATCACCACGAGCAGCGGGATCCCCTGAACCTGGTAGCGACCGGAGATGTCCGGCGCGTCGTCAACGTTGAGCTTGACGACCTTCAGGTGCCCGGCATTCTCTCGCCCCATCTCTTCGACAAGCGGTGAGACCATCCGGCACGGCCCGCACCACGGCGCCCAGAAGTCGACCAGCACCGGAACCGACGCTGTGATCTCCTGATCGAAGGTGGCGGGATCCGCGTCGACGATCCAGGGGAGCAGCGTGTGGCAGACGCTGCAACGCGGGACGCCACTGGCAGCGGGCGAAACCCGGTTCTTGGTGCCGCAGTTGGGACATTGGATGATCATGTCGCCGTCTCCGGCTCGAGTTTAGGCCAGGCGTGCGGGTCGGCAAGTGCGACCTGCCGGACTCCAGGGCCCATTCCCCGGTCTGGAGCCGATCCCCCGGCGTCTCTTGAACCGCGCCCGCGACGTCCTAACGCCACAGGGGATCGCAAACGCTCGAAAGGAGCCCCGGTGGCTGAACTGATAGCAATTGGCTACGACGACATGGAGACGGCAGACCGCGCGGCCGAGGAGGTGTACCGCCTCGCCCAGGACCTGGTCGTCGAACCGGAAGCGGTCGCGGTCATCGTGAGGGACGAAAACGGCAGGTACCACGTCCACACCAACCATCATCCGGTGGCCGAAGGGGTCACCTGGGGAATGCTGTGGGGCGCCCTGTTCGGTCTTCTGTTCTTCGTACCCGTCTTCGGACTGGCCGTCGGCGGTGTCTTCGGCGCGCTCTTTGGCCTGTTCGAGCGGATCGGCGTGGACAAGACCTTTCAGCAGGAGGTTCGCGACATGGTCAAGCCGGGAACGTCCGCCCTGTTCCTGGTCGTGGACAAGGTCACCCCTGACAAGGCCATCGACGCGCTCGGCAAGTTCGGCGGTCACATCTTGAAGACTTCGCTGTCCAAGGACGCGGAGGAGCAGATCCAGGCCGCCCTGCAGGGCAGGTCCGCTCCGCAGCCGGCGACCGCCGGAACAGCATCCTGACCGCCTGGTCCTCGGCGGCATCGTGGCCGCCCGGTCCCGTCGCGCACCCTGAGCCAGCGGCCTGAACCGCCCGCGGTAGCCTGACACGATGGTCGCAATCGCTGGAGGTCACGGGAAGATTGGGCTGCAGTTGACGCGGCGGCTCAGCGCGCGCGGTGAGCACGTCGTCGGCCTGATTCGCAACTCCACGCACACCGACGACGTGCGCGCGGCGGGTGGCGAGCCGGTGCTGTTGGATCTCGAGCAGGCGAGTGTGCCGCAGATCTCCCGTGTCGTGGCCGGGGCGTCCGCCGTCGTGTTCGCCGCCGGCGCCGGCCCCGGCAGCGGCGCGGCTCGGAAACTGACCGTCGACCGTGACGGTGCGATCAAGCTGCTGGAAGCGGCGAGTGCAGCGTCCGTGCCGCGCTACCTCCTGATCAGCGCAGTGGGTGCTGAGAATCCACCGGACGACGACGACGTCTTCAGCGTCTACCTGCGCGCCAAGGCCGAGGCCGACGCCGCCGTCCAGGCCAGCGACCTGGCATGGACGATCGTCCGGCCCGGCGGTCTCACCGACGACCCGGGCACCGGGCGCGTTCGGGTCGACCTCGAGCCGTTTCGCGGCGAGATCCCCCGGGCCGACGTCGCAGAGGTGCTCGATGCGCTGCTGGCCACCGCGCGCGCCCGGGAGCGGATTCTCTACGTCAACGCCGGGGCCACACCCATCGCACAGGCGCTCGACGCGATTCTCTGAACCCTCGGGGTTTGCAGGAGGGGTCGAAGACCTATGTGCTTCGGCAAGGCTGAGGGCAGGCGGATCGCGTCCCTCCCGGGTCCGGCCGAGGCCTCATACGAACCGTGGGACGGGTGTCGACATGACCCTTGTGGTCAAAGAGCAAATGGGTGCCGAGAATCCGCTCGTCGAGGGGCTCGAACGTCTCCCCGTGCATCCGACGACTCTCGTTGTCTTCGGCGCCACCGGCGACCTCGCGGCGCGCAAGCTGTTACCGGCCCTGTACAACCTCGCCCACGAGGGCGCCCTCCCGGAGCGATTCGAGCTCGTCGGCGTGGCTCGCGGCCCGCAACCGGACGAGGACTTCCGCGAGACGGCGCGCCAGTCGATCGAGCGCTTCTCCCGCCGCCGGCCTGATCAGGACGTGCTCAACGAGCTGCTCGCGGAGACGCGGTACGTCGCGGGCAGCTTCGACGACGACGCCGTGTACCGAGAGATCGCGCACACGCTCGACGAGATCGACCGGCGAGCCGGATACGAGCTGAATCGGATGTTCTACCTATCCACGGCTCCGGAGTTCTTCCCCGTCATCTGCGACAAGCTCGGCGCCGCCGGGCTCAACCACCGGGAACATGCTGAGACGAGGATCGTGATCGAGAAGCCATTCGGCTATGACCTCGCGTCGGCGCAGCGGCTCAACGCGCAGGTGCTGAGCATCTTCGAGGAACGGCAGGTCTTCCGAATCGACCATTACCTCGGCAAGGAGACCGTCCAGAACCTGATGGCGTTGCGGTTCGCGAACATGCTGTTCGAGCCGGTGTGGAATCGCAACTTCATCGACCATGTCCAGATCACCGCGGCGGAGGACATCGGCATCGAGGGACGGGCGGAGTACTACGAACGCGCCGGCGCGTTGCGCGACCTCGTCCAGAACCACATGTTGCAGCTGCTGGCGCTGCTGACGATGGAGCCGCCCACGGCGTTCGAGGCCAACCGTGTCCGGGACGAGAAGCTGAAGGTGCTCGACGCAATCGTGCCTCCCGCCGTGGAGGACGTTCCGTCGATGGCGGTACCCGCCCAGTACGGTCCCGGGGTGGTCGGAGGTGTTCCCGTTCCGGGATACCGCCAGGAGGAGGGGGTCGCACCGGACTCCCGCACGGAGACCTACGCCGCGCTGCGCCTCCACGTGTCGAACTGGCGCTGGGCCGGGGTGCCCTTCTACCTGCGTACAGGGAAGCGGCTCGCGCGCAAGCTCACCGAGATCGCGGTGACGTTGAAGCCCGTCCCGCACCTGGCGTTCCAGACGACCGACTCGACCGGGGCCCAATCGAACCAGATCATCCTCACCGTCCAGCCTGACGAGGGGGTATCGGTCTCGATCGGGGCCAAGATCCCGGGAACGAGGATGCGCATCCGTCCGGTCAACATGGAGTTTCGCTACGGCACGTCGTTCCTGTCTGAATCCCCGGAGGCGTACGAGCGCCTCATTCTCGACGCCATGCGCGGCGAGGCGACGCTGTTCACGCGCAACGACGAGATCGAGGCGCTGTGGGGGATCGTCGACCCAATCCTCGCGGCCTGGCATCAGGACACCACCTCCCCGATCCCACAGTACCCGGCGGGATCGGCGGGACCGCCTGAGGCCGACGCCCTGCTGGACGGCGGCCGTCGGTGGCGGCGGCTCTGAGGCCGTGCGGCTCGAGTCTGCTCGTCCTGAGGCGCGGGCTGTCGCGGTCGGCGATCAGCTCACGTCGGCGCCGAGCTCCCACCCCGCGAGCTCCTCGGCGACGCGCTCGCGCAGGCCCCCCGCCGGTCCCAGCCTGGCCGGGTCGGCCATCACGCCCAGCGCGACCTCGTCGCGATCCCGGCCCAGGCAGACGGTCAGGTCGGTGAGCATCGGCCCCGCCAGCAGGAACACCTCGCGTGCGGTGTACGGCCCCAGGTCGGCGACGTGCGCGGGAATCGGACCGACGTTGGAGGCGACCCCGTCGGCGTGCCCCTGGACCCGGGAGGCCAGGCGGTGGGTGATGGCGTTCGGCAGCAGCTGCATGGCATCGACGACGCCGGGAGGGCCGGCCGCGGAGGTGGCCGTCATCGCGGCCGACGCCCGGCGCAGCGCCTCTCGCGTCGCCGCGCGAACCTCGTCGAGCCGGCCATAGGTCGGCGAGCCACCCGGGAGCACGATGATCGCGGCACCGGCGGCGTTCGCCGACGACTCGTGCCCACCGCCGTTCCCGTTGGCACCAAGCCGCGTGTCGAATGGCAGCAGCAGCCGGAGCGGACGCTCGTGGAACTCGCCTCGCGACTGCCGGGCCATCCGCAGCAGATTGGCGAGCACGGCGAGCAGCAGCGCGTTGCCAGAGCCACCGCGTGCCGCCGCCGCCTCCTCCCAGGCCTGCGCATCCAGGCGCCCCAGCGCGACCACCCGTCGCTCGGACCGCGCACCGACGCTCCGGTCGCGGGTCCGCAATGCCGTGAGGGCCGGCCGCAGACGGGCCAGGTCACTCTGTGGCTCACGCCACCGGACCGTGGCGGCCTCGCGGCCCAGCCTGGCGCCGCCGAGGACGCCCCGGCGGAACCGCGCCACGACTTCGCTGAGCTCCTGCATCGTTCCCGGCGGGACCGGCGGCAGCGGACCAGCGGGCACCGCGTTGGGGGCGAACGCCGTCTCCAGGATGGCCCGGCCGTCCCCGAAGGCGTGATGCAGCCAGGTGAGAACCGTGGTTCCGCCCTCGATGTCCATCAACGCCGTCAGCCGCCACCCGGGATCGCAGGAGGGATCCGGCGGCGTGCTGACCTCCTCGTCGAGCAGCTCGGCAATGTCGGCGCTCCCCAGGGGGCCGGTCTCGATCCGCAGCGGCGGAAGGACGCTGGTCGGCTCCCACCGCGCCCGTGCCCCGGGCACCCGGGCGCGCACGACGCGGCGGCCGAACCCCAGAGGGTTCGTCGCCAGGCGGGCGGCGTAGGTGGAGAGCGTCTCTGAGTCGAGACGCTCGTCGAAGCGCCGGACGACGCCGACGCACGGCAGGTGGCGACGGTGACTCGCCGCGACATACATGGCCGCGTGGTCGTCAAGGGGAACGCCTCTCACCACGTGACCTCCGGAAGCCCCCACCCGGCCAGCTCCTCGTCCAGCCACTCCCGCAGATCCGGAGCGGGTCCCAGGCGCAGCGGGTCGGTCACGACGGTCACCGCCACGGCGTCGCGGTACCGGATCAGGGCGGTGAGCGCCTCGTTGCCGATGGGGAAGCCGAGCATGGCGACCTCGTCGGCGACGTGAGGGCCGAGCTGCAGCATCCGCGGCGGGATGGCTCCGACGTTCGAGGCGCATCCGTCGAAGCGCAGCGCCGCCCGGGCGGCTGCCTTGAAGGTCAGCGCCTCCGGGAGCAGACGCATGACGTCGCCCGCGCCGCGGACCGCCGGCACCTGTCCGGCGTCACGGATGAAGGCGGCCTTCATCGTCGCCCGCAGGCTCGACAGCTCGGCTTGAACCGGCGGTCCGCCCGGGAGGACGACCTCGGCGGTCGTCATCGCCGCCGACGGCCCGGAGGAGCGCTGGATGATGCGAGCGACGTCCCGGTCGGTGAGATCGACCGGCAGCAGCAGCCGCAGCGTCCGGTCGATGCGGGCCCCGCGGGCGACGCGGGCGCGCCGCAGCAGGTTGGCGGCAACGGCCGCCAGCAGGGTGTTGCCGGTGCCGCCACGATCGGCAGCGGCACCGTCCCAGGCCTCGGCGGGCATCGTCGCAACGGCGGCGACGCGAAGATTCGACGGCGGGCGCCGGGTTCGATCTCGGCCCCGCGACGGCTTGGTCTCCGGTGAGACCTGCGGGCGGTCGAAGTCGTCGGTCGTTGCGCCGCCGCGCAGCGCGGCCGAGGCCGATCCCGCCAGCCGGCCCGCACCAAGCAGCCCCAGCCGGATTCGGTCGCCGACGCCGAGCGCCTCGCGCCAGATCGTGAAGTCGTTGCCGCTCGTGAAGGTCGTCTCCGTCGTCCCCACCGTCGGGTCGACGTCCTCGTCGCCGTACAGCGCGCCGACGATGCCGCCGCCGGTTCCGAACAGGTGGTGCGCCACGACCAGCACGGCGGTCCCGCCGTCGGCCATCCGCGCCGCGCCGATGCGCCACCCGGCGTCTCGTTCCGGATCAAGCGGAACGCCAAGCTCGCGGTCCAGCCACGCCGAGAGCGCGTCGGCGCCCGTGAGCGAACGCGGGCGCATGCTGACCGCCGGCGGTGTGGGCTCCTGGCGCCAGCGATGACGCCCGCCGGGCACCCGCGGCGCGACGATCCTGCGCCCCAGGCCGTACGGAGTCGCCGCCATCCGCCGTGCCTCCTCGGCCAGCGCCTGCTCAGTCACCTCGTCCGGGAAGCGAAGCAGCCAGGCCATGTGCGGCAGGACGGGGCCAAAGCGCCCCGCTCGCAGCGCCAGGCTTCCCCAATCGACAAGTGGGATCTCCACGCGGGGATCGGCTCCGGATCGCGGACGGGCCGGCGCAGAGGCCCGTTGCGCTGATGTCCTTGTCACGGTGCTCATTGGTTCTCCTCGTCGTTCACCGGTCGACTACCACGCGCTGGCCGCGATGCCCCAGTGCCCCAGCTCCCGCGTGATCCGCTCCCGCAGCGGAGGCCCCGCACCGAGCCTGCTGGGATCAGCGACCGCTCCGAGGGCGAGACTCATCCCATGTGTCGCGAAGCCGACCGCCAGGTCGCTTCCCAGCGGGAAGGCCATCAGGAAGGCGTCGGTGGCCACGTGATCGCCGATCCGCATGATGCCGGGGGGCAACGGGCCGACGTTCGAAACCGCCCCGTCATACCGCGCGTGCACGCCGAACAAGACACGGGACGTGATGGCGTCCGGGAGCAGCCGCATCGCATCGACGACGCCCGGGGCCACCGGCACACGTCCGGTGGTCCGCACCTCCTCAACCGCCGCCTGCACGGCCAGGCGAAGCTGCTCCCGGAGTTCGCCCAGGTCGCCGTGCCGGGGGGTTCCGCCCGGGAGGACGACGGTTGCGCTCGTCAGCTTGATCGGACCGACCGTGGCCGAGGCGCGCGGCATCTCCTGACGATCGGCGAGATCGACCGGAACGATGAGCCGGATGGGCCGCTCCGAGGCAGCGCCCCGGATCCGGCGCGCGTCCCGCAGGAGGTTGGCGCACAGGGCCAACTGGAGCGCCGTGGTGCTCCCGCCGTGCCGCTCGGCCGCCGCGTCCCATGCTTCCACGTCGGTCCGCACGGTTGCCCCCACCCGGCGGGATGAGGAACGGCCACGGGTCCGGTCCCGATCGCGCAGCGCCGCCAGCGGCTTTCCCATGTCGGTCAGCTCCCCATGGGGTCGCCGGCGCACAGGGAGCTGCGCGACCTCCCGGGTCAGGCGCATCAGGCCCACCGTCCCCCGCCGCAGGCGGGTCGCGCTGTCGGCGATCTCGGCCCGCAGGCCGTATGAGGACGCGTCGTCGCCGTTGGACCCCGTGGAGCCGTTCGCGGCGGCGTCTGTCAGCAGCTCTCCGCCGTAGAGCGTGGTGGCGATGTCGCGGCCGGTGCCGAACAGGTGGTTGAGCGTCAGCGCCACGACCATGGATCCCTCGGCGTCGGTCGTCGCAGCCAGCCGCCAGCCGGCGCCCCGTTCCGGGTCGTGGCGGACGCTCAGCTCATCGGCCAGCCACATGCCCAGTTCGCGCGGGCTGCGCCGCTGCGGCGCAACCTCCACGGGTGGCGGTTCCGCCGCCGACACCCACCGCGGACGCGCCCCGGGAATCCGCGGCGGCGCCAGGCGTCGGCCCAACCCGAATGGCGAGGACGCCAGCCGCGCGGCCTCGGCACGGAGCTCGGCGGCCGTCAACGGCTCTGGGAACCGCAGCACCAACCCCATGTTGGGCAGCACCGTGGAGCGGCGGCTGGCGTACAACATCAGAGAACCGAGGTCGACCAGGGCAACGTTCATATTCAACCCGTATGGAGCGTGGACAACCCGGACCGATCGGCAGTGTGGCACTTTTCTGCAAGCTGTGCCGTGACGGAGTTGATAAGCATCTCCGCCCGTCTCGATTATGTGATCCCTCTCATGCCAGTGTCACTCCGCAGTGAACGAACACGACACTAATCTCAGTCAACCTCGTCAACGGAGACTGATGTGACACTTTGGAACCCAAACCTCACCAAGGCGGTGTCATGCATCTGACTGCGGTTTCATTCGGATCCCGAGGGGACATCGAGCCGTTCCTCACCCTCGGACGTGGTCTCGCCGAGGCCGGGCACCACGTTCGGATCCTGACTCACCCGGAGTACGCTCACGATGCCGCGGATTCCGGCATGGAGTTCATCGGCGCCCGCGGACGCAGCACGCGCGAGCTGATCGAGAGCGATGAGGGTCGCGAAGTGATGCGCCACGTCCGCAACCCGGTCGTGATGATGCGCCGGATCGCGGCGGTCCTGGCGCCGGAGCTACGTCTGATCTACGAGGACGTCCTCAGCGCGGTCCGGGAGTCAGACGCGGTGCTCGCGTTTCCGGCGACCTTCCCGGCGCTCGACGTTGCCGACCACCTGGGGTGCCCGATCCTCCACATCCACCATGTCCCCATGGTGCCGACTCGGCACTTTCCCATCCCCGCCGCCTACATCCGCACGCGAACGCTGACGCCACTGGGCAACCGTGCCTCGTATCAGACCGATGCCTGGATGCTGTGGCAGCTGACCCGGGGCGCCGTCGACCGCGCGCGCCGGGAGGTGCTCGGACCGGCCGCTCGCGACTACGGGATCCGCCAGGCGCTCGCTCAACGCCGGCGCCGCGTGGGGTCACTGGTCGGCGTGAGCCGACATGTGGTCACCCCGCCGGCCGACTGGCCGGCCGACACCGTGGTCTGCGGGTATTGGTGGCCGCATGCCGGCGACGGAGACACGGCTTCCGCGCTGACCGCCGAGACCCGTCGCTTCCTCGCCGACGGGCCGGCACCGCTGTTCTTTGGGCTGGGTTCCACGCCCGTCGCCGACCCGGCGGCGGTCACCCGCGACGTTGCGGGGGCAGCGCGCGACGCGCAGGTTCGGCTCATCCTGCAGTCCGGATGGGCCGGCCTGGGGGGCGGCATCCGGGATCCGGGGGTTCACGTGGTGGGGGACGTCGCCTACGACGCATTGTTTCCGCATGTTGCCGGCGTGGTGCACCACGGCGGCGCGGGAACGACGGCCCTCGGGCTCCGCCACGCGCGCCCGACGCTGTGCATTCCCGCGGTCGCCGATCAGTTCTTCTGGGGCCATCGGATGGCGGCGATCGGGGCCGGCCCGTCCCCGCTCCCGCTCGGGCGGCTGCGGCGAGATCGTCTCGCCGGCCGTCTGGCCGCGCTGGCACGTGACGGCGGTTATGCCGCCCGCGCATCTCAGATCGCCGTCGGTTTGGCCGGCGAGGACGGATCGGCGACCGCCGTCGCCGCCGTCGACCGCCTCCTCCCGCGCCGCGGCGCCGCGGGCCGAGTCACCGCGGCGCCAGCAACATCCCGTCTGTGAGCAATGCGAGCCCGTCCTCCGCGAGCCCCAGGGCGACGTCATGATCCGCCGAGTCGACGACAACCGATCCCTCGGCGATCACCCGCCGCAGCAACAGGCCGCGCCGCTGGCGCCGGCTGCCCTCATACGGCCGGCGGCGGGGGTTGGCTCCGGCGGCGGGCGGTTCCGGCCCGGAGCAGCCGGTGCGTACCGGGCATGAGTGGCATCTGGGCCGGGCGCAGCAGATCCGTTGGCCGAACTCCATGATCGCCTGGCCGGCCCGCCAGGGGTCGGCTGAGGTGTCGACGCCACCGGGGAAGCGCCGGCGGAGCACGCGGGCGACGTTGACGTCCCGCGGGAGCACCGGCTCCTCCAGCGCAAAGCAGCGGACGGCATCGGCGACGTATCGCCCCACGCCCGGCAGGTCGGTGAGGTCGTCAGGCCAGCCGGAGGCGACGACGATTCCGGCGGCGCGGTGGAGGTCCCGTGCGCGCCGCGGGTAGCCCAGCCCCTGCCATTCGGCGAGAATGTCGGCCAGCGAGGCCGCCGCCAGGGCCTCCACCGTCGGCCACCGCTCCATCCACCGTGTCCAGGCCTCGGCCGAGCGGCTCACCGTCGTCTGAATCGACATCACCTCCGCGACCCAGACCGCGTACCGATCACGGCTGGCTCGCCACGGCAGCTCCCGGGCGTGCGCCGTCCACCAGCCCACCACGGCGGACACCTCCAGATCGGTCACGTGCCAGGCCGGCCGGCCTGGTGGGGTCGCGCGTGGCAAGGCGCCCCGTAGCGTAGAACGCCGCACTAGCCGTTAGGGCGCCCCGACTTGGCCGACCGGAGCCGACGCAGCGCGGCGCGGGCGGCGGCGTCGCCCGGGACGCCATGGACCGCGGCGCCCGGAAACGCGGCGGCACTCCCCAGAAAGAGCCCGTCGACGGGTGTCCGATACGGCGACAGCGACGGGAGCGGCCGGAAGACCGCCTGTCGCAGCCGGTAGCTGCCCCCGCCGACGTCCCCGCCGACCAGGTTGGGGTCGCGGGCTTCGAGGTCGTGCGGGCCGAGGACGTGGCGGGCAAGGATGCGCGCCCGGAATCCGGGCGCGAACCGCTCGATCTGTTGCTCGATCGCCTCTACCCGCTCATCACCGGCCAGGCTGCGGGCCATCTCCTGAGGGCCGTGGGTGTAGGCCCAGGCGGTGTGCCTGCCCTTCGGTGCGCGGGACGGGTCAGCCAGGCTCTGCTGGCCGAGCAACAGGAACGGGCGGCGCGCCAGCCCCGCCTGGGCCTCGGAGATCGACTCGAGCATGGCGCGCTCCCCGCCGCCCACGTGCACCGTCCCAGCCTCCCGCGCCTCGGGCGCGTGCCACGGGATGGGGCCGTCGAGGGCCCAGTCGACCTTGACGGTCGCCGGGCCGTAGGCGTAGCCCCGCAGCGCACGCCGGTACCAGCCGGACAGGGCATCCCCGGCCAGCGCAAGCAGCGCCTGGGGCATGACGTCGGCGATGACCGTCGAGGCCGGGATCTCCCGCCCGCCGGCGACCCCGACGCCTCGAGCACGACCGTCCCGGGTGATGACCCGCGCGACGCGAGCGCTCGTCACCACCGACGCCCCCAGGCTGCGCAGGTAGCCGACGAGCGCGTCAGTCAGGCGCTGTGCGCCGCCGCGAGGGCTCGGCCAGCCGACGGCATGGCCGAGCAGGGTCAGGTAGGCGCCGGGCAGGCCGGATCCGGCGCTATCCGGCGCCGCGTCGCCGTGCATGGCGGTCCCGTAGAGCCACGCGCGAGCGCCCGGGTCGGCGAACAGCCGGTGAGCCAGCGACACCGCGGACCCGGTGACCAGGCGGGCGAAGTCCGCCGTGGCCCGCGGGCCTGAGCGCTGCAGCATCCCCAGCGCCCCGCGCACCGGCGGAAAGCCGGCGAGCATCAGCTCGCGGACGGCGTCGAAGGCGTCCAGGTACGGCCGCGCGAACGTCATCCACCTCTCGCCTTCACCGGGCCGGCGCGCCTCCAGCGTTCGCGCGGTCGCCACCGGATCGCGGTAGAGGGCGACGGCGGTGCCGTCCTGGAGCGGGTGGGCCATGCACGCCGCCGGATGAACCCATTCCAGGCCGTGGTCGGCCAACGGCATCCGCGCGAAGACCGGGGAGGCGGCGCCAGCCGGATAGACCGATGAGAACGTGTCGTGCACGAAGCCCGGCAGCGTCAGCTCTTCGCTGCGGACCGCGCCGCCGGGTTCGGCGGCCTGCTCGAGCACCGTCACCTCCACCCCCGCCTCGGCCAGGCGGATCGCGGCCGCGAGCCCGTTGGGGCCTGCGCCGATGACGACGGCGCTCGCGTTGAGGGCGCGATTCCGGCCCAGCCGGCGCGATCCTCCGCAGGCCGGATCAGGGGTCAGCCTCAACCTGCTCCAGGCCGATGTGGGGTACTCGTATCACCGCATCCGCTCGTTGCGCCAGGCACGCCGCTCCGCGGCCGGCCTATCGTCGCCGGCGCCGCCGTCGCCCTGAACAACGCGCGCACGAGGCGGCCGAGCGGATCGAGGCGGGCCACACGTGGATCAACTCGCGGTCCAAGGTCTACGATGAGCTTCCGTTCGGCGGCCGGAGGTCCAGCGGGTATGGCAAGAAGCACGGCGAGGAGGCCTTTGACTACTACACGGAGACCAAGTCGGTCGTCTTCGGCGGCTCGGGATGAGGGTCGGCGGTGACCGCCTGGCCCTGGGACCTGGAGACCCTGCCGGAACCCCTGATCGAGCTGGGACAGACGTTTGAGGGCTTCCTCGGCCTCGAGTGGCTGGAGCTGACGGACGACACCGCACGGGTTCGCTTCCACACCCGCACCGATCTCAAGCAGCCGCTCGGCCTGCTTCACGGGGGGATCTACTCCGCGGTGGCCGAGACCGTCGCCTCGGTGGCCACCGTACGCGCGGTCTGGCGTGACGGCATGATCGGCTCGGGACTGAGCAACTCGGCCAGCTTCCTGCGGCCGATCACCGAGGGGGACGTCCACGTCACCGCCCACCGGCGCCACCACGACGACCGCGAATGGTTCTGGGGCCACGAGTTTCGCGATGACCACGACCGGCTGTGCGCACTCGTCGACGTGACGATCGCGGTGCGGCCGCTCGTCCGTTCGCCCGGGTGACGCCGCCGGAGCGGGCCACGGGTGACCGGGCCGTTGCTCCGGATTCAAGCGTGCAGATCGCGCCAGATCGCGCACCGCCCAGATGATCTGGCACCGCGCGCACGCCCAGCCCCCAGAACGCGCCACATCGCCGACGGCAACCCGGATTCGGCACACCATGCACGTCCACGGACGGCCACAGCGCCCGGGCCCCGGCACACCTTCCCGTCGTCGCCAGATGTTGGGCCCACGGCACAGCTTCGGCTGGAGCTATGTTTCGACCGGGGCGACCGCGCGGGCCGTGTCCTGCTCCTTGCTCTCGGCTGGAATCATCGGCCCCGCGCCTGACGGGTCGATGACCCCCTCCTCCAGCCACTCATAGCGACCGGACAGGAGCTCGCCGGCGGCGGCCCGGTTGGCGTCGTCGTCGTTGGCCCACAGGTCGCCGAACAGGCTCTCGGCCCGCCGCCGTGCCTGTCGGCAGAACAACGCCGCGAGCTCGGCCGCCTGCTCGCGCCGCTCCGGATGCTCGCGTCCGATCGTGTCGGCATAGGCGACCGCCGAGGCCATGGCGAACAGCTCGGCGCCGATGTCGACGATCCGGCCCAGGAAGGCCTGGCGGTACTCGAGCCCGGCCTGCCAGCGGCTCATCCCGTAGAAGGTGGAACGGGCGAGCCTGCGCGAGGCCCGCTCGACGTAGCGCAGGTGCCGGGCCAACTGGCCAAACTCGTCGAACGCGCGCGGGTTCTGCCCGTCGCCCACCACCAACCGGGGGAGCCACCGGCTGTAGAACGCCCCGGCCTTGACCGCCGCTGCCGCCTTGGTCCGCAGGTCCTTTCCGGGCTCCAGGATGTCGCCGGCGACCTCGAGGTGCTGGTCGACGGCTTCGCGCGCGATGAGCAGGTGCATGATCTCGCTGGACCCTTCGAAGATGCGGTTGATCCGCATGTCGCGAAAGGCGGCCTCCACCGGGACGGGCTTCTCGCCACGAGCCCGCAGCGACTCGGCGGTCTCAAACCCGCGGCCGCCCCGGATCTGCATCAGCTCGTCGATCACCCTCCAGCCGAGCTCGGACCCGTACAGCTTGGCCAGCGCCGCCTCGATCCTGATGTCGTTGGACTTGTTGTCGGCGAGCCGGCTGGCGACGTCGAGCATCGCCTCGAGGCCGAACGCGCTGCCGGCGATGAAGGCCAGCTTCTGGGCGACGGCATCATGCTTGCCGATCTTGCGGCCCCACTGCTCGCGCTCGTTGGCCCACTCCCGGCCGATCTTCGTCGCCCACTTGGCGGTGCCCACGCAGATGGCCGGCAGCGCCAGGCGCCCGGTGTTCAGCGTGCTCAGCGCGATCTTCAGACCCTCTCCCTCCCGACCGATCCGGTTGTCCTCCGGCACGAACACGTTCTCCAGGCGGGTGACCGAGTTCTCGATCCCGCGCAGCCCCATGAACGCATTGCGGTGCTCGACCGTGATCCCCTCGCTGTCGTACGGGAGCACGAAGGCGCTGATTCCCCCGCGGTGGCCCTCGGACTTGGGCACTTTCGCCATGACGACGACGATGTTGGCGATGGCGCCGTTGGTCGCCCACAGCTTGCGGCCGGTCAGCGAGTACCCGCCCTCGACCGGGGTGGCCGTCGCCGCCAGCCGCGCCGGATCCGAGCCGACGTCCGGCTCGGTGAGCAGGAACGCGCTGACCTGATCGGAGGCCACAAGCGGCAGCCATTTGCGCTTCTGCTCCTCGGTGCCGAACATCCGCAGCGGCTCGGCGACCCCGATCGACTGGTGGGCGCTGAGCAGCGTCGAGAGCGACGCGTGCCAGACCCCGACCATGGCGAGGGCCCGGTTGTAGTAGACCTGGGACAGGCCGAGGCCGCCGTACTCCTCGGAAACCTTCATCCCGAACGCGCCCAGCGTCTTGAGCCCGTTGACGACCCGGTCCGGGATCTTGCACTCGCGCTCGATCTCCAGCGGGTCGACCTCGCTCTCCAGGAACTCGCGCAGGCGGGCGACGAAGCGCTCGCCCCTCTCGACGGCATCCGCCTCGAGCCGCGGCTGGGGGTGGATCAGGTCCAGCCGGAAGTTGCCGAGGAAGAGCTCCTTGCCGAAGCTCGGAAGCTTCCACTCGGCCTCCCGCGCTGCCTCGGCGACCTCCCGTGCCTGCCTCTCAGAAACCTCAGTGCTCACGCCGGTCCGCTCCTGGTCGAAAAGGAAAGCATTTCACACCAGAGCTACCCAAAAAGCGGTGCGCCCAGCTATGGGTCACCGACCGTCGCCGACGGTTCAGCCGGCGAGCGCCGATCGCCCTAGTCCGCCACCGACGCCCATCTCCCGCCCCGCGTCGGCGAGGACCTCCGCCAGCCGGTCGACGATGTCGTCGAGCACCTCGGCATCGGCGATGAGCGGCGGGGCGATCTGGACCACGCTGTCTCCGCGGTCGTCGGCGCGGGCGATGATGCCCGCCTCCAGCAGCCGGCCCGGCAGGAAGCCGCGAAGCAGCCGGTCGCGCTCGTCGGCATCGAAGGTGCCCGCGTCCTCGTCGCGGACGAGCTCCACCGCCCAGAAGAAGCCGCGACCGCGGACGTCACCGACGATCGGCAGCGAGCGGAGCTCCTGCATCCGTGACTGGAGGCGTGGTTCGAGCGCCCGCACGTTCTCGAGGATCCCGTCGCGCTCGAAGATCTCGAGGTTGCGCAACGCGACCGCGGCCGCCAGCGGATGCCCGCCGAAGGTGATGCCGTGGCGGAGCGTCCGGCCGGGGGCGAACAACGGCTCGGCCACGCGGTCGGAGACCAGGACCGCTCCCATCGGGGCATACGCCGAGGTCAGCCCCTTGGCAACCGTGGCCAGGTCCGGCACCACTCCTTCGCGCTCCACGCCCAGCCACTCGCCGAGGCGGCCAAAGCCGCAGATCACCTCGTCGGCCATCAGCAGCGCGCCGTACTCGTCGGCCAGCGCCCGCAGGCCGCGCCAGTACCCGGGCGGCGCCACCAGGCAGCCACCGGCATTCTGGACGGGCTCGGCGATGATCAGCGCCACCTCGTCCGGGCCGGCCGCCTCGATCGCCTCGCGCACCTCGGCCAGCAGCCGCGCGCAGAACGCCTCCGGGTCGTGGCCGTCGGGGGCGCGGAAGGCGTTGGTGTTCGAGACGTGGGTGACGTCGATGGGCGGAGGTCCGAACGCCTCCTTCATCGGCGGAACCCCCGTGAACGACAGCGCGCCCAGCGTCACCCCGTGGTAGGCGATGTGGCGAGCGATCGCCTTGCGCCGCTGAGGCTGAGCCCGGGCCTCGAAGTGCTCGCGCACGATCTTCCAGGCCGCCTCGACCGCCTCCGATCCCCCGGACGTAAAGAACGCGCGGTTCAGCTCGCCGGGCATGATCTCCGCCAGCCGCTCGGCCAGCTGGATCGACGGTGGATGCGCGGTTCCCCAGTTCGTGTTGAAGGCCAGCGTCTGCAGCTGCCCGGCGATCGCCGACACCATCTCCTCGCCGTACGAGTAGCCGATCTGCGCGCAGAACAGGCTCGACAGCGCGTCGATGTACCGCCGGCCGCGGGTGTCGAACACGTACGGCCCCTCCCCCCGCTCCAGCACGAGCAGGTCCGTTCCGTCGGCATACGCAGCCGCGTGCTTGGTGAAATGCAGCAGCAGGTGCTCGCGTGCCGAACGCTGAAGCACATCGTGGCCGGGACTCATCGCGCTCCTCTCCCCATGGACATAGGCGTCATCGATCGTAAGCCTGACGGGCCGGGGGCGGACTGGCTACGGCGGCGGCGGCGAATCCCGCTGCGCCGCGCTGGACGAACCGTCCGTCGGCAAGCGATTCCGGGCACCGGAGACGGACACGGCGGTGCACCGCCGCGTGGACGGCCGCAGGACGCGGCTGTCATCGGCCTGCCGACGAGTCACGCGCGCCGCGTCGAGGTGCTCCAGGAGCGCCTGGGCGTACCTGCGGGATGTGCCCAGCTCGTCACGGAGCCGGGCGAGGGTGATGGAGCCCTCCTCGAAGGCGACCCGCTCCACGACGGCGCGGACGTGCTCGATTGCCTCCGGATGGGCGTGCATCGACCGACCGATCCGCGTCGCCCGGCCATGGGCACGCAGCGCCGCCAGATGGCGCGCCTGCTCTCCCAGGTCCGCCTCGGTGGGGGGCTCGTGCCCGGCGGCGCGCAACCGCTCCTCCAGGGCCAGCGCCGCCGGATCGAGCGCCGGCGGCAGCGACACGGGCGCGGTCGGCTGCCCGCCCTCTGCGGCCGGGGCACCCTGCCGCCGCCCGCCGGCGGCAGCCTCAACGATGACGCCGCCACCGAGCGTGTCCGGAGGGCTGATGCGGCGCACGACGAGGCGGTCACCGTCGGCGGCGATCAGGGGGCGCTCCGTGCGCAACTGCCAGCGCCCGACGTCGCGCATGACGGCGCGCGCGGGCGTGTCCCTGGTGCCGTGGTGGACCTGGACCCGCTCGCGGTCGGCCAGGGGCGCCTCGAGATGCAGATCCGCGTCGAGTCGGTAGGTCAGGGCCACATCGGCGCCGTCGCCGACGAGGACGTCCCCCCGGGCGATGGCGCGCCGCTCCAGGCCGGCCAGGTTGACCGCGACGCGTTGTCCGGCGGGCGCTCGCTCAACGGCCTGATCGTGCACCTGCACGCCCCGGACCCGGGCGATGTGGTCACCAGGAAGCACGCGCAGTCGCTGACCCCGCTCGATCGCGCCAGACCACAGGGTGCCGGTCACCACGGTCCCGGAGCCCTTGATCGTGAACACGCGGTCAATATGGAGTACCGGTTCCCGCTGGATCGCCGCCCGCGAGACGGCGGCCGCAGCGGCTCGCTCCAGAGCCGCGGCGACCTCGACCATGCCGGCACCGGTGCGGGCCGAGCACGCCACCGCCTCGGCACCGGGCAACAACTCGGCAGCGGCGGCGGCAGCCGGACCGGGATCGGCCAGGTCGGACTTCGTGATCGCCACCACCCCGTGGGTGACCCCGAGCGCCCCCAGGACGCGCACGTGCTCGAGCGTCTGCGGCATCACGCCGTCGTCGGCGGCGATCACCAGCAGGAACAGATCGATGCCGGTCGCGCCGGAGACCATGACGCGGATCAGCCGCTCGTGTCCCGGCACATCGACGAGCGAGAGCAGCCGGCCGCCGGGGAGCCGGAGCGGCGCGTAGCCGAGGACGATCGTGATCCCGCGGGTCTTCTCCTCCGGCAGGCGGTCGGTTTCGACGCCGGTCAGCTGCTGGACCAGAGCCGTCTTGCCGTGATCGATGTGACCCGCGGTTCCGACGGTCAGGGGTGGCGCCGGGGGATGCATGCCGCCACCCGTCATGCCAGCGCGGCCCGCACGGCCCGCCCCACCTCGCGAGCCTCCTCGTCGGTCAGCGTCCGGGGGTCCAGGAGCAGCCGATCCTGGCGGATGCGCGCCACCACCGCGGGCTCGGCGCGCCGCAGGGCGCCCGCCAGGGCATCGGCGCCGGCCGCGCCGGCGTCAACCGCCACCGCCGGGCCGGAGAGCTCGAGCAGCGGCAGCGCCCCGCCGCCGACCCGGCCCACGCCGTCGACGATCTCGCCTCCGGTCTCCGCCGCCAGGACCTCCGCCCGCCGGTGCAGCTCGTCACCGGGGGCGGTGAGCATCGCGAGCACCGGGAGCTCGCGCCGCGCGAGCTCCGGATCGCGGTATAGCGCCAGCGTCGCCGCGAGCGCCGCCAGCGAAAGCTTGTCGATCCGCACGGCACGGGCGAGCGGGTGTGAGCGCGCCGCCTCGATGGCAGCCCGGTTCCCGACCATGATCCCGGCCTGCGGGCCGCCAAGCAGCTTGTCGCCGGAGAAGCACACCAGCGCCGCCCCCGCCCGGACGGAGCGGCGCACCGGAGGCTCATCGGCGAGCAGCTCCAGCTCCTCGGCCAGCACGCCGGAGCCGACGTCGTCGATGACCGGGAGGCCCAGCGAGCACAGGGGCTCGATCTCCACCTGCTCGACGAACCCAATCGTCGCGAAGTTCGACGCGTGCGCCCGCAGAACCGCGCCGGTGTGCGGCGTGATCGCCCGCCGGTAGTCGTCGAGACGGGTGCGGTTCGTGGTCCCCACCTCCACGAGCCGCGCACCCGCCTGCGCCACCACCTCCGGGATCCGGAACCCTCCGCCGATCTCGATCAGCTGGCCGCGGGAGACGATCAGCTCGCGGCCGTCACCGGTCAGCGCCGCCGCCGCCAGCAGGACCGCCGCCGCGCAGTTGTTGACGGCCATCGCCGCCTCCGCTCCCGTCAGCTCGCACAGGAGACCCTGGACGTGGTCGTGGCGCGAGCCGCGCGCTCCGCCCTCGAGGTCGAGCTCGAGGTTGCTGTAGCCGGCCGCCGCCCGGCCCACCGCGACGCGGGCCGACGGGGCCAGGGGCGCGCGCCCCAGATTGGTATGCAGTATCACCCCGCTGGCGTTGAGGACACGCCGCAGCGAGGGCCGCAGCCGGGCCAGCGCCCGCTCCACGAGGTCGGCCTCACCGGGCGCACCGGCCACCAGCTCCGCGCGCCGCTCCGCGAGCGCCGCCCGCGCCACAGCCACCGCGAGCCGGTCGACCGCCGGAAGCCGCCGCAGGTCCTCGCGCCTGGACCCGTCCTCGTCACGCCTGTGCGCACTCATCTGTCTGCGACGGAGCGGCGAAGGAGTCGAACCTTCCCACCGTGGGATCGCCACGGCTCCCCGGCTTTGAAGGCCGGTCGGGGCACCGGCCCCGGCCGCTCCGAGCGGCGGCGACTATAGAAGCAGGACCGCACCCGGCTCGCCCTCCAGCATCCGTCCGATCACCGTTCCGTCGATCTCCGCCGCCCGCTCCTCGTCCACGGCAACGAGCAGCCCGCCGGACGTCGCCGGGTCAACCGCCAATCGCCGCTGCGCGTCCGACACGCCGGAGCCGAAGACGGTGAACTCCTGGGCGTAGGCCAGATTACGCCTCCCGCCGCCGGAGACTCCGACTCCGTCCTCGAGGGCCTCGAGCGCGCCCGCGAGCGCCGGAACCGCCCCGGCGCGCACCTCGGCCGCCAGCCGGCTCTCCCGGCCAAGGTTGTGGAGGTGGCCGAGCAGCCCAAAGCCGGTGACGTCGGTGGCGGCGCGGGCGCCGGCGGCAACCGCCTCGCGGCCCGCGCGGGCGTTCAGCGTGGTCATCGTCTCCACCGCCGGAGCGAGCGCGGCGTCGCCGACGCCACCCCGCTTGCGAGCGGTCGTCAACGCCCCCGCCCCCAGCGGCTTGGTCAGCACGAGCGTGTCGCCGGCCCGGGCGCCGGCGTTGGTCAGCATCCGCGCCGGGTCGACCGTGCCGGTGACGGCCATGCCGTACTTGGGCTCCGGGTCATCGATGGAGTGGCCGCCGACGACGGCGCAGCCCGCCTCCCGGGCGACCGCCAGGCCACCTTCGAGGATGCGGCGCAGAACCTGGGCGCCAAGCTGCTCCAACGGAAACGCGACGAGGTTGAGCGCCGTCAGCGGCTTCCCGCCCATCGCATAGACGTCGGACAGCGCGTTGGCGGCGGCGATCCGGCCGAAATCGAAGGGGTCATCGACGATCGGCGTGAAGAAGTCGACCGTCTGTACGAGCGCCAGGTCGTCGCGGAGCGCGAACACGGCGGCGTCGTCGCCGCTGGCCGAGCCGACGAGCACGCGCGGATCCTGCGAGACCGGGAGGTCACGGAGGATCGGAAGCAGATCGGCCGCCGCAAGCTTGCAGCCGCAGCCCGCTCCATGCGACAGCGACGTGAGCGGGATCGACACCATGCCTGCAAGCGTACGCCGCGGCGCCCGTGGCGCGGCCGGTCAGGGGACCTCGGCGAGCGCGGCGGCCAGCGCGTCGCGCGTCGCCTCGAGCGCCTGGGGCAGCACATTGGTCTCGGCGAGCACGGGCATGAAGTTCGTGTCCCCGGCCCAGCGGGGCACGACGTGCAGATGGAGATGCTCTGCGATCCCGGCGCCGGCGGCCTCGCCGAGGTTCAGCCCGATGTTGAACCCCTCGGGCGACATGACGGCCGTCAGCGCCCGGACGATCCGCTGAGCAAGCTGCATGATCTCGCCCAGCTCCTCCTGTCCGAGCGATAGCAGATCGCCCACGTGGCGATACGGGACCACCATCGTGTGGCCGCTCGCATACGGGAACGAGTTGAGCATCGCGAAGCATTGCCGGCCGCGGTCGAGGACGAGTCCGCCGTCTGCGCCCTCGCCGCGCGCGGCCGCGCAGAAGATGCACTCGCCGGACTTCTCACCGGTGACGTACTCGATGCGCCACGGCGCCCAGAGGGGGTGTTTGCTCACGGGCGGTGAGTCTAGGTCGGCGGGTCCAGGTGTGACCCTGGACGAGTGCGCGCAGATTGGGGGCTATGCCTGTGACACACTGCGCCTCGGAGTGCCGGGAAGTCTGGTCGGCGTGCCCCAGTGGGGAGGCCGCCGTGACCCGGAATCAGCTCGACATCCCTCAGCGCCGCCGTCGCCGGTCGACGTGGGCGAGAGGAGGCGGCAGCGGAAAATGCCTGATTGGCTGCTGATCGTCTTCTTCGCGGTCGCCGCCGCCGTCAGCCTCGCGACCAGCTGGCTGCTGGTGTCTCGGCTGGAGCGAGTGGGGGCGCGCCTGGGCCTGTCGGAGGCGCTGCTGGGGATGCTGGCCGCGCTCGTCGCCGACGCTCCGGAGATTACGTCGGCGGTGACGGCGCTCGTCGGCCACCAGTCGCGGATCGGCGCCGGAGTGGTGATCGGATCCAATGTGTTCAATCTGGCCGCGCTGCTCGGCCTCGCCGCCATCGTCGCCGGCCGGATCACCCTCCACCGGCGCGTGATCCTCCTCGAGGGAGCCGTGGCGCTGCTCATCGCCGGCCTGTGCCTGGCCGCCGTCCTGCAGGCGGTCGCCCCGGCCGTCGCCCTGATCGCGGTGGCGCTGGTGCTGATCCCGTACCTCGTCGTCCTCGGCGTCAGCCGAGACCGCCTGGCCCGGCTGGGCCTCCCCCCCTCCTGGAGGCGCTGGCTGACGGAGGCGATCGCCGAGGAGGAGACCGAGCTCCAGCCGGTCCTCCATCCGCGGCGGGCGCGGTTCGCCGATGAGGTCACGGCGGCGCTCGCGGTGCTGGTAGTGATCGGCGCCAGCGTCGCCATGGAGCAGACCGGCGCACGGATCGGCGCTCGTCATGCCATCCCGGAGATCGTGACCGGCGGCCTGCTCCTGGCGTGTGTCACGAGCCTCCCCAACGCGGTCGCCGCGCTGTATCTCGCCGGCCGCGGCCGGGGAGCGGCCACGCTCAGCACCGCCCTGAACAGCAACGCCCTCAACGTCGCCATCGGCCTGCTCGTGCCGGGGACGATCGTCGGGCTCGGCACCTCGTCCGGCCAGTCGACGCTGATCGCGGCGTGGTATCTGGGCCTGACCGCGGTGGCCCTGATCTGTGCCTATGCCGGACGTGGGCTGGGCCGCGGTCACGGCGCGCTGATCATCGCCGGCTACCTGGCTTTCGTGGCCGCTGTCCTCATGCTGTGAGTTCCTCGCCGGAGCGAGTGGAGCGCGCCCTGGACCCCGCGCCGGCGTACCGGCCATCGGCCGGTGCCGGCGGGGCAAGACCGCGGACGAGATCCGCGCCGCGCTCGGCGATCATCACCGTCGGCGCGTGGGTGTTGCCCCGGGGGATGAGCGGCATGATGGACGCGTCGACGACGCGCAGTCCGTCGAGGCCGTGCACCCGGAGGTGGCTGTCCACGACCGCGTCGTCGGCCGTGTCGCTCATGCGACAGGTGCCCACCGGGTGATAGATCAACATCAGTCGCCGGCGGATGTCGTCGGCCAGATCGGCGTCGTCGGTGGCGGCCGGACCGGGTTTCAGCTCTCTGGTGACGATGCCTCGCAGGTCCGCCTGCCCGGCGATCTCTCGAGCCAGCCTGACGCCGGCCACAAGCGACGCCAGGTCCTCCGGCTCCGACAACGAGTTGGTGAGGATGCGCGGCTTGGCCGTCGGATCCGCGGTGCGCAGCCACACCCGTCCGCGGGCCCGGGGGGCGACGAGGACCGGCGCGATCACCATCGCGTGCCCGTCGAAGGTCTCCGCGCCGTGGTCGTCGTAGTAGGCGGCCCCCATGTGGTACTGGATGTCGGCAGCCGGCAGACCGCTGCGGGTCCGGTGAAAGGCGACCACCTCGGCCACGGTGGAGCTCAACGGGCCGGTGCGCCGCAGCACCCACTCCGCCACCGACCGGGGGCGCTCGGCAACGTACAGCGTGCGCTCGTCGGAGACCTCGAAGATGACCGTGACGAACGGATGGTCCTGGAGGTTGCGGCCGACACCGGGCAGCTCATGGCGGACGGCCACACCGGCGGCGCGCAGCTCGTCCGGCGCGCCGATCCCCGACGCCTGCAGCAGCGCGGGAGAGGCGATGGCCCCGGCCGACAGCAGCACCTCGCGCTGCGCTCGGAGCTGCCGGCTCCCGTGACGCCGGGTGCCGATGCGGACGCCGATGGCCCGGTCGCCCTCGAGCTCGATCCCCAGGACCGTCGCGCCCGTGCGCACCTCCAGGTTCTCGCGCCCGGCCACCGGCCGCAGGTACGCGTCGGCAGCGCTGAATCGCCGGCCGCCGGACTGGTTGACCTGGAACATGGAGACCCCGTCCTGCTCCGGTCCGTTGTAGTCGGCGATCCAGGGAATCCCCGCAGCCTCGCTGGCCGCGATCAGCCGGCGGTCCAGCGGCCGCGGTGAGCGCTGCTCGGCGACCCGCAGTGGACCGCCGACGCCGTGCCACTCAGACGCGCCCCGCACGTTGTCCTCGGACTTGATGAAGTACGGCAGGATGTCGCGGTAGCCCCAGCCGGGGGCCCCCTGGACCTCCCAGCTGTCGTAGTCGAGTGGGTGCCCCCGGGCGTAGAGCATCGCGTTCATCGAGCTCGAGCCGCCCAGGCCCTTGCCCCGTGGGATGTACAGGGACCGTCCGTCGACGTGGGGCTCCGGCTCGGTGGTGTAGTCCCAGTCGAGCCTGGTGTGGAACTGCTTTGAGAACGCCGCCGGGATCTTGATGTTGGGAGAGCGGTCCCTGCCCCCGGCTTCGAGCAGGAGGACGCGGACCGAGGGGTCGGCCGACAGGCGGTTGGCCAGGACGCAGCCGGCCGAGCCGGCCCCGACGATGATGTAGTCAAAGCTCTGCATGGCACCGTTCTTCCGCGCGGACCGGCCGCCGCCGAGGGACGGCCACGACGAGCTCCAGCCTATTGTGTGCGCGTCAGGCGGGTGCCACCTCGACCAGCGGGGGCGCGTCGATGTCCGATTCCTCGGCCGCCATCGTGCACAGCTCGTCGACGAGGGCGAGCGCCTTCGCGTGCGTGTCATCGGAGTGCCGTCCGATCGCGGCGACCGCCGAACGGGCCGCCGCCTGGACCTCGACGGCGGGATCCGAGGTGAGATCGACCCGCCGGAACAGGCGCAGGTGCCACGGCCGGGTCCGCCAGATGTCGGCCGCCCATTGACGGCAGCGCTGGGCGCGGAGCTGCTCGATCACCCAGCTCTCGCGCGTGCCGACCGCCAGCGCCGCGAAGCGGTAGAGATCCTGACGCCGCTCATCATCGATCGCGTCGTTGTAGGCGCGCAGGAACGAGGCGATGACGGGGCAGACGGAGCGCGGATGATCGGTGAATGGCTCGCCCGCGATCATCGAGGCCAGCTCCATCACGCAAACACCCTCAGCCGGCCCATGGTGCTTGCCCGCCGCGAGCTTCACGGTCTTGTAGTTGACGGGGGCTGGTGGGTGGAGCATCGCAAACAACCTCCCAGGCGTTGGACTAAAGGGACTGTACGACCATCTACCCCGTAGATGCTCGGTTGACGGTGCCGACGAACACCGGCCATGACGGGCTGTCATCAACCAGACGACGTCCTGCTAAATGATCGCACGGCCGCAGTGCGGGCCCCGGGTCCTCGTCCAGAAGCCGGATGGGGTCGATCGGTGGGACGTCGGCACTCGTCAAGCGCAGTCAATGTACCCGGCCTGCCGGCCTCCAATCGCCCCGCCGGGCGGCGCAGGTCCGTGGGGAGCGAACGCCCTCGGCGGTGCGACGGCCTACGGAGTCCGCGAGGAGGGAACGCCGTCGGCGGTGCGACGGATCCTGATGTCGGCCGGGGTCGCGGCGCGCGGAGACGCCGCCTCTGCGACCTCGGCCGCCGCGATCAGGGCCTTCAGGTCCGCGACATCGATCTCGACCGTGTGCGCCTCGCCCTCGATGACCTCGGAGTGCACGGAATCCTCCGGCTCCTCGGCACGCGCCGGCTCGCGCCCGGTGGTCAGAGCCGCCGCACCGTGAGCGGGCTCGGCGGCCTTGATCGTCGCCCGGAAGGCGAGCTGGGTGCCGCTTTCCCCCCATTCGATCGTGAACCGCCCGTCGAGGCGATGCCCCATCCAGGCGACGACCACCATCAGTGCCCCCACCACAACCACCGGAAGCGTCCACACCGAGTTGGTGACGAGCACGCCGCCGATCAGCAGAAGCAGCACCCCGGTCAACGACAAGCGGACTCGCGGCCGTCCCACCCAGTGACAGCCGGATTCCGCGATGCTCATCGCGCGCTCCGGCCATCCCGGAGCGCCGGCTCCCGGAGCGCCGGCCGCCGGAGCGGCGGCCGAGCGGGCGGCGGCCGCCGGAGCAGCGGCGGCGGGCGGCTCCCGCGGCTCTGTTCCGGATGCATCGAGGGTCGGCATGCTCTGAGGGTTCCTTTCGACCCCCGGCGCATGGTCCCTCCCGGCAGCGAGCCTGCGTTCCGTCTCAGCCGTCCGGATGGGTCTCGTCGGAGGTCCCGCCGGCGTCGGTGTCGCCCGCCGGCTCGGCCTCGAGCTTCTCGGCGTGGCCGCCGAACTCCGACCGCATCGCCGACAGGACCCTGTTGGTGAACTCGCCGAGGCCGCGGGACTCGAACCGCTCGTACAGCGCGGCCGTGATGGTGGCCGCCGGAACTCCCAGATCAATCGCCGCGTCCACCGTCCAGCGTCCCTCGCCGGAATCCGAGACGCGGCCGGCGAACTCGGAGAGCTGCGGCGACTTGGCAAGCGCCTCGGCGGTCAGGTCCATCAGCCAGGATTCGATGACCGATCCGCGCCGCCACACCTCCGCCACCTCGGCGACGTCGATCCTGTACTGATAGGCCTCCGGGTTGCGCAGCGGCGTCGTCTCGGCGTCGGCCTCCTCCGGCTCCCTCAGGCCGGCGTCGGCGTTGTGGATGATGCTCAGCCCCTCGGCGATGGATGCCATCATCCCGTACTCGATGCCGTTGTGGACCATCTTCACGAAATGCCCGGCGCCGTTCGGCCCGCAGTGCAGATAACCCTGCGGCGCCGTCCCGCCCCCGCGGGTCCGGCCGGCGGTCGTCTCCGCGCTGGACTCCCCGGGCGCGATCGTCTGGAAGATCGGATCGAGGTGCTCGACCGGGCCTGACTCGCCTCCGATCATCAGACAGTAGCCGCGGTGCAGCCCCCAGACGCCCCCACTCGTGCCGCAGTCGATGAAGTGGATGCGCCTCTGCGCGAGCTGCTTGGCCCGCGCGATATCGTCGCGGTAATAGGAGTTCCCGCCGTCGATCACGATGTCGTCGGCCTCCAGCAGGCCCTCGAGTTCATCGAGCGTGCGCTGCACGATCCCCGCCGGGACCATGATCCACAGTGCCCGTGGAGCCTCGAGCTTGCCCACGAACTCCTCCAGCGACGTCGCGCCGTCGGCGCCCTGGTCCTCGAGTTGCCTGACGGCGTCAGTGTTGACGTCATAGACGACGCACCGGTGCCCGTCGCGGAGCAGCCGCCGGACGAGATTGGCCCCCATCCGGCCCAATCCGATCATTCCCAGCTGCATCGGCCTGTCGGTCGGCATTCGTCACGTCTCCTCACGTCTGGTGATCTGTAGTGCAACGGCGCATACCCGGCTTCCGGACACGGTATCGACGCGCCGTCACGGAAGCGGGCGCCGCGGCGGGGCGGCCCACGGGGGGCGACGGCGATAGCTACGGCTTGATCGTCGGGCGGCGCTCCCAGCGCGCGCGAAGCCGGTCGAACTGCCCCCAGTCCGGCGGCCGGTGACCGAGCGGCGACTCCGGCGGTCCGGTCCGCGGAGGGTCGCGCAGCCGGTCATCACCATCGGATCCGCCACCGCCACCGCCCGGCCGTGGCGCCCAGAGCAGGGCGAATCCGGACACCGCCCCCGCCGCCAGCATGACCGGCAGCGCAGAGCCGGCGGGCAGCAGCCCAACCTCGCCGCCGAACAGTAGGCCGAGACCGATGATCCCCACCAGCCAGGCGCTGCGATCCCGCCGCTCGACCAGCCGTCGCAGCGGCGGGGTCTGAGAGATGACCAGCGCCGAGACGAAGGGCGCAACCACCAGCAGCCACGCCGCCGGGAAGGAGGCGAAGAACATGTCCCCAAGGGTACGGACCCGCCGTCGTGGCCGGATCATCGGCCTGGCTCATCGCCGGCGACCTCCGCCACCCGCCGGGGGCGGGGAAACAGGATGAGGATGCTCAGCGTCGCGTCTGCCGCCAGGATGTACAGCGGGAAGCCGAAGTTGGCAAAGTTCCAGGCGCCCGGGTGGATGGTGAGCAGAGTGATCGTCGCCCCACACCCGCTGGCGACGAACGCGCTCGCGCTCTCCGACGCGGGATGGGTGTAGGCCTTGTGCAGCGTCGGGATGCCGCCGAACAGATCCGACAGGATGCTGAAGACGATCGCGATGTCGCCGGTGCCGGTCACCGCCCAGGCGACGAGCGCCCCCAGCGAGAGACAGCCGCAGGCCACGTCGACCCGGGTGAGCCTCCAGTACGCCTGGGGATCGAGATACGACGCGATCACCACCAGCAGCGGGCCGAAGCCGACCGCGAAGGTGAGCAGCGAGTCGAGGCCGACGTGCTGCGCGAGCTCGGCGGCGAAGGCGATCAGCGGGGCCAGGGTCCACAGCAACCAGGACACCCGGTTGGGCTGCGTCCGCCCCCGGAGCGTGTCACGCGCGTACGACGCGCTCCCGGCGATCGTGATCAGGGCGCCGAGAAGGGCAAACCGCGAATCGATCATCGTCGCCAACCGCCGTCAGCGGCTCACTGCGTCATACAGCTCCGGACGGCGATCCTCCATCACGTCGTTGCGGGCGCTGATCCCCTTGTACCGGGCCTCGGCCAGGCGGCAGCGCGCCGACACGGTCACAGCTCGGTCGTCGCAGACCGGACCGGCCAGCGGAAATCCGTCGGGACCGACGATCACCGTCCCGCTGACCCAATCGACTCCGCGCTCGGCCCCGGCCCGGTCGCACGCCGCGATGAACATCCGGTTGACCGACGCGCTCGCCTGGACGCGGACCACCTCCGCCGGCCGCTCGCCGGCGGGGCGGGGCTCGCGGGGCCAGTTCGTCGGCAGACACAGCAGCTCGGCGCCATCCAGCGCGGGCAGTCGCACCCACTCGGGGAACTCCACGTCGTAGCAGACGATGGTGGAGATACGACCGTGGACGGTGTCGACGACGGGCGGGCGCTCGTGTCCGGCCTGGAACACGAGCAGCTCCCGGTCCCACAGATGCGCCTTGCGGTACACCGCGCGCAATCCGGCGGCGTCGACGATCACGGAGCTGTTGCGCACCGCACCCGCGGACGGCTCGAGCTCGCAGATGCCGCCGACGATGACGAGATCATGTTCGCGCGCCAGCGCCATCCAGTCGCTCACGGTCGCCCCGTCGACGGTCTCGGCGGATCGCCGTGCTTCCGCGGCGTCCGCGAACACATAGCCGCTGTTGGCGAGCTCCGGGACGACGACGACGTCCGCCCCCTGCTGCGCGGCGCCGATGATCGCGGCGCGGCACGCCGCCCGGTTTGCCTCCGTCTCCCCCACCGCGAGGGAGAGCTGGCAGCAGGCGACGACGGTGTCGCTCACCGCCGCGCCACCGCGAGCAGGGCGAGCATCTCGTAGGCGACGGCCGCCGCGTGCAGCGCCGTCACCTGTCCCGGCGAGTCATACGCCGGTGACACCTCGACGACATCAAAGCCGGAAAACCTGAGTCCGGCAAGGGCGCGCAGGAACGCCAGAGCCTCGCGGGGGTACAGGCCGGCGACCTCCGGGGTTCCGGTCGCCGGGGCAAACGCCGGGTCGAGCACGTCGATGTCGAACGACATGTAGACCGGCCCGTCGCCGATCCGCGTGCGGACCCGGTCGCCGTAGGCAGCCGGCGACATCGCCTGGAGCTCGCCGCCGTCGATGACGTCAAAGCCCATCTCCCGTGGCTGATCGACGTCGGTGACGTCGTACAGGGGACCTCGCATGCCCGCCAGCACCGAGCGCGACGGGTCGAGCAGACCCTCCTCCACGGCGCGGCGAAACGGCGTGCCGTGGAAGTAGCGCTCGCCGTAGTACTGATCCCACGTATCCGCGTGGGCGTCCAGGAGCACCAGCCCCATCGGCCCGTGCACGCCGGCCTGGGCGCGCAGCTCCCCCAGCACGACGGAGTGGTCCCCGCCGAGGACGAGGGGGACGATCCCGGCGTCGATGAGCGGCGCCAGACCGGCGTGGATCTGCGAGGCGGTGCGCACGGCGTTGCCGGGGGTGATCTCCAGGTCGCCACCGTCCACGACCGAGATGGTTCTGAACACGTTTACGTCGAGCGGCGGGTGGTACGGACGCAGCAGCGTGGAGGCCGAGCGGATCGCCTCCGGGCCGAAGCGGGCCCCCGGCCGGAAACTCGTCGCCGTGTCGAACGGCACGCCGATGACGGCGGCATCGACGCCGGGGCGAGGCACCGAGACGTGCGGAAGCCGCGCGAACGTGCGCAGCCCGGTGTACCGGGGCGCGGCACTCGCATCCGGTGGCTGAAAGCCTGGCTCGGCGGCGCTCACTGCAGGATCCTCTGCGGATCCGGCAGGCCCGGAGCGAGGATCCACAGGACCCGAGCCCCATCGGAGGTCACCCGCCACGTGTGCGGGACGGCGGCGCCGAAGGTGAGCGCGTCGCCGGCCTCGAGCTCGAACGACTGATCCTCCACCTGCACCTCGACCGCGCCCTGGAGCACGAAGCAGACCTCGCACTCGGTGGGCAGCGTGTACAACACCGAGCCTCCCGAGCCGCCGGCGGCCACCGCCGACTCCAGAACGGTCACGTGCCGTTCCCCGGCAGGCGTGATCAGCGTGTCGACCACGTCGGCCGCCTTCGGCAGATCCGCCATCTGGGCGCGCTCGCGGCGCCGCACGAGCGTCGTCTGCGGGATCTGGAACAGGTCGGCGACCGACAGGCCAACCGCGTCGCAGATGCCCACCAGGCTGGCGATCGACGGGCTGGTGATGTCCCGCTCCACCCGTGACAGGAAGCTCTTGGTGACGCCGCTGCGCTGCGCGACCTCCTCCAACGAGAGCCTGCTGGCTTCACGCGCGTGGCGCAACCTGGCGCCCAAGCGCACCCGCTCGTTCGCATTGACCGACACGATCGGCTAACCCTACTTCCCCACCGCCGCCAACTGCTCGTCGGAGACCGCGATCGCGGCCTCCTCCGCACCGAGGTTCAGCGATCGCGACAGCAGCCAGTAGGCGCCCCCGCTGACGACGAGGCCGACGAGCCAGGAGATGTCGACGCCGCTGATCTGCTTGGCGACCGGCCCGGTGTACTTGAAGCCGGCGAGGTCCGGCAGGACCATGAACGGGATCTCGGCCAGGAAGCCGGCGAAGTACGCGGTCAGCCCCCGCCACCCCCACGGCCCGTAGATCCCCCGTGGGGTGAACAGGTCGGCGATCGCGTAGTGCCCGCGCCGCACGAGGAAGAAGTCGACGAGGTTCGTGGCCGTCCACGGCACCAGCAGGTACAGCATCAGCGTCAGCGAGTTCAGGACGGTGTTGACGGCGCTGGAGGAGATGCTCTCGGCGATCACGTACCAGACGACGGTCAGTACGACGATGGTCACGATGCGGGCCCGGCGGGTGGGCCGAATCGGCCTGATCGAGTCGATCCCGGTGAGGACGCTGAGCATGCCGCCGTAGGCATTCATCCCCATCGTCGCCGCCAGCCCCGCCGCGAGCAGGATGGCGCTGACGCTGCCCAGCGGGTGGAAGATGTTGTTTCCGGCGAGCTTGGTGCCGAGCAGGCCGTCGGTCGCCCCCAGCCGGATCGCCAGCCACGCCCCCAGCGCGATCAGCCAGATCGGCGAGGCGGCGGCGCCGAAGAACACCGAGCCGATGACCCGGCGGGCGGGAGTGTCGCCGGGCAGATACCGCGAGTAGTCGGAGACGTACGGGGCGTAGGTGATGTTGTAGGCCGCGGCCGCCGAGAACTGCGCCATGAAGGCCGCCATCGTGAACCCAAGATGCCCGCCGGAGCTGTGGCCACCGGCCAGCCCCAGGAGGACGCCGACCGAGAGGATGCTGACGATCGGCAACGAGAACACGAGGATCAACCGGAACACCCGGTGCACCCAGTCATGGCCCCAGATGGCGATGATGGCGGCCAGGACGGCGATGACCACGGCCACGAGCCCGGCGCTCCAGCCGAAGGCGGCGTGCAGGCCCTGGGACATCAGCACCTGGTCGGCGACGTTGAAGGCGACGTACGTGAACAGGGTGGCGAACAGAGGCACCAGGACGCCGCGGTAGCCGAACTGGGCGCGGGACTGGATCATCTGCGGCAATCCCAGCCGTGGGCCCTGCGTCGCATGAAACGCCATGAACAGCGTGCCGACGAGAATGCCCAGCGCACCCGCGACGATCGACCACCCCAGCGACAGGCCGAGGCCGGGGCCGATGAATCCGATCGGGATGGAGAAGTACTGGAAGTTGCCGAGGAACCACAGCGGCGCCTGGTGCCACAGGCGGCCGTGGCGCTCCTCCTCGGGCACCCAGTCGATCGAGCGTCGCTCGATCTCCCGCGCCGGCGGCGCCTGTGTCCGCGGCACGCTCTCGCTCCCGGTCGTCACGGCCATGACGTCTCCTCTCCTCAAAGGTGGGCGTGGTGCGCGACGGTACACGATCGTTGCTTAGCGATCAATATGCAGTTCCTCGCACCGGGAAGCTCCTCGCAACTGGCGCGACGATCAAAACGGCGCATCGAATGGACCGCACCTCCGTTGTGGCTATCGCCCCGGATTCCGGCGCGCACCGTGCGCCGGATCTCGGTCTTCCAACCGGTTGCTCCGGATTCCGGCGTGCGCCGTGCGCCGGATCCCGGCCTTCCGGCCCCGTTGCTCCGGGGCCCGTTGCTCCGGATTCTGGCGTGCACCGTGCGCCAAATCTCACACCGCCCGGACGATTTGGCACCACGGGCACGCTCAGCCCGCAAAATGCGCCATCTCCCAGGCGGGGGTTCTGATTTGGCGCGTGATGCACGGTCGGTAGGCCAACCGGCGCCGTCAACGGCCTCGGCCTCGCCGTCAACGGCCTCGGCCTCGCGGTCAACGGCCTCGGCCTTCGCCGGCGCGGGACTCAGTCGTTGTGAATGCGGATCAGCGGCGGACTGTGTCGCGGCAGGTCATCAGACCAGGAGCTCCACTCGCTGCGGGGCGCATCGGTCATGCGCCCCAGAACGGCGATCAGCGGCTCGTAGCGCGCGCGGATTCGGCGAAACTCACCCCAGCTGGCGTCTGCGTCGTCGCGGACGGGAACGCCGACTGTCGCCAGCTCCCGTCGCGCAGCCTGGAACGTCTCGCGCGGGAGGCGGATCTGGGCCTCCGCCTCCGGCTCCGGCGGACGGCGCGGAATCCCCAGGAACTCGGCGATGGCCACCAGCGCGCCGACGCCGGCCTCGACGCACATCTCGCTGCGTGATTGGCGCGGCACGTCACACGTCGTCATGAACAGCGCCGCGCCGTCGAGCACCGACTCGGCCCCCAGAACCCAATGGTTGAGTGGATGTGGAGAGCGAAAGAAGCTGAGTTGCGGGAACGTCGTGTGCGACTCGCCGAGCTCGATGAACCAGCTCTCCCAGCTGTCCCACACCTCGTCGAGCTGCTCGAAGCGCTCCAGCTCCCAGCTGCGCGTGAGCAGCGAAAGGCCTGACGGTGGAGTCCCGGCGCGGACCACCAGCCGGGCGATCAGCGCCTCGCGCCGCGAGAACGCGCCGTACAGGCTGGGCAGGTAGGTGATGACGAGCGCGAGGAGGGTGAGCCCGACGCCGGCGGCGGCGAACGCGACGAGATGCCGGATGAGTCCCTGGGGTTGATCGATGCCAAGCGTCACCATCGACGAGCCGGACAGCTCGAGCGACTGCACGATGTTGGCCTCCGTCAACCCCTGCGGGGACAGCGCCCAGAACAGGGCGGCGAAGCACAGAAAGATGAGTACCGACCACGTGAGCAATTGCGCGAAGAGCCCGAGCGGCGCCTGCAGCGCGAAGACGCGGTCTCGTGTCCTGTAGTCAGAACCACGGGCCAGACGCAGCCGGAGCAGGAGCAGGGCGCGCACGGCCAGGAACGTGAACCGAGCCAGGCGCGCGGGCACCGCCCGTGGGAGCACCACGGTGCGCAGGACCGATGCGAGGACCCCCGCGACGCCGGCCAGCGCGATCAAGGCCACGATGATCCGCAGGACAGTCAGAGCCCGCGCAGCGTAGCGACGTCGCCCCCGCCCCCATCGGATCATCACCGACGGGACGTGGAGTCCCCTGTACAGCCCCACCGCCCCTGGAACGCTGCGGCGGCTGACCGTGCTGGCGACCGCCGCGCTCGACCCGGGTTGGCCCGGGTTGGCCCGGGATCCGAACCTCGCCTGATCTCGCCCGGCGGAACCGAAGGGCTGGACCTCGACCCCGCGCGGGCGCTGGCCTTCCCGGACGAGGCCGCGGTCAACGCCCCTGCACCGCCGCCGGACGCCCTGCCGCAGCCGAGCCCGAACCCGCCGGTCGGCCAACGAACGCCGGCCGCGTTCCAGCAACGACGAGGAAGCTAGATTCAACCTGATGAGTGGCCCGCAGCTGGGTTTGGCCGTTTCCGTCTTCCTCGCGTGCGCCGTGGAAGCCGTCGAGGCGTTGACGATCGTGCTCGCGGTCGGCGTGACGCGGAGCTGGCGATCCACGTTCACCGGCGTCGGAGGCGCGGTGGTGGCGCTCGCCGTGCTGACGGCGGCGCTGGGTCCGGCGCTGACGTCCCTGCCGATCAACACGCTGCGGGTCGTCGTCGGAGGCCTGCTGCTCGTCTTCGGCCTGCAGTGGCTGCGTAAGGCGATCCTCCGCGCCTCCGGATTCAAGAAGCTCCACGACGAGGACCAGATCTACAGCGACGAGCTCACCGCCGCCCAGAGCGCCGGGGCGGTCGGCCCGGGATTTGATCCCTACTCGTTCACCGTCTCCTTCAAGGGCGTGTTCCTCGAGGGCCTCGAGGTGATCTTCATCGTGCTCACGTTCGGCGCCAATCAGCACGACATCGGCCTCGCCGCGATCGCCGCGGCGGTGGCGGTCGTGCTGGTGCTCGTCGCCGGTGCCGCCGTTCACGCCCCGCTGGCCCGGGTTCCGGAGAACACGATGAAGTTCGGCGTCGGCGTGATGCTGACGTCGTTTGGGCTGTTCTGGGGAGCCGAGGGCGCCGGGGCTCACTGGCCGGGCAACGACGTCATCCTGACGGGCCTCATCCCCGCCACGCTCGGGTTCGCGCTCGGGCTCGTCGCGCTGCTCAAACGCCGCGCACCCGGCGGCGCCTCCGAGATCCGGGAGACCGAGGCGGTGAGCGCATGAACCGGATCGAGGCATTCGCCCGCTTCATCTGGGACTTCGTCGTCGGCGACGATTGGAGAATCGCCGTGGGGGTGGTCCTGGGGCTGGCGGTGACGGCGCTCCTCGCCGGAAGCATGGCCGCGTGGTGGGTGCTCCCGCTCGTGGTCGCCGGCCTGCTCGCCTTCTCCGTCTTCAGAGCGGCGGATCGCCCTTAGGACGATCCGCAGGCGGTTCTCCGGGCGCCGGCGGGGCTATTGCGGCGCCGGCGGGGTCATGGGGCGTTCAGATGCTCAGACCGCCGTCGATGGTGAGCGTGTGTCCGGTCATGAAGGCGCTCTCGTCGCTGGCCAAAAAGACGACCGCCTGCGCGATCTCGTCCGGTGTGGCGTGACGTTTGAGCGGAATCATCTCCTCGAATACCTCTGACGCCTGCGCCTCCGGCGCGCCGACGGCCTCGACCTCGATCGTGTGCTGGAACGCGTTGTCGGTCGGCCCCGGGTGCAGGGTGTTCACCCGGATGCCCTTGGGGGCCATCTCCTTGGCCGCCGTGCGCATCAACCCCACGACGGCGTGCTTGGAGGTCGCGTACGCGGCGATCCCCATATCCGACGTCAACCCGACGACACTCGAGTTGATGATCAGGCTCCCGCCGGGCTCCATGACGCGGAGCGCGTGCTGGGCGACCAGGAAGCTGCCCATCACATTGACGGCCATCACCCGCTCAAAGACGTCCGGCGGGTACTCGGTGACCGGCGCGACCACGCCGAAGACGCCGGCATTCGCAAACGCGCAGTCCAGCCTGCCGAACCGCTCGATGACGGTGGCGACCGCTCGCTCCACGTCGTGGGCACTTGTCACGTTCGCCGCCTGCCAGGCCAGCCGGTCGCTGCCGACAGTCGCCGCGGCGCGCTCGAGCCCTCCCTCGTCCAAATCCACGATTACGGTCTGAGCGCCGGCCGTGACGAACGCTCGGGCGGTGGCGAGACCGATGCTGCCTGCCCCTCCGGTGATCAGAGCGACCTTTCCGGCGAGTCGTGGGTGGGGATGCGCGTCCAATGTCTCCTCCGTTCTCCGGGGCGTCCAGCCGCACTCTGGCCGGCGCAGCATATGACCGTCCCGGCTCCCGCGCCGGCGGCGCGCTACCGGGCAGAGCGGCAGGCCGGACGGCGCGCTACCGGGTGGAGCGGCGGGCCGGGCGGGGCGCCCACGCCCGGCGGTGAACGCGGTCAGTGCCCCGCAGCCGGATCGTGACCCGGCGCAGCCGCCGACGGCGGACGACCACCGGAGGCGCGCCGTCCTCCGGGCGCTGAGTGACGATGGTCCAGAGCGCCAGGCCGGCCACGGCGATGAGGACGACCAGGGCCAGGGCGACGTTCAGAGCGACTATCGCGGTCAAATCGAGCTCCCGTTCTCTGAGACCGAAAAGCGCCGTTACCCGGGGACAGAGGGCGTACACCGAAATCCCCCGGACGGGCGCGGCACCGTCCTTCAGAGCCGGCCGCCGCCCGCCCCTCGGCGCGGGCGGCGGCACCCGGCTGCTACGCCCAGGGGCGCGCGGGGACGAGGGCGCCGCCGCGACGGCGCGCCGCAGCGCTGTGGACGGGCCTGGAGGCGGCCGGAGCGACCACGGGCGCGGGGGCGTCAGAGCGGCGGATGGCGCGCATGATCAGCAGGATCACGCCGGTGAAGACGATGGCGGCGAGTACGACGTTCACGGTGATGGCGAGGGCCATTTTCGACTCCTTGTTCTGGTTGCTGAACACAGAGTCGCTGCCGGCGCGAAGACGAACGTCGGATCGGTGTAAGCCGTATCTAAGACCTGTTTTTTCGGTGGGTCAGAGGACCCGCGTTGCCAGCCACAGCAGCGCGGTTGCCGCCACCAGCGCCGGAGGCACCGTCACTGCGCCGAGGCGGACGAACTCCACGAGCCGGAGCTCGACGCCCTCCGCTCTCAGCACTCGCCGCCATAGAAGTGTCGCCAGCGACCCCACCTCGCTCAGGTTCGGCCCCACGTTGACGCCGACGAGGACGGCAAGCACCGGGGCGGCGCCCACCCCGGCCGCCACGGGGACCAGGATCAGCGTCGCCGGCAGGTTGTTGACGAGATTCGCCAGCACGCCGCTGACGAGCGCGATGATCAGCAGGTCTGCGAGGGACCCGCCCCCCGGCAGCACGGAGCGCACGGCACTGGTCAGGCCGTGGGCGCCCGCCGCCGCCACGATCACGCTCAGCCCGAGCACGAACACCAGAAACCCGGGCTGGACGCTGCGGCCGAGGCCGAGCGGCGTTGCGTCGCCGCGGATCAGGGCGGGAATGGTGACCGCCAGAGCACCCGCCACCGCCACCCACACCGGATCGATCGAGACGGCGGAGCTGAGCGAGAACCCCACCAGGGTGAGCCCAACCACCAGAAGCGGATACCGCGGCAGGCGTTGCCCGGACGCGGTGGCCGCGCCGCCGGGCCCCGCGGAGACCGGGATGGCTGCGGCGCCGGCGACCGTGCGGGGACGGCCGCGCGGAGCCCAGGGGGCCAGGGCGATCCACTCGACCCCCACCACGGCCACCGTCGGCAGCGCCATGAGGCCGGCGAAGTGGATGAACGACAGTCCGCTGGCCCGGAAGGCCAACAGGTTGGTCAGGTTGGAGACGGGCAGCAGCAACGACGCCGAGTTGGCCAGGTGGGCACAGGCATATGCGGGGGGCGTCCGTGCGCATGCGCGCGGCGGTCAGGACGACCACGGGCGTCAGCAACACCACTGTCGCGTCGAGGCCGAGCATGATCGTCGTCGCCGACGCTGCGGCGAACACGAGCGTCAACAGCCGGCGGGCATCGCCACCGGAGCGGTCGGCCATGATCGTCCCCAGCGCGTCGAACACGCCCTCGCGGCGACACCCGTCGGCCAACAGCAGGAGCGCCGCGAGAAAGCCGACGGTAGGGGCAATGGCTCTCACCGCATGACCGGCCGCGTCGGCGCCGATGGCGCCGGTGGCCAGCAGGACCAGCGCACCCACGCCGGCGGCTGCCGCCTCCGGCATGAGCCGGGGGCGGAACACGGCCGCACCCAGCGACGCCGCCAGCCCCATCAGCGCCAGGACAAGCGCGATCCAATCAGGCACGGCGCGGTGTTTCTGCGGAGCCGGCCGGTGGCGTGCGTGCTCGTGCCGAGCGGCGGCCGCCCCGCAGCAGCTCAGGCCGTCCTGACCGCCGCCGAGCCGGCGAGGCCCAGCTCGTCGATCGCCTGCTCACGCATCTTGAACTTCTGGACCTTGCCGGTGACGGTCATCGGAAACGCATCGACCAGCTTGACGTAGCGCGGGATCTTGTAGTGAGCGATGCGACCCCGGCAGAACGCGCGCACGGCATCGGCGTCCAACGGCGCCTCGTCGCGTGGGATCACCCACGCCATCAGCTCTTCGCCGTAGCGCTCGTCGGGCACGCCGACGACCTGCACGTCGGCGACATCCGGATGGCTGTACAGAAACTCCTCCACCTCGCGCGGATACACGTTCTCGCCACCGCGGATGACCATGTCCTTGATCCGTCCCACGATGTTGACGTACCCCTCCCCATCCATCGTGGCCAGGTCGCCGGTGTGCATCCACGCCCCGCCGTCGATCGCCTCGGCCGTCCGCTCCTCGTCCTCCCAATAGCCCGCCATGACGCTGTAGCCGCGCGTGCACAGCTCCCCGGCGGCCCCCCGCTCCACCGTGCGCCCGTCGTCAGGAGCGACGATCTTGATCTCGACGTGCGGGTGAACGCGTCCGACCGATCCCACTCGCTTCTCCACCGGGTCATCGAAGGCGGTCTGCGTCGACACCGGTGACGTCTCGGTCATCCCGTAGGCGATGCTCACCTCGCCCATGTGCATCAGCTCGATGACCCGCTTCATCACCTCCACCGGGCACGGCGAGCCCGCCATGATCCCCGTCCGAAGCGACGTCAGGTCGAAATCGGCAAACCGGGGATGGTCCAGCTGCGCGATGAACATCGTGGGCACGCCGTAGAGGGCGGTGCACCGCTCAGATGCGCAGGCGCGCAGGGTCTCCTCCGGCTCAAAGGCCGGAGCCGGGATGACCATTGCGGCGCCGTGCGACGTCGCACCGAGATTGCCCATGACCATGCCGAAGCAGTGGTAGAAGGGCACTGGGATGCACACTCGGTCCTCCTCGGTGAAACGGCAGTACTCACCGACGAAGAAGCCGTTGTTGAGGATGTTGCGGTGGGTGAGGGTGGCCCCCTTGGGAAAGCCGGTGGTTCCGCTCGTGTACTGGATGTTGATGGGATCGCCGGGACGCAGCTGATCGGCGCGGGCGCGCAACTCGGCCTCCCCCACCCCGTCGGCCCCGCCGAGCAACTCCTCCCAATCCGGTCCGTGGAGGAAGACGACGCGCTCCAGGGCGGGCAGCCGGTCGCGCACCTCGCCGAGCATCGCGCGGTAGTCCGAAGTCTTGAACTCCGGAGCCGCGATCAGCATGCGGCATCCGGACTGCGCGAGCGCGTACTCCAGCTCCGAGGTCTGGTACGCCGGGTTGATGTTGACGAGGATGGCGCCGATCTTCGCGGCGGCGTACTGCACGAGCGTCCACTCCGCACAATTCGGGCTCCAAATGCCCAGCCGGTCGCGTGGCGCCAGGTCCGCCGCCAGCAGCGCCCGGGCCAGCTCATCGACGGCGGCCCCCAAGTCGGCGTAGGTGTAGCGGATCCCCTGGGCGCAGGACACGAGCGCATCGCGCTCGCCGTATCTCTCGACCGTCCGCGCGAGGTTGGAGCCGATCGTCTCCTCCAGGAGCGCCACAGAGGTGTCGCCGCCCACATAGGAACCCGTCATCGCCTCTCCCGTCGTCTCGTGCTCCTCCGATACGTGGGCGATTCTACGTCCGTGTGGCGTGGCCACGCACGCCCGGCTCCATTCTCGCCACCAGGAAGCTACGCTCACGGTCGCCGTGAGCGTCTGCCACATCCTGCGGGAGGATCCGGAGCTCGCCGAGGCCGTCCCGGGGCCGGCGCGGCCGCGGGCGATCGAGACCTGCGTCGCCCGCATCCAGCATCTCAACAGCGGCCGGTGGACAAGCCGGGGCGCCGAGACCCCGCGGGAGGGAATCGGCCTGCTCGTGCTCGACGGGCTGCTCGTTCGTCGGGTCGGCGTCCACGGTCGCTACGGCGCCGAGCTGCTGGGAGAGGGCGATGTGCTGCGACCGTGGCAGGGGGAGGACATTCCTGCGGCGCTCGCCCGGACGACCGGCTGGCGGGTGCTGGAGCCGACGCGCCTCGCCGTGCTCGACGAGGCGGCGGCGCGCCGGCTCGCCGCCTATCCGGAGCTCATCGGGCGGCTCGTCGGCCGGGCGATCGAGCGCTCGCGCCACCTGGCCGTGAACATGGCGATCATCCACCAGGCCCGGGTCAACGTGCGTCTGCACATGATGCTCTGGCATCTGGCCGAGCGGTGGGGGCGCGTTCGCAGCGAGGGCGTGTTCCTCCCGCTGTCGCTGACGCATTCGGTGCTGTCCGACCTCGTCGCCGCACGCCGCCCCACGGTGACCACCGCCCTGGCGGAGCTGTACCGCGCCGAGCTGGTCCGTGATCTGCCGCGGGGATGGCTCCTGCTCGGGGAGGCTCCCGGCGAGCTGCTCGTGGCCCAGGAGGCAGGGATCGCGGACAGCTGACAGGTAGCCAGCCGCGTGGAGAGCCGCCCGCGAAGGCTCGCGACCCGGGAACGAAAGCGAGGCCAGGCCAGCGGACCGCCGAGGCCGATGATCCGGCTGCGCCGCCGGGCGTAGAAGTGTCGGAGCCGGGGCATTCGTCCCCGGTTGCGACCGCGATCACGTTCTGGAGATTGGCACCGGTTGGGGCGGCTTCGCCGTCCCCGCCCGCCGCCCTCCGCGGCTGCCGGGGTCACGACCACCACGATCTGCCGCGAGCACGACTATGCGGTCGAGAAGGTGCGGACGTCCAGGCAACCGCGGTGGGCGGCCAAGGCGGGGGCGAAGGTGCATAGCGCCGGCAAGATCGCCGCCACGGCGTCGGCCCCAGGCCCGAGCGTGGCGTCGGTCGTCTGGGCCATGGGCGAGCGCCTGCGACTCCGGCGAAACGGCATCGGCTTTGAAGATGGGCAGGGTGAGCGTTCCCGGCGCCCGCGAGGGGTGTGCGGCCATGCACAGCGCGACAAACCTCTAGTCCGCCCGCTGATTTGGCACAGGATGGAGGCTCAGCTGCGATTTCGCGCCGGATCGTCAGGCGAGATCAAGATCTGGCGCATGGTGCACGCCGAAATTCGGTGCAACGCATCGAGAGGTGACAAGAACCGTCACGAACGTCGCCAGAGATGGCCGAAACCGGCGCCACCGCCCGCCCCACCCGGCTTTCGTCGCCCATGCCTTTCTCGCTCGGGTCGCAGGCGCTCACCGCAGGGTCAAACCACCCACGCGACGCTCGGGCCCGGCCCGGGGCCGGCCCGGTCGCCGCCCCGCGGCGCTCGCCGGGATGTTCCCCGGGAACGACGGCAGCACGGTGTGGCCGCCGAACGCCGCGTCAGAGAACGAGAAGTGCGTCGCCTCGGTTGACGCCACCTCGGCCGCTGCGAGCTTGAGCTCGGTTGAGCTGAACGACTTGACGGCGCCGAGGTGGGTCTCCACGAAGGCCGCCTCCAGCGCCACGCCGGTCCCCAGCAGGAGTGGGTGTTCTTCACCGCCAGCCGGAACATGGAGCGTGAAGCCCGTCGGCTTCTTGAAGCCGAGGGCCTTGCTCCAGGCCGCCCTGTGGTCCTTCTCGTTCTGCAGCGCCCTCTGGAAGTAGTCCTTGTTCTGCAGCTTGAACTTCGAGAAGTCGGCCAGGATCGCCTCGTAGACCCTCACCGCCAGGCTCCTCGGCGATGCAGCCCACCTGCAGGGTGGCGATGTCGCTCTTGGTGGCGCCCGTGGCGAAGGCGACGCCGTTCATCGACGCCAGAACCCCGCCGGCGCCGACGAGCACGAGGTTGCCCGTGGCCGTTGTGCGGATGAACTGGCCCCGGCTGACGGGCGCGTGCACCTCGATCATAAGCTGACTCATTTCGGTTGTTGGCGAGCCCAAAGGCAGGTGCGCAGCCCGGCGCAGTCCGGATCAGTCGGGGCCGGGGAGCGGGTCGTCGTGGGGCGACTCGGCATCGATCACCCGCTGGGCGATGGCGAAGGCCGCATTGGCCGCCGGCACCCCCGCGTAGACGGCCGTGTGGAGGAGGATCTCGCCGATCTCCGCCGGGCTCAGCCCGTTGCGCAGGGCGCCGCGGACGTGCATCTCGATCTCGTTCTCACGGCCGAGCGCCGTCAGCACGGAGAGCGTGACCGCGCTGCGGGTGCGCCGGTCGAGCCCCTCACGCGTCCAGACGCTCCCCCACGCATAGCGCGTGATGAACTCCTGAAACGGCGCCGTGAACTCGCTCGTGCGCTCGATCGTCCGGTCGACGTGGGCATCGCCGAGGACCTCGCGGCGGACCTCCATCCCCGGCTGATACGGGTCGTTCATACCGCTCTCTCCATGTGTTCGCTGATCAGGCGGGTCACCTCAGCGGCACGCTCGACGCTGAGCAGATGCGCCCCGGGGTCCAGCACGTCCAGCCGCGCCCGCGGAATGGCGTCCGCGATGGCCGCACCGTGCTCCGGGGAGGCGACCGCGTCCTGCGCGCCGGCGACCACGAGAGTCGTCGCGGCGATTTGAGACACGCCGTCGCGGAGGTCCATCGAGGCGATCGCCTCACAGCAGCCGGCGTAGCCCTCGGCCCCGACCGAGCAAATCATCTCGCGGTAGTGGGCGACGACCTCCGGCCGGCGCTCCGCGTACGCCCGGGTGAACCACCGCGCGATCACCGTGTCGGCGACGACGGCCGGCGTACCCGCCTGCCGGACCGCGGCGGCCCGCTCACGCCAGCTCTCGGCCGGGGGCAGGTACGCCGAGGTGGCGATCAGGATCAGCGCCCGCACCCGGTCCGGGGCGTTGATCGCCAGCCACTGCCCCACCATCCCGCCGATCGACAGCCCGCAGAACGACACCGACTCGAGCCCCAGCCGGTCCATCAGCGCCAGCACGTCCTGCCCCAGCTCCTCGATGGAATACGGCCCCGGTGGAGCCGAAGAGCGGCCATGACCGCGGAGGTCGACGCGGATCACCCGGTGGTCGTGCGCGAGCTGGGGAAGCTGCGGGTCCCACATCCTCAGCGTCGTTCCCAAAGAGCCGGTCAACAGCAGGGGGTGCTCATCCTCTGGGCCCTCGATCTCGCAGTTCAGCTCCACGGTGCTCATCGCTCCACCTCGCTCTCGCTCATCGCCCGGTGTGCCGCCAATGCTCGCTCCACCAGCTCCTCGGCCCCGTCCGGCAGCGGTGCCTGCGCAGCCGGAGAGGCGGCCAGATTCGTTCGCATTCTCTCCGAGTCGATTTGCAACTGCTCCAGCAGCTTGCGGGCCCACGCGGCCGCCGAGCCGGTCAGCCTCAGCAACTCGGTGTGGATCCCCCACTCCGCCTGCCAGTCCCCGGCGGCCCGCTCATGCTCCTGCTCCATGCAGGCCAGCGCCCCCGCCACGAGCCCGGGACTGCGCTTGACGCACGCCAGCACCGAGACCGCGGCGACCGGGTTGTGCTTGTGGGCGATGGCACTCGAGCCTCCCTCGCCGGGGTCGCCCCCCTCCTGCGCCTCGCCGACCTCCTGCTGGGCGAGCAGCGTGACGTCGCGCGCGATCTTGCCGAGCACGCCCGCCACCGCGCCGAGCGCCGAGGCGAGGCTGACCGGGCGAAGCCGGATGGCGTGCCAGGGCAGCACCGGCTCGGCGAGCTTCAAGTCAGCGGCCATGCGCGCCGCGATCACCGGAGCACGCCCCCCCACGGCGCCGCCCATCTGCACCGCCAGGTCATGATCGGTGACGTGGCGCAGCCGCTCGCGCCCTTCGTCGAGCCCAACGAGCCAGCCGGCGGCGCGCAGGCCGAACGTCACCGGCAGCGCCTGCTGGAGCAGCGTCCGGCCGATCATCGGCGTGCCCCGGTGCGCTGCCGCCAGGCGCGCCGTCGCATCCGCCGCCCGGCGCAGATCGCCGAGAAGCGGCTCCAATGCCCGCCGGGCGATGAGCATCAGCGCCGTGTCCACCACGTCCTGGCTGGTGGCACCCACGTGCACGTGCGTGCGCGCGGTCTCCGGGACGGTGGCCCGGAGCGCCGCCACGAGCCCCACCACGGGGGTGGCGTGCCTGGCCGTCTCGCGCTCCAGCTCCTCGAGGTCGAAGCCCGCCGCCCGGCACGCGGCCACGATCGCCCGGGCGGCGCCGGAGGGGATCAGCCCCTCGGCCGCGTTGGCCCGGGCCAGAGCCGCCTCGACATCGAGCATCGCCTGCAGCCAGGCATGGTCGCTCAGCTCCGCGGCCGCCTCGCCGCGGCTGTAGATGCCATCGAAGAGCCCAGGCTCAGACGGCAAAGAAGACCGTCTCGCCCGGTCCCTGGAGGCGAATGTCGAAGCGATAGCCCCGGTTCTCCGGGATCGCGATCAGCGTTTGGCGGCGGTCGGCCGGAACCCGCGCGAGCACAGGGTCCTCGGCGTTGGCCGGTTCCTCGTCGCCGAAGTAGATCCGCGTGACGACGCGGTGCAGCATGCCGCGCGCGAACAGGCTGACGTCGATGTGGGGCGCCTGCAGTGCGCCCCCCGGCTCCCGCACCCGGCCGGGCTTGACGGTGACGATCTCAAAGGTGCCATCGCCATCCTCGACGCCGTAGCGGGCGAAGCCGCGAAAGCCCTCCGTCTCCGAGGCTCCCCCATGGCCGTGCATGTCAGCGAAGCGGCCCTCCGGATCCGGCTGCCAGGTCTCGATCAGATGGTCCGGGACCGATGCGCCGGCGCCGTCGTAGACGGCGCCACTGATCGTGACGGAGCCGGGGAAACCATCGGCGACGGCGTGAGGACCCTCCGGCCACGGGAGGCCGATCGCGAAGTACGGCCCCACCGTCTGGGACGGCGTCGTCTCGAAGATCACAGCGCCTCCTCGAACGGGGTCGCCGCCGGCCCGCGCAGGTAGATGTCGAACTCGTACGCCTGAGCCCAGTTGGGCTGCGTGCCGTGGATCGAGAAGCGGGAGATCATCCGCTCCCGGGCCTGCTCGTCGCGAACCGAGTTGAAGATGGGGTCGTACGGGAAAAAGGGATCGCCGGGAAAGTACATCTGCGTCACCAGTCGCTGGGTGAAGGCGCGCCCCATCAGCGAGAAGTGGATGTGAGCCGGGCGCCAGGCGTTGTAGTGATTGCCCCAGGGGTAGGGCCCGGGCTTGATGGTGAGAAACCGGTACCGGCCCTCGTCGTCGGTGAGGCAACGCCCGGCTCCGGAGAAGTTGGGATCCAGCGGCGCCGGCCAGTTGTCCCACCGGTGGAGGTAGCGCCCGGCGGCGTTCGCCTGCCACACCTCCACCAGTGTGTTGCGCAGCGGCTTGCCCTCGGTGTCGAAGACGCGTCCGGAGACGGTGATCCGCTCGCCGATCGGCTCGCCCTCGTGCTGCCTGGTCAGGTCGGCGTCATCAGGCGAGACGCGCACCTCACCCAGCGCCGGCCCGGTGATCTCGGTGATCGTGTGCGGCAGGTAGACGAGCGGCTGCTTGGGGTGGCGCAGGGACGTCGACTTGTACGGGGGGTAATCGAGCGGCGGATGGGCGTCCGCCGGCTCGCGCAGATAGTTCTCCGGCGTGTCGTCGACCGGCGCGTAGATTCGCTCGGTGGTCTCCTCGGCGCTCACCTGATTCTCATCCCCTTCTCCTCATCGACTCAACAGCTCGCGCAGCGCGGACAGTTCCTCCGGAGTCGGCGGCGGCGTGCGCCGCGGCTCACCATCGACATGGAGATCCCAGCCGGTGGCCTCGCGCACGTCGGCCACCTCCACTCCCGGATGGATCTGGGTCAGCTCGAGCTCTCGGCTGTCCGGATCGGGCTCCAGCACGCCCAGGTCGGTCACGACGGCCGTGGGCCCGCGGCCACGGAACCCCAGCCGCTCACGGTCGCCGGGCCCGTCGCCGTATCCGACGGTGGTCCGGAAATCGAGGTGGTCGACGAAGGTCCGCGTCGTGTGCGGGGCGATGACGACCACCTCCTGGCAGCATGCCGCGATCTCCGGAGCGCCACCGGCCCCGGGCAGCCGCGTCCGGGGATGCCCGTACTCGCCGATGACCGTGGAGTTGAGGTTGCCGAACCGGTCCACCTGGGCCGCCCCCAGGAACGCGACCTGCACCCGTCCCGGGCCGATCCAGTAGTTGAACATCTCCGGGACCGACACCACGGCGTCGGCGGTCTCGGCCAGCTCGCCGTCCCCGATCGACAGCGGGATGTGAAACGGCTTCGCCCCGATGGTGCCGGACTCGTAGACGAGCACGAGCTTGGGGTTGTGGACCATGCGGGCCAGGATGGCGGCGGTGCTGGGCCGCCCGACGCCGATGAACACCGACCGGACCTGCGCCAGCCGCCGGGCGGCGACGACCGTCTGCACCTCGCCGGACGTGGCTTGGCCTGTGATCGTGGCCATCTACGGCGCCTTCACCGTGTCGAGGACATGTGTCTGCATCCAGCGCTCAAACTCCTCGCGGTCACGGCTCAGCTTGTCCCAGAAGCGATAGAAGTCGTTGTCGCGGGCGGTGATCCCCAGGCTGTACGAGGGCCTCGAGCCGCCCGGCGCCTCGGCCACGGCATCGATCACCCAACCCGGGATCACGAGGCCGCCGGGCTGCGGGGTCAGCTCGTCGACGAACCGCTCGACCGTGACCAGGGCGCGATCGGCGCTGAGCACCGCCTCCTTCTGCACGCCGGGAATCCCCCACAGCTGCACGTTGCCCTCGCGATCGGCCTCCTGTGCGTGGACGATCGCCACGTCCGGGCGCAGCGCCGGCACCGCCACCAGCTCCTCGCCGGTGAACGGGCAGGTGATCGGCTCCACCCGGGTGACGGGCGCGAGGTCGGTGCCGACGTAGCCGCGCATCACGGCGAACGGGAGCCGGGCGGCTCCGGCGGCGTACCGGTTGGCCATGCCCGCGTGGCTGTGCTCCTCGATCTCGATGGGGTGCGGCCAGCCGTTCTCGATCGCGTCGCGGAAGCGGTGCAGGGAGCCGACTCCCGGATTGCCGCCGTAGGAGAAGACGAGCTTGCGGGCGGCCCCCATGCCGATCATCTGGTCGTACAGGATGTCCGGCGTCATCCGGATCAGCTCCAGGTCACGGCGCCCCTGGCGCAGGACCTCGTGCCCGGCGGCGAACGGGATCAGGTGCGTGAATCCCTCCAGGGCGACCGCGTCGCCCTCGCGGACGATGTCGGCGATGGCGTCCTCGAGCGTGGTCAGCTCAGCCATGCAACGCCGATCCGATCCCCACGCCCCCGGCTTGGGCCAGGGGCAGCCCCACATAGTTCTCCGCCAGGGAGGTGGCGGCGGCGCTGGAGCTCGTGACGTAGTCCAGCTGCGAGCGCTGCAGCCGCCGGCCGTAGTCGTCGCTGCGGGGGTCGGAATGCATCATCGTCGTCATCCACCACGAGAAGTGCTGCGCGCGCCACACCCGCGCCAGGCACCGCTCGGAGTACTCGTCCAGACCCGTCTCCGAGCCCCCACGCAGGTACTCGACGAGCGCCTGCGCCAGCACGGTGACGTCGGCGACGGCCAGGTTGAGGCCCTTGGCGCCGGTGGGCGGAACGATGTGCGCGGCGTCGCCCGCGAGCAGGAGCGAGCGATGGCGCATCGGCGCGGCGACGAAGCTGCGCATCGGCGTGATGGATTTCTCCAGCACCGGGCCCTCGGTCAGCGCCCAGCCGTCGCTCGCCAACCGGGCGTGCAGCTCTTCCCAGATGCGCTCATCAGGCCAGTTGGCGATGTCCTCGTCCGGGGCGACCTGAAGGTACAGGCGGCTGAGGGTGGACGACCGCATGCTGTGCAGGGCGAAGCCGCGGTCGCTATAGGCGTAGATCAGCTCGTCGGTGGACGGCGCGACGTCGGCGAGGATCCCCAGCCAGGCGTACGGATACTCGCGCTGCCAGACGACGAGGTGACCGGCGGGCATCGCCGCCCGGCAGATGCCGTGGAACCCGTCGCACCCCGCGATGAGGTCGCAGCGCAGCCTGCGAGAGGTGCCCTCCTGGGTGAACCAGACCTCCGGCTCGTCGTGTTCGAGGCCGTCGACCGCCACGTCCGCACATTCGAACAACAGGGGCGCGCCCCCCTCCAGCCGCGCGGCGATCAGGTCCTTGACCACCTCGGTCTGCCCGTAGATCATGACCGACCGGCCGGCGGTCAGCTCGCTCATGGGGATGTGGTGCAGCGTGTTGTCGAAGCACAGGTAGATGCCGCCGTGGAGCAGGCCCTCGCGGTCCATGCGCTCGCCCGCGCCCGCCTCCCGCAGTACGTCGATCGTCCCCTGCTCCAGCACGCCCGCCCGGATCCGGGCCTCCACGTACGACCGGCTCCGCGTCTCGAGGATCACCGCCTCGACGCCCTGACGGTGAAGGAGCTGACCCAGCAGCAGACCGGCGGGCCCGGCTCCGATGATCGCGACCTGGGTGCGCTCCGCCATCACTGCCTGGGGACTATAAGGCTTGAGGCTGGGCGCAGAGCGCCCGGATGATCGCTCTGCGAACGCTGCAGGGGCAATGCCAATGGGCAGCGTGAGCGTGGCCGGCGCCCGTCAGGGATGCGCGGCCGTGCATGACGCGACAAACCTCGACCTTGTCCCGTGATTTGGCACAGGGCGCAGGCTCAGCCGCGATTTTGCGCCGGATCGTCAGGCGCGATCAAGATTTGGCGCATGGTGCACGCTGGAATCCGGCGCAACAGCGTCAGGCGTCACCAGACGGTCACGGACGTAACGGGAGGCGCTCAATTCCGGCGCAGCCGCCCGCCCCCGCGGCTTCGGAGCCCCATGCCCGTCTCGCCCGGGTCGCCGGCCTCGCGCACACGCCATACCACCCACGCCGACGTTCAGACCGGGTCGCGCCGTGCCGTCCCCAGCACGTCCACGGGACCAACCCGGCGGCGCCGGCTCAGCGCCCGGGCAGGTGGTAGATGTCGATCGTGCTCGAACCGGCGCTGCTGTGGTACGTGCCGGTCGGCTCGATGATCCGGCCTCCGACGACGATGGGGCTGTTCCAATGCCCGGAGCCGGCCGGCAGCGTGCGCAACAGCGCGCCGGTCAGCGGGCGCCGGATGTCGATGCTGCCACCCGGGTCATAGACGTAGAGCAGGCCGCCGGCGATGGCCGGGCTCGTTCCGGCGGTGCCGTTCTGCCAGACCACCGTCAGGCGGGGGTGCGCCCCGTCGACGAGCTCGTAGGCGGCGGTGCCGGCAGTGGTGGCGGCGAAGACGTAATCGCGGCCGCCGGTTGACCAGACGGCCGGCTGGGGATCGACCTCCCCCCCGCCCGGAGCCGAGACCTCATCCAGCTCACCGCCGGTCCGGGGGCCGGCGCCCCCGGTGCTTCCGTTGAGGCGAGCGAGGTCGAGGAGGTGGAGCTTGCCGTCCTTCCCGCCCTGGACGACCAGGCGGCGGCCGTGGAAGACCGGGAGCTGGGCCGGAGAGGAGCTGCCGAGGTCGGTGTCGGTTGCCGACAGCTGCGCCTGATTGGGCGGAGTCCAGCTCTGTAGCAGGCGGGATGCGTCCGCCGAGAGCTCCAGCACGCTGTCCCCCCAGTCGGTGCGACCGTCGAACGGGCCGTTGCCGGTGGCAACCAGGATGCGGTCGCTGCCCGGCTCCAGAACGGCGCCGGCGCGCCCCCAGATGGCATTGTCTCCCCGGGAAGCCGTCACGCTGCACGAGCTGGCCGGGATGATCGTGTGGCGATTGGAGCATGTGGTGTTCCAGACATGGGCGACGCGGCCGGTGCCCCGGTTGATCAGGACGACGTGTCCGTCATAGGGCGGGGCATCGCCGTAGTAGCCACCCGTGACCGCCACCACCCACGGGCCGGAGATCGTCAACGCGGAGGCGATCTTCTCGTGCCGGGGATCGAACGTGATGGAGCGCGACCACACCTGGCGCCCGGTCGCCACCGACAGCTTGTGGATGACGCCGTTGGGGCTGGCGCTGTAGATGTAGCCGCGGTCCGGGTCGGCGACCGGGGACGCGGTCGTGACCTGGGAATTGCCGGGCGTGCTGTCCACCCCCGCCGGGTCGAACTCCCACAGCCGTCGCCCGGTCCCTGCATCGAACGCGATCGTCTTGCCGTAGCTGGTGGTGACCGCGACCAGGTCATGCCGGCCGCGCCCCGCGCGCACCGCGTGCAGCTCGACCGGCGCCGAATCGGCGACACCGTCGATGCCGATTGTGCGCAGGCTCAGGCGCCCCACATTGGCCGCGGTGATGCCGGTATTCGAGGGTCCGACACCGGTGGCCTGCGGGTTGTCGCCGAACTGCCGCCAATCGCCCGAGGGCACCCGGCCGCCCTTGGCCGCGGCTGCCGCGTCCGGGGAGGTGGCTGCGGTCGTCGAGGCCGCCGCCCCGGTCGACGGGCTCGTGCTCGTCGCGTGCCCGCCACAGGCCGCCGCAGCCAGCGCACAGATCGTCGGCAGGGCGAGGATGGTCATGCGGCGTCTCACCGCCGCAAGCTGCCCGCCCCGGACCTGTGGGAAACGCTGCCGCCGGGCCGACCGGCGGCGGCTCCGTCAGTGGCCATCGCCCCCGTCGCTGGAGTGATTCCCGTGCCCGCCGCCTCCGTTGCACGGGCCGCCGTCTCCGCCGGAACCGGCTCCGTCCCAACCCCCCGCACCGTACCCCTCGCCATCACCGCCGCCGTAGCCGTGCTCGCCACCGCCGGATGCGCCCTGGCCGTGATCCGCCTGCTGGGCGCCAGCAGCCGCCGCGCTGGCGGCTGAGCTGACGGCCTGGCGAACCGTATCGGTCACGGTCGACCCGTTGGGCACTCCCGTGAGCGTCACCGGGAGGCTGACGATCGGCTTGCCGCTGGCCGGCGCCGCTGCGGTCGCAGGGGTTCCGCTCGTGGACGTGCCGGACGCCGGCGTAACACCGGTAGCCGAGGGCGGGGCTGAGCCGGCAGCCGGACCCACGACCGGGATCGGCCGGCCCGTACCGGGTGCTCCACCGGACGCCGGCGGAGCGGGACTGGGGGCCGGCGCGGGCGTCCCACCGTGGGTCGGCGCCTTGCCGCCGCCGGTGCCCTTGCCGCCTCCGTTGCTCCCGCCGCTTCCCGTGCCGCCGCCTCCGGCTCCGGAGCCGCCTCCTCCGCCGGAGCCTCGGCCTGAGCCGCCGGAGCCCCGCCCGGCGCCGCCGCTGGTGCCGCCAGAGCCAGATCCACGACCGGTCGCCGTCGTGCGCCGGCCGCCGGAGCCGCCGGCCGTGCCTGCGCCGGACGCGCCGGCCCCGGCGATGTGCAGCCGGACGGTCCGGGCGGCGCCGCCGCCGACCGCGATCGACGAGGCCAGACGACCGATCGACCTCTCCGGAATCGGTCGCGAGACCGGGCCGGGGGTCAAGGCGCCTCCCCCGGGGAACCCGGGACCGGTGAACACCTGGCCGAGAGCGGCTATTCGCCGGAGGTTGCCGCCGGAGAGGACCGCGAGCGAGACGATGATCGCCGCCGGAATCAGCAGCGCCGCCAACGAGGCGCCCAGAATCTGTCGCCTCCAGGAACGGGCCAGCTTCATCGGCCGTCATGGTAGACCTCGGGGGCCTCCGAGCAAACCAGTCATGCACTTTTGCGTGCGGTTTTGCTGCCAGGGCGGTTCACGCCGCTACGATCCGCCCGCAACCGGGACCCGCGAGTGTTACCGAACAACCCATGAGCCGCTTTTCGATCGCTCGCTCGCTGCGCTTCGCGCTGGTGGGACTGGCCGTCGCGCTCGCCATCGTCGCGGCCGCCGGCATCGCGAGCCTGTACAGCGCCCGTCAGCGCTACGAGGACGTGCTCGTGCGCAGCGCAGATCTCGCGACCGCCGTCGCCAACCTGACGAGCGCGGGGGTCGTCCAGGTCGAGATCCGGCGTGACGCCACCGGTCCGGCGGCGCGCGCCGCCCGCGGCCAAGCGGCGAGCGCGTTCGCGCGGGCGGCCCGGTCCGCGGCCTCGCTCGCAGCATCGGATCCGCCGAGCGCCCGGCTGGTCGCCCGGCAGATCGCCCTCGAGCGGGCGGCAAGCGCTCCGGCGGCGATCGACGGGCCGGCATCGGCCGGCTCCGGCGGGGGCCCCCTGGCCCAGGCCGGCGCCGTGGCCGATCAGCTTCAGGCGCGCCAGCGCCTTCGCCAGGCACAGGCCAACCAGCAGGACCGCACCCAATCGCGCACCGCCATCGTCGTCGTCGTCGTCGCCGGCGCGCTGGCCCTGGTTGCCGCGCTGGCGCTCATCGCCGCGCTCGTCCGCTCGATGCGCCAACCGCTCGATGAGCTGGTCAGCGCCAGCGGTGAGCTGGCCTCCGGCCGCCTGCGGCGGCGCGTCGAGCCCTCCGGTCCGCGGGAGCTGCGCGAGCTGGGGCTCGCCTTCAATGCGATGGCCGACGATCTGGCGCAGGCCCAGCGCCAGATCGAGGACGAGCGGGGTCGCCTGGCGGTCACGATCGAGAGCCTCGGCGACGGCCTGCTCGTGACGCGGTCAGGCTCCGCCGAGATCGCCACGGTCAATCCCCGCGCGTTCGAGCTGCTCCCGGAGCTGGCCCCCGGCGGCCGGGTCGACAGCCCCGGCAGCCCGCTTCCGGAGCTCGAGGAGGCGCTGGACCGCGAGGTCGTCATCGATCACGCCGGCCGGATCCTCTCCGTGACGGCGGGGCGCCTCGGCGGGGCCGCAGGTGGCGTCGTCTGGACGGTCCGCGATGTCACCGAGCGGGCTCAGCTCGAGCGGGCCAAGAGCGAGTTCGTCGCCACCGCGTCGCATGAGCTGCGCAGCCCGCTCACCTCGATCAAGGGCTTCGTGGAACTGTTGGAGCGAAGCCCCGATGGCATGTCGGCCCGCCATCTAGAGTTCGTCGACATCATCAAGCGATCCACCGAGCGGCTCGTCGAGCTCGTCAACGATTTGCTCGACGTGGCGCGCATCGAGGCCGATCACGTCGAGATCAATCTCCGGCCGATCGACGTCGGCGAGGCGGTGCGAGAGCTGGCCGAGTTGATGGGAGCCCGGATCGATGCCAAGCAGCAGCACCTCGGCGTCTACGTCGCCCCCACGCTGCCGTTGGCGATGGCCGACCCCGAACGCATCCGGCAGGTCATCGGCAACCTGCTGACCAACGCCCACCTGTACACGCCGGAGGGGGGGCGCATCCACATTGGGGCCGAGGCCGACCGGGCGTGGGTGAGGATCGCCGTCGCCGACTCCGGCGTCGGGATGTCGGCGGAGGAGACCGGGCGCGCGTTTGAGCGCTTCTACCGGGCCCGCAGCAGCAGCGCCACGACGCCGGGCACTGGGCTGGGCCTCTCCATCGTCAAGTCGCTCGTCGACATGCACCATGGCGAGATCGAGGTCGAGAGTGAGCTTGGCCGGGGGACGACCTTCCACGTCTTCATCCCAGCGGCGGTCGCCGCCCCGGAGCGGGCGGACTCGCTCGACGTCATCCAGGGCCGCCGGATCCTGATCGTCGACGACGAGCTCGACGTCGCCGAGCTGATCGCCGATCAGCTGGCGCCGCTCGACGTTCAGTCCAGCATCGCCGCCAGCGGTGAGGAGGCGATCCAGCGCCTGCGAGACGAGCGATTCGACGCGGTCACCCTGGACATCCTGATGCCGGGCATGGACGGTCTGGAGGTGCTGCGCCGGATCCGCTCCGACCCGGAGCTGCGCTCCATCCCCATCGTGTTCGTCTCGGTGTTCTCCTCACGGAGTGAGCTGGCCGGCGAGTGGGTCGTCGACAAGCCGATCGATGCCGACGAGTTGCGCAACGTTCTCGCCGCCGCCGTCCGCGCCGGGCGGTCCCGTGTCCTGATCGTCGGCCGCGAGGAGCTGCAGCCGTCGCTCGAACCCGCCCTCGACGAGCTGGGGATCGAACACCAGTGGGAGAGCAGCGGCGGCGCGGCCGCCCGGGTGTGCGGCGAGCGGCGCTTTGAGGTCGCACTCATCGATGTAGGAATACGCAACCCCCAGGCGGTTTTGCAAGCTCTCGACCTGCGGGGACGCCGCCTGAGACGAGCGGTGATCCTATTCTCAGACGGAGCGTCGCCGACGCCGTCTGGAATCGTCAACTTAGGGATGGAGGTCGTGCCGGTGGAGGACGCGGCACAAGCACTGCTCTGCGCACTACGTGGAACTCCCGAACAAGCGAGCCAAGTTGCCGGTGGAGCTGGGGACCGAGGCTGAGCTGACGCGGGAGATCGCCCGTCTGCGTGCCGAGCTGGCGCGCCGCGAGCGCGAGGCCGCGGACAAAGAGCTTCAGCTGGAGCGGTACGCGGCCGACCTGCGGGAGACGTTCAAGGAGGAGCGGGCCCTCACCCAGCAGCTGACCCGCTCGTACCGCGCGACCGTGCGCGCGCTGTCGAACGCGGTCGAGGCCCGCGACGCCTACACCGGCAAGCATGCCGAGCGGGTCGCCGCCTACGGGATCGAGATCGCGCGGGCCGTGGGCCTGCCGCGGCCGGACGCGCCGGAGATGGAGTTCGGCTTCCTGCTGCACGACATCGGCAAGGTGGCGGTGCCTGACGCCATCCTCTACAAGCCGGGGGCGCTGACGGCCGAGGAGCGGGCGCTGATGGCGCGCCATCCCGCGATCGGCGCCGAGATCATCGGCGGGATCGAGTTCCTGGCGGGTGCGGCCGAGGTGGTGCGGTCACACCATGAGCGGTGGGACGGCCGGGGCTATCCGGACGGTCTCTCGGAGGAGGAGATCCCGCTGACGGCCCGGGTGTTCGCGGTGGCCGACGTGCTCGACGCGTTGACCACCGACCGGCCGTACCGGCCCAGCTTCCCCCTGCACCAGGCCCGCGCGATGATCGCGCGCGAGGCCGGCAGCCATTTCGACCCCACCGTCATCGACGCGTTCAACAGCATCGATGACACGACGTTCGTGCAGATCGGCAGGGACTCCTGGTGAAACACGCGGTCCTGGTCGTCGACGACGATCCCTTCATCCGCAAGCTGGTGGCCACGACGCTGGAGGACGTCTCCGAGTTCGAGCTCTACGAGGCCGCCGACGGGGTCCAGGCCGTGGAGGTGGCGCAGCGCACCCAGCCGACGATCGTGTTCCTGGACGTCGACATGCCCCGGATGGACGGCATCGCGGCCTGCCGGGAGATGCGCGCGAACCCGGCCACCAGCTCGGCGACGATCGTCATCCTGACGGCGGCTCACGGCGATCGCATGGAGGCGCAGGCGGATGAGGCCGGCGCGGACCTGTTTTTGACCAAGCCGTTCAGCCCGCTGGATCTCCTGCGCCTCGTCGACCGCCTCGGCGGCGAGCGCGACCGCTGAGACGCGCTCTACGGCCGGCGCTCAGCCGACCTTGATCAACACGATCGTGTTGATCGCGAACAGCACGGCGAACAGGATCGTCCACCGGTTAAGGTTGCGCTCGACGAGCGACCCGCCGCCCAGGGGGCCGGCGCCGCTGCCGACGCCGAAGGCACCGGATAGGCCGGCATCCTTACCGGAGTGCATGAGGATCAGGAAGATCAAGCCCGCGGACAGGAACACCTGGATCACGTCGAGAATCGCGGTCACGCCACGGATGGTACTCAGACGGGTTCGGTGTGCGCCGGGACCGCGTCGAGCCGGTGGAGGATCTCGATCGCCTCGGCGCGGAGCGTCCGATCGATGGCCTCGTAGTCCTCGACCGACAGTTTGCCGGTGTGCAGATCCAGCTCGGCGTCACGGATCTCGCGGTACTTGGCATCGCGAGCCGCCTCCAGCTCGGCCACCCTGGCCGCATCGCGATCGGCGGTTGTCTCCTGCCGCGCGGTCCGCAACGGAGCCGAGATCAGGTAGATGGCGCCCGCCAGGATCACGAGCACGATCAGATAGGCGAGCACTGTCCGAGCCCTCCTGCCGCTAGACGAGCTGGCGCTCTCGCTCCGGCGACGCCGCGGCCGACGCCGGCACATCGACGGGCGCGGGCGCAGGCGCCGCCATCCGCAGGCGGGTCTTCGCCCGGCGCGGGACCGGCCACAGGGCCACCAGGCCGCCGAGCGCGGCGATGATCGCGCCGATCCACAGCCACATGACGAGCGGGGACACCTCGATCAGGAACGTCGAGGACCACGGATGGCTGACGAAGTGCTGGGCAATCTCCCTGATGGCGAGGTCCCGGAGGCCGTAGATGGTGTTCAGCTGCCGCGCCTGCTGGGCCGCCGGCAGGCGCTGGGCGGCGATGATCGCCCGGCCCAGGACGACGTCTCCCTGGTTGATCTCCTTGTTGAGCGGGGCGATGTTGGGTGAGATGACGACCCAGAGGTCGCGCAGCGCGCCGGAGCGCAGCCCCACCTGGCTCTCGGTTGAGTTGCTGTTGAAGAAGCGGCCGATCGGATGCATCGGATCCAGCGAGGGATACAGGCCGTAGCTGGTGTGGAGCGTCGTCACCGGGCGTCCGCCCTTGGTCACCGCCAGCACGGCGCCGAACGAGATCTTCTCCGCGGTCGCGCTGGACGTGGCGCGCACGTACTTGAACGTGTAGCCGTCGGTGCGGACGCTCTGTCCCGGCTTCAGCGTCGCGGTCCGCTGGTGCTGGAAGCTCGTCGAGGCCGCCACGCCGATGAGGGCGACCGCGACGCCGGCGTGAACAATGTAGCCGCCGTAGCGACGCCGGTTGCGGGCGACCAGCGCCACCAGCGCCCCCGGAACCGACGCCGACGTCATCGCGCGGCGCGCCCGGATGCCCCGGAAGAACTCCTGAGCGACGCTGGCCAGGACGAACGCGCCCAGTCCGAACATGAGGTAGGCCGCCAGGTGCTGGTCCACGCCGGAGACGAACCGCAGCCCGATGAGCACCGCGACGGCGACGACGAACGGGATGGCGAAGCTCCGCCGCAGCTTGGCCGGGGTCACCCGGCGCCAGGCGATGATCGGCCCAATGCCGGACAGCAGCACCACGATCAGCGCCAGCGGGACGACGAACGGCCGGAACGCCGGCGGCCCCACGGACACCTGCGTGCCGGTGATCGCCTCGGAGACGAGCGGAAAGAACGTGACCCAGAAGACAACCGCGGCGAGCGCGATCAGAACGAGGTTCTGGAACAGGAACACGGCCTCACGGGAGAACAGCGAGTCCAGCTGCGCATCCGATCTGAGGCTGTCGTGACGCAGGATGACCAGGTACAGCGAACCGACCACCATCACCGAGATCAGCGCGACGAAGGAGATGTTCAGCGTCGGGTCGCTGACGAACGCATGGATCGAGCTGAGGATCCCCGAGCGCACGAGGAAGGTGCCGACGACGGCGAGGGTGCCGCTGGTCAGGATCAGCGACACGTTCCAGACCTTCAGCATCCCCCGCTTCTCCTGGATCATCACCGAGTGGATGAACGCGGTGACCGCCAGCCAGGGCATCAGCGCGGCGTTCTCGACCGGGTCCCAGGCCCAATAGCCCCCCCAGCCCAGCTCGGTGTAGGACCAGCGCGCGCCGAGCAGGATGCCGACGCCCAGGCACAGCCACGCGGCCAGCGCGAACCGGCGCGTGACCTGGATCCACTCGGCGTTGAGCCGGCCGCTGATCAACGCGCCCACCCCGAAGGCGAAGGGGACGAGCATCAGCGTGTACCCGGAGTACAGCATCGGCGGATGGACCATCATGGTCGTGTGCCGGAGCAGCGGATCCAGCCCCGCGCCCTCGCTCGGCGGCGTCGAGCTCGTGTTGAACGGGTTGGCGAACAGCGTGGTCAGTCCCGTGAAGAAGAAGGCGATGCCGAAGAGCACCGCCTGGGCGTACGGGACGATCTCGCGGACGCGCCGGCGCGTGAGGAAGAGCGCCAGGCTGGACCAGCAGGAGAGGAGCAGCACCCACAGCAGCAGTGACCCCTGCTGGGTGGCCCAGATGGCGGCGGCCCGGTACAGCGTGGGAGTCGTCGAGCTGGAGCCGCTGGCGACGACGTTGTAGGAGAAGTCCGAGGTGATGAAGGCGACGTCGAGGATCACGAAGGCGATGACCGCCATCCCCGCGAGGGCGTACATCGCCCGCCGACCGGAGTCGACGAACTCGCGGCGGCCGCTGCGGGCGCCGTAGATCGAGGCGACCGCGCCGTAGGCGGCGGTCATCATCGCCAGGACCAGCAGTGTCCGCCCCACGAGAGCCATCAGTGAGCCGTGACTCCGGGCATCAGTAGGACCCCGACGCGGCCTGGTACTTGGACGGGCACTTGGTCGTCAGGGAGTTGGGCTGGCCCACCCATCCGGTGGGGCCGCCCTTCTGGACGTCGACGAGCACGGCGCGACCCTGGGCGAACGGGTCCGGGATCTCGCCGGTGTAGCGGACCGGGACCGAGACGTGGAGCTTGGGGTCGCGCACCCGGAAGTACAGGAACTGCCCCTGGCGCCGCACCGAGTTGTTGAGCACCGTGCCGGCCAGGATGTACGTCGCTCCGGCGTGGCCTCGCTTGAGCAGCTGGGAGGCGGTCAATTCGTCGCGACCGGCGGCGAAACTGGTGTAGACCAGCGCCGACGCCAGCAGCAGCGCGGCGGTGAGGGCGACGGTGAGACGGATGGCGCGCTTGCGGCTCGGATCCATGCGGCGCCCCATTTTCACATACCGGCCTGCCGCCGTCCCCGTCGCCCCCGGAGCCGGTACGGGGCGCCCTACCCGGCGCGCTCCGGAGGGGCCGTCCGGGAAAGGTCGCGTCGGCGGACCTTATTAACGTCGCGTTAATGGCCAGGAGAGTTCGGCCCGCGGGCGAAACCTTCTCCAACCGATGGCGTTGGGTGATATGACAGTGCTTGCCAGAAGCAAATCCGGCGCCGGCAGGATCCGGCGCCACCGCGAAGGGCGACCGGGGCGTGTCGCAGAGCGGGAACAGACTCCGACCACGGCTCCGGAAGTGACCGTCACGAATCAGACGGCCAATCCTGCTCGCCGCCGGCGCGAAGCCGGCGTCCCCCAGGACCACGCCATCTACTCATGCCAATGTGGATTCGTGTTCGAGGCTGCGGTCTCGACGTCGGTCGACTGCCCCCACTGCGGCGGCGCCCAGGCCTGGTAGCGCACCCGTTCCGGAGGCCCACCCGCCCGCTCGACGCGCGGACGGCAGCGCGACGCGGCTCGCGCTGCGGGCGTGCCGAGCGGGCCGGGCGTGCCGGGCGGGCCCCGACGAGCCGGGCGAGCCGCGCGGGACCCAGCTGCGGGCCGCACGACCCGCGTTATGCGCCAAATCAGATCGCTGCTGGGAGATCTGGCGCATAGTCGGGGCTGAGCGTGCGCGTGGTGCCAAATCATCCGGCGCCGTCCTGGTTTGGCGCAACGTGCATGCTGAAATCCGAAGTACAGGCGCCCTCGGCCGACCGCCTTCAGCGCCCTCCAGGGGCTTGGATCAAGGCGGGTTCGCGCAGTTTCGGCAACCCGGAGCGTTCCAGCAAACCGATGGTGTCACCGTCGGTCCGATGGTGTCATCGTCGGTCCCACGGTGTCCACCGTCACGCGGCTCCCGGTCCAGACCCGGTCGGCCACGCCGGCCCCCAGGGAACAGGGGAAGCGGAGCCGGACGCTGTGGGAGGCGTCCGGGCCCGCGCAGGCCGGTTCTCGAGCGTGTCCCCATTCGGCAGGGCCCTGCGCCACTACCCTGGGTCTGCGATGAAGCTGCGGCACGCCCAACCGGCCGGGACGCCGGCACGGGAGTCGCTGGCGGCGTGCCTGGCCAGCGTGCTCGAGCTCGACCCACGGCAACTGCCTTCACTTGATCCCGACGAGGACCCAACGGCGATCGGCCTCGTCTCCCGCTGGCTGGGCGGGATGGGGTTGGGCATGGCCCGCGTCTCCGACCCCGCGACCTTCTCCTGGGCCGGCCCGTGGATCGCCCGCATCTCGCCTCCTGAACCGGCCAGCCACCCCGGTCGCTTCGTCGTCATGTACGGCGTGCCCTCCGGAGTGGTCTGGGATCCGGCCGGCGACGGTCAGGTCGACAACCCCCGGATCGTTGACGGCTACCTCATTGCCGCCGCCGACATCGCCCTGGCCCGGCCGGCGCTCCCGGAGGCGCCCGGCGACACCGGGCGGGTGGAGGGCATCTGGGTGGCGTTATCGGCCGGCGAGCCGGCCCGCGCGCTCGACGTCGCCCACGCGCTGCCCGGACGCGGCCTCGACGGCGACCGTTACGTCGCCGGCGCCGGCACGTTCCCGTCCGGTCCCCCCGGCAGCGCGCTGACGCTGATCGAGGCGGAGGTGTGCGAGTCCTTCGCTCCGGCGCTCGGCCCCGACGAGCACCGGCGCAATCTCGTGACCCGGGGCATCGCGCTCAACGACCTCCTGGGCCACGAGTTCACCGTCGGCGAGGTGCGATGCCGCGGGATGCGGCTGTGCGAGCCCTGCACGGTCGTCCAGCGCTATGCCGGGCGACCCGTCCTGCGCGAGCTGGCGCACCGCGGCGGGCTGCGCGCCGACATCCTCAGCGAGGGCGCGATCCGCCCCGGCGACGACGTCCGCGCCCTGGTCGGCTGAGCCCTCACTCAAAACCCCTGCTAAGTTCAGGTGCAGCGGTCGGTCCCCCGGCCGCGAGGCAGCTCGCTTGGGTCCCGCAGTCCGCGGTTTAGGTCAGCCACGCCTCCCTGAACCGTTCGCGGCCCACCGTTGCCGCCAAGGAGTGATTCATCTTCATGCAGTCTTTTGCCGATCTGGGCGTGTCCCGCGCCGTCGTCCACGCCCTCTCCCAGGAGGGGGTCGCCGAGCCGTTCGCCATCCAGCGGCTCGTCATCAGCGATGTTCTCGCCGGCCGCGACGTCCTCGCCCGCTCCCCCACCGGCTCGGGCAAGACGCTCGCGTTCGGAATCCCCCTCGTCGATCGCATCCAATCCGACGGCCCGCGACCGGCCGCGCTGATCCTCGCGCCCACCCGCGAGCTCGCCACCCAGATCGCCGACGACATCCGCAGCATCGCCCACGCTCGGGCCCTCTCGGTCACCGCCGTCTACGGCGGCGTCGGCCTCGTCAAGCAGGCCAAGCAGGCCGCTCGCTCCCACATCCTGGTGGCGACACCCGGCCGCCTCGAGGACCTCATGGCCCGCGGCGCGTTCACGCTGGACGCCATCTCGCTGCTGGTCCTCGACGAGGCCGACCGGATGCTCGACATGGGCTTCCGCCCCGCCGTCGACCGCATCGTCGGCGCATGTCCTCCCGGGCGCCAGACCCTCTTCTTCTCGGCCACGCTCGACGGCGAAGCCGGCACGATCGCGCAGCACTACACGGCCGATGCCGCTCGGCACGAGCACGGGCCGACCGGCCGCCGGGCCGCGGCCGACGTCGAGCATCGCTTCGTTCCCGTCGCCGCCGGAGACCGGATCGAGGCCCTGGTCGCAGAGCTGGAGGCCGACCGGGAGCTCGCGCTCGTCTTCGTGCGGACCAAGCGCGGCGTCGACCGCCTGGTCAAGCGCCTCGGCAGCCGAGGCGTGGACGCCGTGGCCATGCACGGCAACAAGTCGCAGCGCCAGCGCGAGGTCGCCCTGTCGCGGTTTGAATCCGGAGCCGTCGACACGCTCGTCGCCACCGACGTCGCCGCCCGCGGCATCGATGTCGCCGGCGTCTCCCACGTGATCAACTTCGATCCGCCCGCCGACCACGACACGTACGTCCACCGCGTGGGCCGCACCGGGCGGGCGGGCCGCTCCGGCGTCGGCATCACGCTCGTCGAATCGCATGAGCGCCGGGAGCTGGCCGCGTTGGCCGACCATCTGGGAATCGAGCACGGTCTTGTCTCCGGCGGCGGCCGGAGTGACCATCGGCGGTCTGACCGGCCCAAGCCGGTCCCGGCTCGCACCGGTCACCACCGGCCCACTCACCCGGACAACCCGGCCCGCGGCAGACGCCCCCGCCGCCGGCGCAACCGACCCGCGCAGCCGGACCACAGCCGAACCTCACGCCAGCCGGCCCGCGACTGATCAGGCGGCGCGCGACCGCTCAGGCGGCGCGCGACCGATCAGGCGCCGGGAAGCACGGGCAGCACGAGCACCGAGGGGTGCTCGGCGCCATGGAGCACCTCGATGTCCACCGGCCGCATCGATTCGGCGGTGGCGGCCGCCGGATCCTCGCCGGTGCCGGGGTTGCGGGCGTAGCGCGGGTGAGCGCCGGAGGAGACCTGGAGCCGGATCCGGTGGCCGGCGGCGAACCGGTGGCCCATCGGCCAGAGGTTGAAGGCCACCCGCCACGGGCCGTCGTCGCCCTGCGCGTAGCGCGCCGGAGCCACGCTGGTCAACGCGTCGCACACGTTCCGGGAGACGCCGGCGGCATCGACGTCGCACACGCGAGCGAACACGTCGAAATACGGCCGGCTTGCTCGCAGCCAGATTTCCACGGCAACGTGACCGATCGCCTCCAAGGTCGTCTCCAGCACGGGCCCCGTGTACACCAGGACGTCCGGCCGAGCCTCGAGCGGAGCGTTGTCGACAACCGCGTCACGCGACAGCAGCGCGGGGCCTCCGAGCGATGGGGTTGGGTCATGGGGGTCGTAGCGGTAACCCTCCCCGCCCCCGGAGGACGCATGCGGGTCGTCACGAAGGGCGCGCCCGTCGGCGAGGTACAGGCGGCGCTCGCGCCCGCCGGGCGGGGGCCACGACGGGAGGTCACGCCAACCGCCGCCTGATCGCTCGCCCGTCACCATGATCCGGACCGGGCTGCGGCGCACGAGCCGGTCGTCGCCCAGCAGGTGGGCGCGGAGCCAGCCCAGTCCCTCTCGCTCCGCGGCGCCCGCCAGCTGGGGAGCGGTATGGCTCCACGGGCCGAGCAGCAGCTGGGGCGCCCGGCCGGCGGTCTGAAGGGCCTCGAAGTCCGCCAGCATCCACGGCAGCAGGATGTCGTACCAGCCCCCCACGAACTGCACCGGCGCCCGGATGGCGGCAACCGAGGACGAGAAGTCGCGCCGTGTCCAGTACGGGTCGTCTCGGCCGGGCCTGGCAAACGCCTCGCGATACCAGCCGACGGCCGCCCCGGTGGCCCGCTCGTCGAGGTCGGCGAGCGGCAGTTGCCTGAGGTGTGACGGCAGGCCCCGCAGCGCCCGCCCCATGGCGAGCAGGCCGAAGCGCCGTTCCTGCCCCGCGATGATGACCATCCAGGAGGCGACATTCTCCAGCGACAGGCTGTCCCCGGCGTACGTCTGGCCATGGAACTGCGAGGCGCTGACGTGGACTGACATCGCGGCCAGGTCCTCGCCGGCCTCGCCGGCGATGGCCCATTGGACAAATCCCAGATAGCTGGGGCCGATCGTGCCGAAGCGTCCGGCGTGCCACGGTTGGGCGCGCAGCCAGCGCAGGGTCGCCAGCCCGTCCTCATGCTCGTCGAACGGGCTGAACTCGCCCTCTGATCCGAATGTGCCGCGGACGCTCTGGATGACCACCTGCAGGCCCCGCTCGGCCAGCAGCCGTCCAAACAGCATCCCCACCAACTGCCGCCGCCCATAGGGCGAGCGCACCAGAACGGTCGGCTGGGCACGTTCCGCGGCCCCGCGCGCGACCCAGCGATCGGCCAGCAGCACCGCTCCGTCGTCCATCGTCGCGGGCAGGTCGCGCCGGCAGATGACGTCCAGGGTCTGCGGTCGCGGCAGGCGCATGCGGCGGGCGAGGATCTGGCTGACCAGGGTCATGCGGCGAGATCGTAGTAGTGGCCAACCGGGACACCGGGTCTGGGCCAGCGGTGATAATGCCCGCATGCCGGATGAGGCCCCACTGCGCCGGAGCCCGGGTGGCCTGGTGCCGGAGGATGACGGCTGGTTCGTCCTCAACGCGCGCGAGGCCCGCTGGCTCAGCGGCGAGTTCGGTGCCTACACGCGGTTCGAGGGCGAGACGCCGTTTCCGACCGTGGGCTTCAACATCGGCGTCCTGCAGCCGGGCCAGCCGTCCTGCTATTACCACGCCGAGAACGAGCAGGAGGACTTCCTCGTGCTCAACGGGACGTGCCTGCTCCTGATCGAGGGCGAGGAGCGGCAGCTGAATGCCTGGGATTTCGTGCACTGCCCGCCGTGGACGGAGCACGTGTTCGTCGGCGCCGGCGACGGCCCGTGTGCGATTCTCGCCGTCGGCACCCGGCTGAGTGACGAGGTCGTGTACCCGGTGTCCGAGCTGGCGCGTCGCCATCGTGCCGGCGTCCTGCACCAGACCCGTGATCCGAGCCAGGCGTACGCCGGCCTCGCCGACGATGTGGCCACGCCGTGTCAGCCGGGGTGGCTGCCCGAGTCTCGATGACGGATCTCGCCGGCCGAACGATCCTGATCACCGGAGCGAACACCGGGATCGGACTCGCCACCAGCCGCGCGCTCGCCGCGCGGGGTGCCGCCCTCTTCCTCGCCTGCCGGTCGGAGTCCAAGGCGCGCACCGTCATCGACCGGATCACGACACAGACCGGGAACGACAAGCTCACATACCTCTCCCTCGACCTGGGCGATCTGACCTCGGTGCGGGAGTGTGCTGAGACATTCCTCTCCCTGGACCGGCCGCTGCACGTGCTCATCAACAACGCCGGCCTCGCCGGCCGGCGGGGGATGACCGGCAGCGGCTTTGAGCTGGCGTTCGGGACCAACCACGTCGGCCCGTTCCTGTTGACGGCGCTGCTCGTCGACCGCCTGGCCCAGAGCGCTCCGGCGCGCATCGTCAACGTCGCGTCGGATGCCCACCGTTCAGCCCGCGGGATCGACTTCGATGCCGCGCGGCGCCCCACCCGCTCGCGTACCGGGATGCCGGAGTACGGCGTTTCCAAGCTGGCGAACGTCCTGCATGCCCAGGAGCTGGCCCGCCGCCTGACGGGAACGGGCGTGACCACCTATTCGCTGCACCCCGGCGTCATCGCCTCCGACATCTGGCGCCGCGTCCCCTGGCCGATCCGCCCGCTGATCAAGCTGCGGATGGGCACCACCGACGACGGCGCCCGCACGACCCTGTACTGCGCGACCTCTCCGGAGCCCGCCTCCGAGAGCGGCGGCTACTACGTCGATTGCCGCCGCCAGGCATCGGCGTCCGTGGCGACGCCGGAGCTGGCCGGCGAGCTGTGGGAGCGCAGCACCGCCTGGACGAACGGGACCTGAGGCGACCCGCTGCCGAGCGCGCTAGCCGGCCCCGATCGCGCTACCCGGCGCCGACCGCGCGCTACTCGGCGCCGTCGCCGTCCGGCAGGCGCCAGCCGGGCCCGCAGGCCAGCTTCAGCGCAGCCTCCGGCCCCCAGGAGCCCTGGGCGTACGGCTGGACCTCCGGCGGATCGTCGAGCACCGGGGTGCACACCTCCCACAGCCGCTCGATCTGCTCGGCACGGGTGAACAGCAGCCGTTCTCGGAGCATCACATCATGCAGCAGTCGCTCGTACGCCTCCAGTCCGTCGGCGCCGCCGAATGCCTTGTCGACATCGAGGCTGAGGGCCGCCCGTCCCAGGTCGATCACCGGCCCTGGGATCTTCGCCTGGACTTCGATCTTGATCTTCGGATCGTCGGAGAGCTCGAACACCAGCTCGCTCGGCCGCACGACCTTGCCGGGGTCCTGGTTGGGGAAGATCCGCAGCGGTGCCTCGGTCAGGCCGATCGTGACCGTGCGCCGTCCCGCGGCGAGCGACTTGCCGGTGCGCAGGTAGAACGGCACACCGCTCCAGCGCCACGTGTCGACGTACACCTCGAGCGCGGCGAAGGTCTCCACCCGCGAGTCCGCCGCAACACCGTTCTCGTCGCGATACCCGTCGTACTGTCCAAAGACGACCCGCTCCCGGTCGAGCGGGCGAATCGAGTCGAACAGCTTGGTCCGTTCGAGGTGCAATCCATCGGCGTCGATCCGCGTGGGCGGCTCGAGCGCGACGATTCCCAGGATCTGCAGCAGGTGGGTCACGACCATGTCCCGGAAGGCGCCGGTCTCCTCGTAGAAGTTCGCGCGCCCCTGGATGTCGAGCGCCTCGGGGACGTCGATCTGGATGTAGGTGATGTGGTCGCGGTTCCAGATCGGCTCGAACATGCCGTTGGCGAAGCGCAGCGCGAGAATGTTCTGCGCGGCCTCCTTGCCCAGGAAGTGGTCGATGCGGTAGATCGAGTCCTCATCGAGCACGTCGTGGAGCGCCGCGTTGAGCTCACGCGCGCTGTCGACGTCGTGGCCGAAGGGCTTCTCGACGACGAGCGAGCAGCGATCGGCGATGCCGCTGTCGCCGAGCATGGCGACCATCCCCCGCATCGCCCCCGGGGGAACGGACAGGTAGACGAGGCGCTCACCCTCGGCGGCGACGTCACGCTCGGCGTCAGTGACCGCCCGCGCCAGGTCCTCCCCGTCATCGGCGCTGGACGCGACGAAGCTCAGCCGGCAGGCGAACTCGCCCCAATGCTCATCCAGCTCGCCCCGCCCGTGCTCCTGCAGTGCCTCATTGATGATCTGACGGAAATCATCGTCACTGCCCGGCGAATGCCGGCCTGATCCGATGATCCGGAAATCCCGGGGCATCAGCCCCTCGCGGAACAGGTGGAAGAACCCGGGGAAGAGCTTACGCTTGGCGAGATCTCCGGTGGCCCCGAACACGATGAGGACGCGGTTGGAGGGCTGCTGATCGGGAATCTGTCCTGGCATCGGCGCCTACCCTACCCTTCCGGCCGCGTCGCCACCTACGGCCCAAGGACCACCGGCGGCCAGCCGCCGCGCCCGCCCCACGGGCGCGAAAGGTTGCGAGGGTATGTGCACCGCATTTGTCCGGAGTTGCGACCGCTTTCCCATCACGTGCCGAGGTCGATACTGAGCTCATGATCGGTCGATTCACGGCCCCGGGACCGCGCGGGCGGTGGCGCTGGGCGCCGGCCGCGGCCACCGCGGCTGCGCTGATCATCGCGCTGGTGCTCACGACCTCCGGCTCGGCAGAGCTGTTCGGGGCGCCGGAGGGGGGGCGAGCGCCCCGGGTGCGCCCTCGCTCCCTCCCCCCGGCGCCCGCCCACGTGACGATCTCCGACCGCACGCCGACGATGGCGGTGCCGCGCTCGTTTCTGGGATTCTCCACGGAATACTGGGCGCTCCCGCCGTGGGCGTCGCAGATGCCGCTGCTCGAGCGCGTCATCTCGCTCGTGCACGTTGCCGGGGGCGGGCCCATGATCCTCCGCGTCGGCGGCGACTCCGCCGACCATTCCTTCTGGGAGCCGCGTGAGCCTCACCTGCCGCGGTGGGCGTTCACGATCGAGCCGGCCTGGCTGGCCCAGGCACGCCAGCTCGTCACCCACCTCGGCGTGCGGCTGATCCTCGATCTGAACCTGATCACGGACTCCCCCGCCCAGGCGACGCTGTGGGCCCAGGCGGCGCAGGCAGCGCTCCCCCACGGCAGCATCACCGCGCTCGAGGTCGGCAACGAGCCGGACATCTACAGCCGCCACGCCTGGCTGACGATCACGGCCGGGAGGCAGTACCTCGGTCGCCCGCTGCCGAGTGCGCTGTCGGCTGCCGACTACGTGCGTGACTTCCACGCCTACGCCCGCGCTCTGGGTCAGGTGGCGCCGCACGTCATGCTGGCCGGTCCCGCGCTGGCGCGACCGACCGCGCACGCCGGATGGGTGGGGACCCTGATCGCCGGCGCCCGGCGGTCGCTTGGGATCGTGACCGTCCATCGGTACCCGCTGTCCGGCTGCGTCCACCGGGCCTCGGACATCTTCCCCACCGTCGGCCGGGTGCTCAGCCCCCAGATCTCCCAGGGCATGGCCGCCGCCCTGCGCCCCGTCATCGACGCGGCACACGACGCCGGCCTCCCCGTGCGGATGACCGAGCTGAACTCCGTCAACTGCGGCGGCCGTGCCGGGGTCAGCGACACGTTCGCCACCGCCCTGTGGGCGCCGGACGCGCTGTTTGGCCTGCTGCACGCCGGCATTGACAGCGTCAACCTCCACGTCCGGGCCGACACGATCAATGCGCCGTTCGCGCTCAACACCGGGGGACTGAACGCGCGGCCACTCCTGTACGGGCTGATCTTCTTCGCCCGTGCCCTGGGGCCGCAGGCACGGCTGGTGATGCCGGTCACCCGGGCGCGACCTTCGCTCAACCTCCAGGCCTACGGGGTGCGGACGGGGACGAACACCCTCCACGTCGTCCTGCTCGACAAGGGACGGCGTTCGGTCCGAGTCGCGCTCCATCTGCCCGCGACCGCCGACGCCAGCGTCCAGCGTCTCACCGCGCCGTCGGCGGGCTCCCGCTCCGGGGTCACCTTGGGGGGTCGCTGGCTGAGCCGCGACGGGCAGTGGCGGGGGGCGGCGATCCGCCAGGTGGTGACGCGCCGCGGCGGGGTCTATAGCGTCGAGCTCCGGCAGGCGACGGCCGCCATGTTGACGGTGCGAGTGGCGCCCGGCGCCCTCGGCGCGCCGGCCGCATCGCCGGCCCCCAGCGCCCGGCCGGCGCGGGAGGCGTCCAGCGCCCGGCCGGTGCGGGAGGCGTCCAGCGCCCGGGCGGTGCGACCGGCACGCAGCGCCGGCTAGCTGTGCCCGGCGATGGCGTGTGGCTGGTAGGGCTCCTCCAGGCGCTCCATCTCCTCAGGCGTGAGCGACAGCTCGACGGCGGCAAGCGCATCCTCGAGGTGCTCCGGCTTGGTGGCGCCGACGATCGGAGCCGTCACCCCCGGCTTGTGCAGCAGCCACGCCAGCGCCAGCTGAGCGGTCGATACCCCCCGCGCCGCGGCAACCTCGTCGGCGCGCTCGACGACGTCGAAGTCGATCTCCGGCATGTACAGGGTGTCGGCGAAGGCGTCGGTCTGCGCCCGCCTGGTCCTGCGCTCGCCTGAGCGGGTCCGGTTGCCGGTCAGCATCCCCCGGGCCAGCGGGCTCCACGGGAGCACGCCAACCCCCTGATCGACGCACTGCGGGATCATCTCCCGCTCCTCCTCGCGGTAGATCAGGTTGTAGTGGTTCTGCATGGAGACAAACCGCGTCGCACCGTGCGCGTCGGCCGCCGCCTGCGCCTTGGCGAACTGCCACGCGAACATGCTGCTGGCGCCGATATAGCGCGCCTTGCCCGCCTTGACCACGTCGTGCAGCGCGCCCATCGTCTCCTCAATCGGCGTCCGGTGGTCGTAGCGGTGGATCTGGTACAGGTCGACGTAGTCGAGCTCGAGCCGCTTCAGCGACGCGTCGATTGACGCCATGATGTGCTTGCGTGAGAGCCCCTGCCCGTTCTCGCCGGGCATCGTCCTGCCGTGGACCTTCGTCGCCACCACGTACTCCTCGCGCATCCCGAACAGCTTCTTGAGCAAACGGCCGGTCAGCACCTCGCTCTGGCCGCCGTTGTAGACGTCGGCGGTGTCGAAGAAGTCGATGCCGCCCTCGACGGCGCCCCGCACGATGGGCTCGGCCTCGGCTTCCTCGAGCGCCCACTCGCGGCTCTCGTGCCTGCCGTAGCTCATCATGCCGAGGCACACCCGTGACACGCGCAGGCCGGTCCGGCCCAGGTTGACGTATTCCATCCGTGTTCTCCCTTGGTTCGCGGACTTCGATCGAGCTCGTCGACCCCCGCGGGGCGCGTGGCTCTCTGCCATCACTGATAGCAGTCGAGTCACCCCTGACCGCCGTGCACTCAACTGCAGACGTCCTGCCGCCGATGACATGCGGTGAACCCTCCCTCGAACTCAGGAGCGCCATGTCGATTCCGCCAGTCGGCGGTGCCGCCATCCAACCCGCCACGACTCAACCGGTCGCCACTGGCATCACAGGCGCCGGCCAGCAAGCCGGCGCGCAACCCCTGTCCAGCACGGACGCCGCCGCTCAGGACTGGGAGTCGGCGCTGCGAGCGGCGATCGGCGAGAGCCCGTCCACGTCCTCGGCGACCAGCGCCGACCCGCTGCAGGCCGCTCTGGCCGGCGCGTCAGGGTCGACGAGCGCCGGCCCGCCGACGGCCGCTGGTGCCGCTACGTCCAGCAGCCCCGCCCTGCTCCTCGCGCTGCTCGGCGGCGGCCCAGCGTCAACCACCAACCCGCTGGTCACGTCGCTGTCAGGCGCTCAGGCGACGGGTACAGCCGCGCTGACCGCCGCGGCGACCGACGGCCTCACGTGAGCGCCCCGCCTATTGAAAGATCTCGGTCGTGCAGTCCCCGCCCGGGAGGTGGATCTCGTGGGGCCGGGCCCCCTCGGCCTGCTCGTGGAAGTCGACGAAGAAGTCCGGGTCCAGGGCGTAGGTGCCATCGGCCTGGCGATCGAGCTTCGTCAGCCACCCCGCAAGCCCCGGATAGAACTGGTTGTCCCACGTCGAATACAGCGAGTTGGACACGTAGACCCGTTCACCGTCGAGCGAGTTCTGGAGCATCTGCGGCCCGCCGGTCAGGGGCCCGCGAGCCTTGGGGTGACCGCCGTCGCGGCCCAGCAGGCCGCCGAGCCACACCTGGGAGCGCAACTCCGGCCGCGTGGGGTCTGACACATCGTAGTGGCGCAGATCGCCATGCAGCCAGTTGGACAGGAACAGGTCGCGGTCGTCGAGCGACAGCACCAGATCGGTGATCAGGCCGGGAACGCCGCCCTCGAGCGGCCATCCTTGGAGCTCCTGGTTGGCGACGTCGATGACCTTCTCGGCCGACCAGCTGCCGTTGCCCTTGTGAAAGCGGATGACGTTGCTCGACAGGGTGGCGCCGACAAATCCCTGCAGGGCGTCCGGGTCGTGCTGCCAGCGGATCTCAAGCGGGATGAGCCCTTCATCGCCCAGGTCCACCGTCTGCACCTTCGCCCGCCGCTCGAGGTCCCAGAAGTGCAGACGCCGTCCGTATTTGCCCGCGGCGACGTCGGCCGGGTTGAAGCCGTCCTGGAACGTGTTCGGAGCCCCCCACTCGCTGGAGACGAGCGTGTTCTGCCGCGGCTGGTACCAGAAGTCGTACATGAACTGAAGGCCGTTCGGTTCCCGCTCCCAGCGCTCGCCGACCGTGAAGTCACGAGCATCGAGGACGGCGAATCCCCCGGGCGCATTGCCGTCGGCGTCCCCGAGCATCGAGATCGTCACCATGTCGCCGGGCATGCAGTGCACGGTGTGCGGCGCGCTCAGCCCCAGCTTGTCCTTGATCTCCTCGCCCTCGATCACGTTCTTGATCCGCGGCGTGCGCGGCTCGGAGACGTCGAGCATGTGGATCCGCGAGGAGCGGAATCCGGGCACGATCAGCGTGTCGCGACTCAGCTGCGAATGGCACGCCGAGGAGCAGGCGTTCCAGCCGAAGTGATGCAGCTCGTCGCCGACATTGGGCATCTCGGTGCGGTGCACGATCTGCCCGTAGCCGGAGGACGAGGGATCGACGTCGACGACGGCGATGAAGTCCGGGCGATCGATCCCGGTTCCCTCGTACAGCGACGCGACGTAGATGAACTGCTCCGGCGGTTGCCGGCGCGCGGCCTCCGGGGAGGCATAACCAGGGCCGGCATGCTCATGGCTCGTGCTGTGGTCGACGGTCATGCGGCGGCCTCCTTCTTCCTCGGACGCTGACGGCTCCGGTCGCGGCCGCGAGCCGCTCGGCTGGTCGTTTGTTCTCAACGGCAGCGAAACCGACTCTACACGAGTCGGCCGCCGTTACCCAACCAAATCAGTTAACAAAGGGGATCCCCGGGTTCCGGATCAGCTCGGACCGAGAATCGGTTGAGAGGCAACCGCACGGATAGCCTCAGGACCGACCCCGCACCCGAGCCCGGAGAACACCGATGAGCACCACGACGAGCACGCCCATGCTCCGCGAGCGACCCGCCTGGAATGCCCTGACCCGGCACTACGAGCAGATCCGGACGCGTCATCTGCGCGACCTGTTCGCCGCGGACGCGTCCCGCGGCGAGCGTCTGGTCGCCGAGGGTGCCGGCCTGTGCCTCGACTACTCCAAGAACCGGATCACGGACGACACCGTGAAGCTCCTCATCGACCTGGCACAGGAGTCAGGCCTGCGCGAGCGCACGGAGGCGATGTTCCGCGGCGATCGCATCAACGTTTCGGAGAACCGGCCGGTTCTCCATGTCGCTCTGCGGATGCCGAGGGGCAGCTCACTGGTCGTGGACGGCGTGAACGTCGTCGAGGAGGTCCATGCCGTCCTGGACCGGATGAGGGATTTCACGCTGCGCGTGCGCTCCGGGGACTGGACCGGGTACACCGGGCGACGGATCCGGAACGTCGTCAACATCGGCATCGGGGGGTCCGACCTCGGTCCGGTCATGGCCTATGAGGCTCTCCGCCACTACAGCGACCGCGACCTGGTCTTCCGGTTCGTCTCGAACGTCGACTCCACCGACTTCGTGGAGGCGACGCGGGACCTCAACCCCGAGGAGACGCTGTTCATCGTCTCCTCCAAGACGTTCACGACCCTCGAGACGATGACCAACGCGCGGTCGGCCCGTGAGTGGACGCTGGCGGCGCTCGGCGACGAGGCGGCAATCGCCAAGCACTTCGCGGCCGTCTCCACCAACGCGGAGAAGGTGGCGCAGTTCGGCATCGACACCGAGAACATGTTCGGCTTCTGGGAGTGGGTCGGCGGTCGGTACTCGATGGACTCGGCCATCGGCCTGTCAACGATGCTCGCGATCGGTCCGGACCACTTCCACGAGATGCTGGCCGGCTTTCACGAGATGGACGAGCATTTCCGCACAACGTCGTTTGAGCGCAACCTACCCGTCCTCATGGCCCTGATCGGCGTCTGGTACGGCGACTTCTTCGGCGCCCAGACGATGGGCGTCATGCCGTACGAGCAGTACCTGAAGCGGTTCCCGGCCTATCTCCAGCAGCTGACGATGGAGTCCAACGGCAAGCACGTGACGCTCGACGGCCGCCATGTCGACTACGAGACCGGTGCCATCTACTGGGGGGAGCCGGGCACCAACGGCCAGCACAGCTTCTACCAGCTCCTCCACCAGGGAACGAAGCTGGTACCGGTCGACCTCATCGGCTTCGGCAAGTCGCTCAACCCGCTGCGCGACCACCATGACCTGCTCATGTCCAACGTCTTCGCCCAGGCGGAGGCGCTGGCCTTCGGCCGCACCGAGGAGGAGGTCCGCGCCGCGGGCACGCCGGACCCCGTCGTCCCCCACCGCGTGATGGAGGGCAACCGTCCGACCAACGTCATCCTTGCCGAGCTGCTCACCCCGCGCGTCCTCGGCACCCTGGTCGCGCTCTACGAGCACCTCGTCTTCACCCAGGGCGTCATCTGGAGCATCGACTCCTTCGATCAGTGGGGCGTCGAGCTGGGGAAGGCGCTGGCCCAGCGGATCATCCCGGAGCTCGAGCGCGACGCCGACCCTGATCTCCATCACGACAGCTCGACCAACACGCTCATCCGCCGCTACCGGGCGATGCGCTGATTCAGGCGCGTGCGCGTCGTGCCCACCCACCGGATCACGCCGCGGGCGATGTCACGCGGCAACGACGGCATTGAAGGAGGCGTCAGCGCGGCGCCCATGGTGGTCCATCGGCCATGCCCAACGTGCCAAGCCCCACCCCGACCATGAGAGGATGCGGAGCATGAGCGAACCGGGCCGTGTGGCGGTCGTCACCGGGGCCGGATCCGGCATCGGCCGAGAGGTGACGCATGCGCTCCTGAGGACCGGGTGGCGGGTGGGGCTGGCCGGCCGCCGAACTGAGCCGCTGCGCGAGACCCTGGCCCACGCGCCCCAGCCGCACATCGCCCTGGTCGCCGCCACCGATGTCACCAGCGACGCCGACGTGCGGTCCCTGTTTGAGCGCGTGCTCGATGAGTGGGGCCGCGTCGACCTCCTGTTCAACAACGCCGGCCTGTTCGGCCCGACCGCGGGGCTGGACGAGCTTGATCCGGCCGACTGGCGCAGGGTGGTCGACACCAACCTGACCGGGAGCTTCCTGTGCACCCGGGAGGCGTTCGCCGCGATGAAGGACCAGCGCCCGCAGGGCGGTCGCATCATCAACAACGGCTCTGTCTCCGCACAGGTTCCCCGGCCGAACGCCGCTGCATATACCGCCTCCAAGCACGGGGTCACCGGCCTGACCAAGGCGATCTCGCTGGAGGGACGCCAATTCGGCATCGCCTGCGGGCAGATCGACGTCGGAAACGCCGAGACGGAGCTGACGGCGGGCATCGCGCGAGGTGCGCTTCAGCCTGACGGCTCGCGCCAACCGGAGCCGATGATGGACGTCCGTCACGCAGCCCAGGCGGTTCTCCACATGGCCGAGCTCCCGCTGGACACCAACATCCAGTTCATGACGGTCATGGCCACCAACATGCCTCTGGTCGGCCGGGGCTGAGGGCGATCCGCTCCTGCATCCGCCAGAATCCCTGAAGCGATGCCCGTCGACCCCACCGGCCAGGACCTCAAGCGGTACATGGCCGAGGACCCCGGCGGACCGGTCGTGATGCTCAACCTGCTGAAGATGAAATCCGGCGGCCGGCCCAGCTATGCGCAGTACGCGGAGCGGATCCGGCCGTTCCTGGACGAGCTGGGGGCCGACGTGCTCTACGTCGGCGACTGCTCGACGATCCTGGTCGCTCCCACCGGCCACGATTGGGATACGGTCCTACTCGTGCGCTACCCCAGCCGGGCGGCGTTCAGCCAGATGGTCGCCAACCCCGAGTATCAGAAGATCACCGGCCTGCGGACGGACGCGCTCGACGAGGCCGTCCTCCAGGCGACGATCCCATGGGATCGGTCCGCGGGCAGCTCCGGCCGGTAAGCTTCTCCGCGATATGGTGCGCGCACACCGGCGCTCGGCGCTTCGGGGGCTCGCGCAGGTCGGGCTCCTTCCACCTGCCGCGCTTGGGGTGCACGAGCTGCGCTATCTGCTCGCGTTCGGCCCCCACGCCGGCCTCGAGCTCCAGCGCCAGGGGCATTCCTATCTGCATTCCGTGGTCCCGTGGCTCGCCGTCGTCGTCAGCCTTGTTGCCGGTGGATTCCTGCGCGCCCTCGGACGGGCCTTCTCCGGGCGGACGTCAACCGCCCGGCTGACCACCTCGTTCGCCGCCCTCTGGCTCGCCTGTACCGCGTGCCTGCTGATGATCTACGTGGGACAGGAGTCGTTGGAGGGCCTGTTCGCCCCCGGGCATTCGGCCGGCTGGATCGGCATCTTCGGATACGGCGGCTGGTGGTCGATTCCGGCCGCCGCCTGCATCGGCCTCGTTCTGGCGGCCGTGTATCACGGGGCTGACTGGGTTCTCAGCGAGGTCAGCCGGCGCTACGCGTCGTCGCTGCCGAGGACCCGCCGACGTATCGCTCAGGCCCCCCGTCCTCCACGTCGCGCGCTCCCCAGGCCGGCTCCGGTCGCCGGCGGTTGGTCAGGCCGCGGACCCCCAGCGTCCGCCTAGCCCTCAACCGCCAACCTCAAGGAGTCTCATATGAGCACCAGTACCGCCGGAGCCGGCGGCGCGGTCCTCGTCCATCCTGATGCCGGAGTGTTGCGCCGCCTGCGGTTGTACTTCGCATCTGATACCCGCCGCGCGATCCAGACGGCCCTGGGCCTGCTCTGGCTGCTCGACGGCGCCCTGCAGTTTCAGTCCTTCATGTACTCGAAGGGCTTCATCGACATGCTCAGCCAGATGATGCCCGGCCAGCCCGGCTGGCTGGGGAGCAGCATGCGCTGGGCCTCGAAGCTCGCCGCCACGAACCTGACCCTGTTCAACACTCTCTTTGCGCTGACGCAGGTCGTGATCGGTCTCGCTCTGCTCTACCGCCCCACGGTCAAGCCGGCGCTCGCGCTCTCGTTGGGCTGGGCGCTGGTGGTGTGGTGGTTCGGCGAGGCCTTCGGCATGCTGTTCATGAACATGGCCAACCCGCTGACCGGGGCTCCGGGTGCCGTCCTTCTGTACGCGATCATCGGCCTGCTCGTCTGGCCGAACGCCAGGCCGGGCGGATTGCTGGGCCCCCGCGGCGCCAGGACCACATGGGCGGCATTGTGGCTGGTGATGGCCTGGCTGTGGCTGCTCGGCGCCAACAGCAGCGCCGGCGCCACCCACGACGCCATCAACGCCGCCCCGTCCGGGATGAGCTGGCTCAGCACCGTGCAGGACTGGGTCGCCAACGGGGCTCAGGGCAATGGCCAGGTGATCGCACTCGTTCTGGCGCTCGTCTCGGCGGTGATTGGGATCGGCGTCGCCGCCGGCTGGCGGGTGCGCCCGCTCATCGTGCTGGCGATTGTGCTGAACCTCGCTTACTGGGTGCTCGGCCAGGGCTTCGGCGGGATCTTCATGGGCAGCGCGACCGATCCGAACGCCGGCCTGCCCTTTGTCCTACTCGCGGTTGCCGTGGCAAGCGCGGTCCTGCCCGCGACGTCGACTTCAGTTTCAGGAGATGTGAGATGAGCAAGCGAACACGAAGGTTTCACGTGGCGGGGCGCGCTGCGCTGGCCTGCCTGACGGTGTCGGCAGTCGCCGGCTGCGCCAGCGCCAACAAGACCACGACGAGCTCGTCATCCTCGGCGGCGGCGGTGAGCTCCGCCATGAGCGGGATGAGTATGGGCGGCGGGTCGACCGGCTCCGGCGCCTCGGTGGCCGGGATCAAACCGGTGCCAACCCAGATGCTCGCCTCCGCCACCTGGGAGGGGATGAAGGTGCAGGCCCGCGCCATGACGGCCGTCCCATTCGTCATCTACGACGGATCCTCGGAGCGCATGGTCAAGCCGCCGAAGAACACGAGCTTCCATCTGATGATCGACCTCAACGATGCCCGCAGCGGCGTCACCATCCCGTACGCGGGGGTGTGGGCGACGATCAAGCGCGGCGGCAAGCTCGTCTACGACGAGCGGCTGTGGCCGATGATCTCGGAGTACATGGGACCCCACTACGGCAACGATGTCTCACTGCCGGGCAAGGGCACGTACCAGCTCAGCCTGTTGATCAGCCCGCCGGTGTCGGCGCGGCACGTCGAATATCAGAGCGTCTGGCTGCACCCCCACCGCGTCACCACCAGCTTCACCTGGCGCGGAGCATGAGCGGGCGTGCCCGTCACCTCACGCGGCGGCGCTTCTTCCTGGGGGCCGCCGGCCTCGCCACCGCGGGGGCAGCCGCGGGCATCGCCGTCGGCGAGACGGCCGGCTCCGGAACCCCCTCGGTAGCCGTCCCCCGAGTGGCGCTGAGCCCGCTCGCCCCAGCCCTGCCGGCCCGTCAGCACGCCTGGAACGCGACGCTGGCTCGTGACCGCGACGGCAATCCGGTGTCACCGCGCTTTGACCGCCTGCTGTTCTTCGACGTCCAGGGGAGCCCGAGCCCGGCGTACGCCCGCCTGCTCGAGGCGTCACTGCGCACGCTCGAGCACCGCTACCGCTGGAGCCCCGGCGGCCTCCTGTTCACCGCCGGCTGGGGACCGGACTACTTCGAGCGCGTGCTGCACGTGGCCTCTCCCATTCCCCGGGCGACCGCGATGTCGCTGTTCGAGCAGCCGGCCATCGACGACTACCACCTGTGCCTGCATCTGGCCTCCGATGACGAGCGCCGGCTGGCCGACGTCGAGGCCGCGCTCGTGCACGGGGTGCCCCTGCCGGGCGCCGCAGGACCGTTGAAGATCACCGACATCCTGCGGTGGCGCGAGACCCGGACCGGGTTCGTCGGCGCCGGCCTGCCCGCCGCCCACCAGGACACCGGCGGGATTCCCGCGGGTCGTCCGGTGGCCGCGTCGGCGCCACTGTTCATGGGCTTCAAGTCCAACTACAAGCGAAACCAGGCCAGCGAGGACGCGGTCACGGTCCTGACCGGTCCGTTCGCCGGCGGCACGACCATGGCCGTCAGCTACATGCGCCTGCGCCTGGAGAGCTGGTACGGCAATTTGTCCATCCGGGAGCGGGTGGCCCGGATGTATGCTCCGCAGGTCACGCCCCAGCAGGCGAACGCGTTCACCACCGACGCCGCCAGCGATCCTAACCGGCTGGGCGAGGCGATCAGCCGCTACGGCGTGATCGGACACGCCCAGACCTCGGCACGCGCCCGCCGCAACGGCAAGCCACTGATCGCCCGCCGCGACTTCAACACCGTCGACGGCGGCCAGGCCGGGCTGCACTTCGTCTGCATCCAGCGCTCCATCGAGGACTTCGTGACCACTCGCAAGGCGATGAATGCGACGTCAGCGCAGCTGCAGAATCCGTCGATCACCGACACCGTCAACAACGGCATCAACGAGTTCATGTTCGTGCTCAAGCGCGCGAACTACATCCTGCCGGCGCGGGCCCAGCGCGCCTTTCCGCTCCTCCCCGGCCGCAGCCGCGCCCTGGTCTGAGCCCCCCGCCGCGGGTTTCCCAACTGGACGCAGGGGTAGTGATGCTGCTGTGGCGAGGACCTTCGGCGCGGCGTTTCTGTTCGCCGGCGCGTTCTACCTGCTGCTGATCGACACGACGACCTCCCCGGAGCTCTACGCCGGGGTGGCCGCCACCCTGCTCGCGGCGCTGGCCTGCGCGACCGCCTGGCGCAACGGGCTGCGCGGGATCAGTCCGCGCGCACGCTGGCTCGCCCAGAGCGGCCGGGCGATCGCCCAGGTGCCGACGGACATCTTCTGGGTCTCGCTCGCGGCGCTGCAGCAGCTCGTCGCCCCCCGCCGGCCCCGGGGAGAGCTGCGCGCGAGCTCGTTTCACTTCGGCGCCCCGGACGACGGACGCGACATGGCACGACGGGCGCTGGCCGAGGCGGTGGGATCGCTGGCCCCAAACACGATCGTCATCGGCGTCGACCAGGAGCGCAACCTCATCCTCGCCCACCAGCTGCACCCCAGCGGGGGCGCCGACGGGGTCGACGTGCTGAGGCTGGGATGAACGAGTGGGAGATCGCCGCCGCCGTGCTCGGCGCGGGACTGATCCCGTGCCTGGTGGTGTGCGTGCTGGCCGACATCGCCAGCGGGCTGGTGGCCCTGGAGGTGGGCAGCGTGCTCCTGACGACCATCCTGATGCTGCTGTCGGAGGGCCTGCAGCGCCAGCCGTTCATCGACCTCGCGCTGACGTTCGCGTTCGTCTCGCTGGTCGGCGCGCTGGCGTTCGTCCGCCTGTTGGAGCGTGACCTGTGAACGTCCGCTCCGTCGTCGCCACCGTGCTGCTGATCGCCGGCTGCTCGCTTGAGGTGCTCGCCGTTCTGGGCCTGGTCGTCATGCGCGATGTGTACGACCGGCTGCACTACGTCGGGCTGGCCGGCTACGGCGCGCTGCTCATCTCGGTCGGCGTCGTGGTGCGCGAGTCGTTCTCGCTCATCGGCGACAAGGCGCTGGCCACCGGCGCGGTGCTCGTGGTATTCGGCGCCATCCTCGTCCACGGCACCGCTCGCAGCCTGCGGATCCGCCAGCACGGCGACTGGCGCGCCGAGATCGAGAAGCACCGCGAGGAGCCGACCGGGCAATGACCGTCGTGCAGATCGTCGCCCTCGCCGCCGTTGCGCTCGGAGGCACTGCCGTGGTCCTCATGCACGACCCGCTGCGCCAGACGCTCGTCCTTGGTATCTACGGGCTGGCGCTCGTGTTCCTGTTCTTCGCCTTCCAGGCGCCGGACGTCGCGCTGTCGGAGATCGTGGTCGGCACGGTCGGCCTGCCGCTCCTCGTCGTGGCGACGCTGCGCAAGGTCGCCGAGCAGGAGCGCACGCGCCCCCCGGACGAGGACTCCGATTGAGCCGGCGGGCCCGCCTGTCGCTGTTCGCAGTCGCCGGACCGGGTCTCGCGGCCGTGCTCGTCATCGGCTTTCGCGGCCTGCCGGACTTCGGCGACTACCACGGGGTCTACGGCCTGGTGGTCAACGGCGTCGAGCTCAGCATGCGGCACGCCACCGACTACGTGACCGCGCTGAACTTCGACCTGCGCGCATTCGACACCTTGGGCGAGGAGTACATCCTGTTCGCCTCCGTCCTGGGCGTGACCCTGCTGCTGCGGGTCATGCGCGAAGAGGACGAGGAGTACCACACCGCCGAGCACGGCATCCACGGCTCCAGCGATGCGGTGCGGCTGGCGGCGCTGCTGCTGATCCCGTTGCTGATCGCGCTCGGCGTGTACCTCGTGATCCACGGCACGCTCACCCCGGGCGGCGGCTTCCAGGGCGGGATCGTGCTCGCCGCCGCCCCCGCCGCGATCCTGATCGCCGGCCGCTACCTGGAGCTGAAGCTCGTCTGCCCCACCTGGGCGCTCGAGGCCGCAGAGGGCATCGGCGCGCTCGGCTACTGCCTGTTCGGCCTCGGCGGGCTCGTCTTCGCCTCCATCTACTTCAAGAACTTCCTCCCCGCCGGCAACCCCGGGCAACTGCTGTCCGCCGGGTTCATGCCCCTCAACAGCATCGCGGTCGGCCTGGAGGTGATGGGGGCGTTCCTGATCGCGTGGACGGCGTTTCTCGATCAGGCCCTGCTCGTGCGCAGGCGATCAGGCGAGGCGTCATGAGCTTTCTTCCGTACGCCGTCGCCGCGTGGCTGTTCGTCGTCGGGCTGTGGGGTGTCGTCTCCAGCCGGAACATGGTGAGGACGATCATCAGCCTCGCCGTGGTGCAGTCGGCGACGTACGTGCTCCTGCTTGCCATCGGCTACCGCTCCGGCGGGCAGGCACCGATCGTGGCCGACATCCCTCCGGTGAGGAAACTCGTCGACCCCACCGTGCAGGTGCTGGTGCTGACCGACATCGTCATCGAGGCGACCGTGTCCGCCCTGCTGCTGGCCCTCGTCGTCCAGGCGCACAAGCGCTTCGGCAGCGTCGACCCGGCGGATCTGCGTCCGTTGCGCGACTGACCCCGTCGGCGCCATGGTGCTCACGTGACTGCGCTGCCCGTCGTCGTGCCGTTCATCACGGCAGCCGTGCTGGTCATCCTGCGGCCGCTCAGCCGCCGCTGGTTCCTCGACGGCGTCGGAGTCGCCGGCGTCACCACGGTCATCGTCCTGTGCGCGATCCTGCTCCAGCGGTCGGCGCAGCGACCCTTCGCCTACTGGATGGGCGGCTTCAAGCCCGTCCATGACGTGACGATCGGGATCTCGCTCTCCGTCGATCCGATCGGCGCCGGGCTGGCCCTGTTCTCCGCGGTGCTCGTCCTCGCTGCCCTGGCGTACTCGGCACGCTACTTCGACGCCGTCGACGGGCTGTTCCACGCGCTGATGCTTCTGTTCGGCGCGGCGATGGCGGGCTTCAGCCTGACCGGCGACCTGTTCAACCTGATCGTCTTCTTCGAGCTGATGGGGGCGGCCGCCTACGCGCTGACCGGGTATCTGATCGAAGAGCGGGCCCCGATCCAGGGGGCGATCAACTTCGCCATCACCAACAGCATTGCCGGCTACGCGATGCTCATCGGCGTCGCCCTCCTGTACGCGCGCACCGGGGC